>JBCDDK010000011.1:0-81437 GCA_039180345.1 Cyanobacteria bacterium P01_G01_bin.39 | reverse complement strand
GTAATTAGCCTGTTTTCAACAAATAACTAAGTAAAAATTTTTTCTAAACTGATAGTATCTCTAGGCATAATAGCAGGGTAATCGCACGAAATATTAAACTAAAATAAGCCAGAATTGGCAAGGATTAGATGATGGTTTTCTGCTTCAAATCCTTGCCAATTCTGGCTTATTTTAGTTTAATATTTCGTGCGATTACCCTGCTATTATGCCTAGAGATACTATCAGTTTAGAAAAAATTTTTACTTAGTTATTTGTTGAAAACAGGCTAATTACTATTACTCTAATTTGTGTTTTTTGGCGCTCACGGTTATGCGATGTATGCTAAGTCTGTTCAAGAACTAAATCCTGAGAACTCAGTTAGTTAAAAATATTATTTTCTGAGTTAATAAATTATGAAGATGGGAAGACTATAAATATCTTACTTGTGATCGAGAATAATGTTTGATTTTCCTACTCTCAAAGCTTGGCGAAATGCACTTTTGCTATTTATTCCTACCTATGGTGCCAGCATTGTAGTATTTATTTTTGGTTTTTGGCTCTTTTTTTTAATCTTTTGCATTCTATTACCTTGGTATGATACAGCTTTATTATTCTTCTTAGGAATAGCATTAATCGCTTTAGTAGTTGCTTTAATCGGATATCTACTCGTTAATTTCCTATACTCTCTATTACTGGGTTTATTATGGGATAATCCGCCAAAGTGGCTAAGACCTCCTCAATCACTTACACAAAACTTAGCTCATTTAGGAGTAGCGATCGCTGCTACTTTTCCCATTGCAGTAATTTATGTTGTTCATCTTCTTTGGATAGGACATATAGAAGCATTAACCACAGTGGATTACAAAGCTATTTATGCACCAGACTTGATGTTAAAACTAAGCTGGCTTTGGTTCATTACTGCTGCTTATCTTTATCACTGGAAATATCAATTAAGCCACAAGAGAAATCAGAAATATAAATAGGCGATTAAGGACGTTTAGTTGTCAATATCGCTTTGTTTTTGTGAGCAATTATCAGCTAAAGGCAGAATACTGATTAAGAGCAATTTCATCTTATCGTGTTTGGCAATCGCAAAATTGCTGTTTTCATAAACTAACTGTACAATTGTTTGTCTCATTCTATTCAAATTAATGGGTAAAGTTAAATATGCAAACAGAAATTCAGGTTACAAAAATAGAATTAAGAAAAATTTATCTTGAATTTGAAAGAGTAGCTAGTAGACTTCTCGAAACAAAATGGAAGCAAGGAATAAGCAACTTAAAAAGATTTATGACTTTTATAGACAACAACAAAGTTATTAATAAGTTTATTCAAGAACATAGCAAGTATTATTTTGAAGAAGTAATTTATGACTCGGATGGACTCGGCATTGTTCCAGATGATAGTAAATCTCACGAAATATCTTATGTATATCAGCTGCTCACAGAAGAGTTAGAAAAATTAGAAGGATGCGAAAATGATAGAAAAGAAGCAGGATACGCACTTCTAGCAAGTGCATTTGCCAGGCAGACTAATATGCAAACAAAAGTAGATAATTTCAACATAAAATTTAGCGATCGCCAACCGTTAGTTATGCCAGAATAGATTAAAGATCTTGACTAGATAGACCTAATTTCTGAGTAAGAATCGCTAAAGGTTCTGCCCAATATTCTTCAAAACGATAATTTAACAAAAAATCAGCCTGTCGCCCCATCTGTTTTCCCCGACGCAGGTTAACTAGGATACTTTTGAACTGTTGGGGTGCCAGAATTGGATACAAAACTTGTGCTACCCAGAGGCTAATAATCTGTGACCTGCTGTATTTCTGCGATACTGCAAAGGCTAAAACGCCGATTTCTCCTGCGTAGGAAGTATCAAATCCTAACAAAACGTGAAACATATCGTGGGTAACGGCATATCTCAAGGCAAAGACATTACTTATTGCTACATCTTCTAATTCTGGGCTAATGTTTAGCGGTTGAAGTTGATTTCGTTGCATAAAGAAAGCATATTCATAACCAAATGTACCAGGAGGTAATTGAGCCAGCTTTGCCAGATTGATCGCAGGATGATAACCTTTAACTTGCTCCATCTTCTCCACTATTGCAGGATTAGCCTGCGCCCCTAGTGCATCTGCCTTGAGTAAAGCAAAGTCACCTAGATTAGCTGAGTTTTTATAAGCTTGAAACGCTTGATATAGACGTTTAAATTTAAAGGTAATCATTCTAGGCAAGCTGATAAAAGTTAATCGCAATCCCTGTCTTAAGTAATTAGCTTGAAAATCACCGTAATGATCACGCTCAACAAAATCAGAATAAAGCTTAACAAGCCGCCAAATAACCACTTGATCCAAGTCGCATCAACCTTTATTCCCGCTAGATCTTGAGCAAGTTTGGATTCTACTTCGTTTATCTTTTCACCAAGCCTAGACTCAACTTTGACTATTTCTATTCTTATATCATTGATTTTCTCGTCTTGCCTATCAAAGCGATCGCTGATCAGCTTTTTAATTTCTTCTAGATCTGATTGTTGTTCAGTGGTCATGGCGATAAGACTAATACATATGGTCGTTTTAATTAACTTTTGAGTGTATAAGTTATTCTTTCGGGGGACTGACAAAGGCGCTAAGGATCGCCGCATGTACTGAGGAGTATTAGTGAACTAACAAGTCTCCAACTTGGCAATCACTGCTTGCTGTCTTTGAGATCTCATTTCTAAATAAACCAACAAAGCATTGATATCAGCAGGGTTAACACCACCAATTCTGGTAGCCTGAGCCACAGTTAATGGTTTCACCTGGTTTAATTTTTCCCTGGCTTCCATCCGCAGAGTTTCTACAGTCAGATAATCCAAATCTTGGGGAAGTCTCAGCTTAGTATGTTTAGCAATCTGATCAATTTGTAGCTGCTGGCGTTTAATATAGCCAGAGTACTTAATATCAATTTCTGCCCCTTCAGTTTCAGCGATCGCTAATTCAGAATTATCCAGACCATGTTTTTTCAGATCAGCATAGTGAAATTTAGGACGGCGCAACAATTCTGCTAGGGTAATCGAACCTTTGATCTTTTGTTGCGTTTCTTGAGCGATCGCAATTCCTACTTCATCTTGTTCTTTGATTCTAGTTTCATAAAGTCTTTCCTTTTCTGCCGCAATCTTCTCTTGCTTGTCGGTATAGATTTGCCAGCGGCGATCATCGATTAAGCCAATTTCTCGACCCAATGGTGTCAAACGGCGATCAGCATTATCCGAACGCAGTATCAAACGGTATTCTGAACGGCTGGTAAGCATGCGATAGGGTTCCCGCAGGTCTTTAGTACACAGATCGTCAATTAGAGTTCCCAGGTAGCTTTGTTCACGAGAAAAAATAACTTCAGGCTCACCTTTAACAAACTTAACGGCATTGATTCCAGCCACTAAACCCTGTCCTGCTGCTTCTTCATAACCAGTTGTCCCGTTAATTTGCCCTGCACTAAATAACCCCTCAACTTTTTTAGTCATTAAAGTCGGATAACATTGGGTCGCAGGAATAAAATCATACTCCACTGCATAAGCAGGACGCAGCATAACGCAGTTTTCTAGACCAGGGAGAGTTCTCAGCATAGCTAACTGCAATTTTTCAGGTAATCCCGTCGAAAATCCTTGAATATAAAGCTCTGGTATCTCTCTTCCTTCAGGTTCAATAAAGATTTGATGGCTTTCTTTATCCGCAAAGCGCACAATTTTATCTTCGATGCTGGGACAGTAACGAGGTCCTTTAGCATCGACCCAACCACCGTAAACAGGTGACAGGTGCAAATTATCCCGAATAATCTGATGAGTTTCGGCAGTTGTGCGAGTCAGGTAACAGTTCATTTGTTCGCGTTCAACCCAGGCGGCAGGGTCAAAACTAAACCAGCGTATCTCCTCATCGGGAGGCTGCGGAGTCATTTTACTATAGTCCACAGACCGCTTATCGACTCTGGCAGGAGTACCCGTTTTTAGCCTACCAGTTTCAAACCCAAGCTGATTAAGAGTTTCAGTCAACCCCGTAGCGGCAAATTCCCCTGACCGACCCGCTGACATCGATTTATTACCAACCCAAATTTTGCCTCCTAAAAAGGTACCTGTGGTTAGAATTACCGCCTTAGCCGCAAAACAAGCCCCAAAATAGGTTTCAATCCCAATGACCTCGTCGTTTTTCCCCAGTACCAAATCCGTCACCATTCCTTCGCGAATGCTGAGATTCTCCTGATTTTCCACGATCTGCTTCATCACCACGGCATATTCCCGCTTATCAGTCTGCGCCCGCAATGCCCATACCGCAGGACCCCGAGAAGCATTTAATACTCTCTTTTGCAGATAAGTGCGATCGCTCACCTTACCAATTTCACCACCCAAAGCATCGATTTCATGGGTTAACTGAGATTTTGCAGGACCTCCCACCGCAGGGTTACAGGGTTGCCAAGCAATGCGGTCTAAGTTAAGAGTCAACATTAGGGTGCGACAGCCTAATCTAGCTGCGGCTAAAGCTGCCTCACAGCCAGAATGTCCACCACCGACAACGATAATGTCAAAAGCGTCTTGAAAATCTACAGGATGAGATACGGTCATATTATGTTAAATACTTAAATCTTCGCTACGAATAGGGGAGTGGGGGATTGGGAGACTAAAAACTTACCTTCGCTTACTGTATTTGTATCATTTTTTTCTATTTCATATTAGTTAATTGGGGTTTAGCATCAAATATAGTTGTTATTTGAAATTTATTTAAGTAAGGTTGGAATTACTTGTGCGCCAGTATTAAGATTATGTATGCAATTAATTGTATCTTATCTAACTGTTAGGCTATGGTTTTTAATCTAAAAGCTTTATTCTTATAGCTTATAACCAACGGCTTCGCCGTTTTATAAAACTCAAACTAAGTATTGAGGGAAACTGGCAAGGCGATCAAAACCAGCAGCTTGTCGAAGTGAGATCGCCACAGTATCATTATCTTTACGCAACCCTTCATAGTGAAAGAAGACCTGTCCGCAAAAATTGCGATCGCGATTAGTTTGGATACATTTAACTAAATCTTTAATGCTTAGATCTTGATTATTAGCAGTCAAAGCAATTCCTGGGGCAAATCTAGGTAAAGAGTTGCGCTCATATGTTTTTACAAGCTGCTTAACTTCACGGTTATAGCCAGCAAAGCTGGGTCGATAAATTTGGGGATGAATCAGATCGCATAAGCCCTTTGCTACCCAAGCTTTAGAGTCTTGTAAGAGATTATTTAAACAAAAAGGATACACCGCAGGAGAAAGAGAAACAATTGCCTGAGGCTTAATTGATTTGACCTCCTGATACATTCTGGCTAAAAAGTGAGTCAGGCGATCAGCGCGCCACTGTATCCACTGACGATTATGACAGTTATCAGGTGGATTTTGACCATAGTCAGTTCGATATTGCCCAATTGTATATTGATCATACCCCGCGCTAACAGGTAAAGCAGGCAGGCGATCGCAACCTTGGATGCCCGCTACGTCATAGTTACTGACAATCTCGGTAATTATGGCTAAGAGAAACTGCTGAACTTCAGGTTCAAATGCATTCATCCAGGTTAAGCCACCATGTCTCACTTTAGCAGCCTTGCGATCAAGGGCTTGCCAGTGAGGATATTGTTTTAAAATATGCCCTCCACTAAGGAGATGAGAAGCAGCAAAACCATATTCCAACCAGGGAATTACCCTCAGGTTACGTTGTCGTGCCTCCGTAATAATCTCTTGCAACGGATCTCGCTGTTGTTGAGCATAATAGGTTGCAATTACAGGTAGCTTGTATCTATCCATTACCTGACTGGGATAAAGAGTATATCCCTGATTCCAAACCACAGGAAAAATCACGTTAAAGCCATAAAGCTGAAGAAAATCCAGGGCGGCGGCGATATTATCTCGGGACGTTAATACCTGACTATGGGGATAGTTAGCAATCCAAACTCCACGTATTTCTGACATTAGGCTTGATGATTGAAATATATTGCAGCAACTACAATTAAGAATAGAAGAAACAGCGGCGCAAGAAAATTAACTGGTTCAATCATGGTGAGATGTTAACCGAAATATTAAAAGTAATTTAAATTACATTGCTTATTGAGCAACTCTCAGGTGAGATTCAGAAAACTATCTTAGGAAGGAATAAAAAGCTGTAGATCAGAGCAACAACTTAAGCGACTAAAGTAATTTTCTCTCAATAAACTATGACTACTACCTATTCTCCATCTAACACTCTCGAATCTTTGTTAGGAAATGAAGCAGACAGCCTACTAAATCATAAGGCAAAGGTTCCCAAAGACATGCTGCACCTACCTGGAAGTGATTTTGTTAATCGTATTTTTGGGCAAAGCGATCGCAATTCTCAGGTATTACGCAGTATACAGCAGCTTTACTCCACAGGAAGATTAGCGAATACGGGCTATCTTTCTATCTTGCCCGTAGATCAGGGAATCGAACACTCAGGGGCGGCTTCCTTTGCACCTAACCCGATTTATTTTGACCCCGAAAATATTATTCAGTTGGCTTTAGAAGGTGGCTGTAATGCGGTTGCCACAACTTTAGGGGTTTTGGGTTTAACATCCCGCAAATACGCCCATCGCATCCCCTTTATCGTTAAGCTTAACCACAATGAACTGCTGACCTACCCCAATCCTTCCGACCAAATTATGTTTGCCAGTGTTAAGCAAGCTTGGAATTTGGGTGCTGTAGCTGTTGGGGCAACGATTTATTTTGGCTCAGAAAACTCCTCCCGTCAAATCCAAGAAGTAAGCCAAGCTTTTGCCCAAGCACACGAATTGGGTATGGCGACAATTCTCTGGTGCTATTTGCGTAATGATGCTTTCAAACAAGATCAAGACTATCACCTAGCAGCCGATTTAACAGGACAAGCAAATCATCTGGGAGTAACTATCCAAGCTGATATTATCAAGCAAAAGATGCCTGTGTGTAACGGTGGATATGCAGCAGTAGCTAAAGCCACTGGCGAAAAGTATGGTCGTACTCACGACTTAGTTTACAGTGAACTATCTAGCGACCATCCGATCGATCTGACTCGCTATCAGGTACTTAACTGCTACGCAGGTCGCAATGGCTTAATTAACTCGGGAGGTTCTTCTGGAGATAATGATTTCGCCGATGCCGTTAGGACAGCCGTAATTAATAAGCGGGCTGGAGGTTCTGGTCTAATTTCGGGAAGAAAAGCTTTCCAGCGTCCCATGTCTGAGGGAGTTAAGTTATTTCACGCTATACAAAACGTTTACCTATCTAGTGATGTAACTATTGCCTAATCATTAAGGTTAGATCATCAAGGTGGGCAATTTTTTGCTCAATCTACTTTAATTAATAATTTTGTTAGATTGAGCAAAGTTGCAAGTTTCTTTTTCTTGATATATATAAGTTCCAATATCTGATGCGTATTTTGAATTTTGCAAAAGATCTCCACTGGAAACTCCATCAATACTAGAAACAATTTTTATTATTTTCTCAGGCTCAAAATTATCATTATCATCGATAGCAAATACAATTAACGATTGTGACAATTACCATCACAAAAATAAGCTTCTAACTTAACTAATTCACTTCATAAGTAGTAGCCAGTAAATCACCAATACCAGAAAAAGCGATAAAATCAACTATCTCATCAACTTGACCAATCTCCGCATCCAAACTTTGCTCTTCTTCTAAAATAATGCGAACTTGACTTCCGTTAGATTCTTATACCGCAGTCTCGCTGAATCACCACCATAAAAGCTTGCAAGAGATGCAGAAAAAGAAGGCGTGCTATCAAACTCAGCCTCAAAGTCGAGAGTGTATCCTCAATGAGTGACTAATTTATCAGTATGTCCCGCCTAATACTCCAGATCTCGCAGAACCCCATTAGCTTTTGTTCTGTGAGCAACCGACAAACACTTTAAAGTGTAGGTGTTTAAATAAGGATTACGAGGTCTTGCTAGTAGACGTGGACGTAAATCGAGTAACCATTTATTTTAGTTAAAATCCTGACTGTATATAACTACATGCGGCTAAAGCCTTTGTTACTTTCTACTTCCTACTACATGCGGGACAGCGCATACGCGCAGATCGTCGTCTGAACGACGACTGGCAAAGCTATGCTTTGCGGGCCCTTTGTTACTTAAGCGAAGCGGTACTAGCACAATCTAATACTGTTCTGGCATCTTCTTAAACGCCTGTTATTTTATTGGCGATTAAATTTATTTGATCATAACTACTTATAAATTAGCTTTGAATTAATTCTATTGGTAAGTTAACCTTGAACAACTAACCAATCCTACTCATATTAATTACTACGATTTAAGTGATCACACTTAAATTTATTTTAATATTTATAAATTAAATGCGAGAGATAAAACGATGATCAATCGTGAACGGGCAGCAAAATTTATTTGGCTAAAATTACTTAGAAAATCTAGAAAGCTAGTACCAAAACAAGAAAAAGAAATTGCGATTAAAAGGCTACATAGAGAATTATGGCTAGATGCAACCTGGAACACTAACTACATTGTATTCACCATTAGCGCCTGTATGATTGCTACTTTTGGTTTAATCAGCAACAGTACAGCGGTAATTATTGGAGCGATGTTAGTTGCTCCTCTAATGTTACCTTTAAGAGCCTTAGCTTTTGCAGCATTAGATGGAGATTTTTCACTATTTCGTAAAGCATTACTATCAATTGTGGGAGCGACAATAGTAGCTTTGGTGCTTTCTAGTTTTACAGGTCATATTATCAATATTCCTGAATTTGGTTCGGAAACTTTAGCTCGAACTCAACCCACTTTAGTTGACTTAGGAATTGCAGTTGTAGCAGGAGGAATTAGCTCTTTTGCTAAGGTAAGAAAAGGAGTCAGTGATGCGATCGCTGGTACGGCGATCGCCGTAGCTTTGATGCCACCTTTGTGTGTAGTGGGGTTATCTTTATCACAGTCTAAATTTTATTTTGCCAGAGGTGCTTTCCTACTCTATCTAACAAATTTATTGGGAATTACTTTAGCCTGTATGATTGTTTTTATTCTGGCAGGTTATACGCAGGTAAGTCATGCTCTTGGCTGGACTTTTGCTTTGACCACCTTGATGCTGATTCCCTTAGGGGCAAGCTTTCTGGAGCTAGTTAGACAAGCACAGTTAGAAGTAGAAATTAGTAATAAACTAATTAACGAAACTATTACTGTAGGGGAAGAAGTCCACCATACAAAAATAGATGTGGATTGGACAAAAAGCCCACCAATTATTTATGTTAATTTGCAGACTGAAAAGGAAATATATCCTAACCAAGCAGCATTAGTAGAAGAATTTATTGAGCGTAAGATGGGAGAGGCTTTTGAAATAGTTTTTATTGTTAGTGAGGTTGAGCATATAACTAGTCGTGGATTATTTTCGTCAGAAAATAAAAGCACTTTTTACACAACTATAGATAATTTATTAGAACCAAAGGATCAAATGATTACTCGTCGTGATACTCCCGACATGAATTTGACGGATGTAGAACCGAATCAAACTTTAATAATTCAGCCTAAAGTAATTAAAACAGGAAGATTTATAAATCAGAGAAATTATAGTATTTATGAGCAAAAAGAATTTCCGCAATTTAAATCCAATTACCATAAGTAACTAGAGCTTAATAAATTGCCAAAGTATTCAGAGTGACTCCGCGTTAAAAGCACTGGCTCTCTCTAAATTTGCCAAGTAAGAAACAAATAGATCATCGATAATTACAACTTGGGTTTTAAATTTTATATTTTCAGTTTTATATAGTTCTTTTATTATGGTTGATTAGTATTTAATCAATGCCTAGTCTATACTTTTAATTTTTATGTGTATTGTCAATCTCTTTCTTTTTATTTGAAAAACTATCTATGAGAACATTAAAATAGCAAGTTGATGTCCAATAAATCAAGTTTAACTGTCAACGCAATTAGTATTTTTACAAAACAATTGTGTTAATAATTATAATCTTTTGAAAACATAAAATCAAGCATAAAAAAACAAAAACTATTCAATATAACGATCTATAATCATTCCTCAAAATAACTAATGAGGAATGACATTTAAGACTAATATTTTTTACAATTCAGATAGGATTGCTATATCTAGAATCTCTTAACTAGAAGAGCAAAATGAAATAAGACGAGTTGCAATAGAGCAATACTTATAATTATCAAGATTAATGAACAGTAATATAAACTACAGTCGATTTTGTTTAACTAGTAGAGTATTGATCCATTACTTGAACGAGTAAACAAAATGGAAATAGGTGTCCCCAGAGAAACTAAAGATCAGGAATTTCGTGTCGGCTTAACCCCTAATAGTGTCCAAGCGTTAGCTGAAAAGCATACTGTATTTGTCGAAACCAAAGCAGGGCTAGGAGCTGGCTTTATGGATCAAGAGTATCAGCAAGCGGGAGCCAAAATTGTTAATCATGCTGCTGAGGCTTGGAATAAAGAACTAGTGGTAAAAGTTAAAGAACCCTTAAGCCATGAGTATCAATATCTGCAATCAGATCAGCTATTGTTTACCTATCTTCACTTGGCGGCAGAACGCAATTTAACCGAAGCCCTAATCAAAGCAGGGACTATTGCGATCGCTTATGAGACTGTAGAATTGGATAATGGGAGCTTACCTTTACTTACTCCCATGAGTATTATTGCAGGGCGTTTATCAGTTCAGTTTGGCGCTAGATATTTAGAAAAGCAACAGGGGGGCAGAGGAGTATTATTGGGTGGAGTACCAGGAGTTAGCCCAGGTAAAATAGTCATTTTAGGCGGTGGCGTGGTTGGTACTGAAGCAGCAAAAATCGCCGTTGGCATGGGCGCGAAAGTTCAAATTATTGATATTAACCTTGAACGTCTCAGCTATCTAGAAAATCTGTTTGGCTCGCGGGTAGAATTACTGTTTAGTACTCCTGGTCAAATTCAACAGGCTGTAAAAGATGCTGATTTATTAATTGGTGCTGTGCTGGTTGTCGGTAAAAAAGCCCCTGTCTTGGTATCTCGCGATTTAGTGGCGCAAATGCATCCAGGCTCGGTAATTATTGATGTTGCAGTAGATCAGGGGGGGTGTATTGAAACTTTACACCCAACTTCCCATACTCAGCCCACCTACACAGCAGAAGGCGTTGTTCATTGCGGTATCCCTAACATGCCTGGGGCAGTCCCTTGGACAGCTACTCAGGCTCTTAATAATAGTACCTTGCCCTATATTTTACAGCTCGCAAATCATGGTTTAGCGGCTCTTGAAAAAGATCTGGCTCTAGCACAAGGATTAAATATCAAAAATGGCAAAATTTGCCATCCTGCAGTTAAAGATGTTTTTCCCGATTTTGCCACATCCAACAGGTGAAATCACACTCGCGGTACAAGCAATCGTCGGTCAGCATTGCGGGGTTTCCCCGCAATTACGACTCATCAACGAACATGCGGCAAACTCTCGCCTTGGTGCGCGTAGGCGCTGTCCCGCATGTTCGTCGTCTGACGACGACTGGCAAAGCTGAGTCTACGACTTGCTTCTTACAAAAGTTGATGGCACTCACTACTCGGAGCTTGCATCCGAGTGACCGAAGACCGCACTTTTGCGCTCCGCAACCGCTTTGCGTCCCTTCGTCGAAACTACGCCCACTAAATGAAATATTACTTATTTAAGGTGCAGCTTAATCTTTGTAGTAGTTAAAATTAGTATTACTAGCCCAATAATGCGGCTATAAAATCTGGGCAAACCTCAGTATATCTCGCGTTCAATAAGTCTATTGCACAAATTATCCCAAAGGCTGGCGTAGGCTCACTCGATTTATCCTAAAGGTCTAGCTCCGCGTTGTGGGTCGCATTATCATGTTATCCCGCTTGACGGGACAAGGGCATAATATATCTATATCCTTTAGGCGCATCCCTCACATGTCAATGTAGCGTGACTCAAGTTAAACTTTGATTCAAGTTATTTAAATCTAAATTATCTAACACTTCACACCTTCTTATCGTAAAAGTTATTTGCTCATGGTCAATCCCACACTTTTTTGGATAATAGTCGGGGGAATTCTCTGTTCAATGGAATTTGTCTTCCCTACAGCTTTTGTCAGTTTCATGATGGGTATTGCGGCACTGTTGGTAGCAGTCGTATCATTGTTTTTGCCACAATATACTCTGCTGATGGGGTTGTGGTTAATTTTTGCCACTGGCTTAACCATTATTTCCCGACGATTATTCACCCCAAAACGTAAAATTTCAATTACAGGGGATGATTCAGAAGCAACTACAATTGGCGGCATCCCCGCAGGAGAAGCAGGAAGAGTTTTGTATGAAGGTAACTCTTGGAGAGCAAAATGCGCTGATGAAACTAGAGATATTGCCCCCAATGAACCTGTCTTTGTAGTTAGTAAGCAAGGAAATACTCTCATCATTTTACCCCGCAAAATGTTAGACCAAGAATAGTTGGGGAACGATAATAGACTCCTTGCACAAATAACTATTTAACTGTTTATCCAGGGATAATGGGTAATAAAAATTAATTTACTATTCATGCAGGATGTCTAATAGATGATCACAGTTTGATTGATAACCAAGTAATTGAAGCTAAAAAGAAAAACATGCTGTATGGCTTTTTTACTCTTTGACCTTACCTTCTATCTTGATCAAGTTATAACTAAAGCACTATTCAATCAATAATTTTAGGAGAAATGCATTATGGGACAGTTTTTAACCTTAGTATTATTACTCCTGGGTTCTAGCACCTTGGCAGGGTCAGTCAAAATTGTTAAAGAGAAAGAAGAATATTTAATCGAGAGTTTGGGTAGCTACAAAAAGAAACTAGAACCAGGATTAAACTTCATGGTTCCATTTATTGATAAAGTTGTCTATCGCGACACAATCAAAGAGAAAGTGCTTGATGTTCCTGCTCAGTCTTGTATCACTCGCGATAATGTCAGTATTACGGTTGATGCCGTAGTCTACTGGCGCATTATGGATATGTACAAGGCTTTTTATAAAGTGGAGAATCTACGTGATGCGATGGTCAACATGGTTCTCACCCAAATTCGCTCAGAAATGGGTAAATTGGAGCTAGATCAAACATTTACAGCGCGGACAGAAATCAATGAAATCTTATTGCGAGAGCTAGATATTGCTACAGATCCTTGGGGTGTCAAAGTCACGAGAGTGGAACTAAGAGACATCATGCCCTCTAAAGCGGTACAAGACTCAATGGAATTGCAGATGGCGGCAGAAAGACAAAAACGAGCCAATATTTTAACTTCTGAGGGACATCGAGATTCAGCAGTCAACTCTGCTCAAGGGGAAGCTCAAGCCAAGTTGCTTCAAGCAGAAGCAGCCAAAAAAGCCGCAATTCTTAAAGCAGAAGCAGAGCAACAGGCGATTATTTTAAAAGCTGAAGGAGAAAAACAAGAGCAAGTCCTTAAAGCCCAGGCTACAGCCGAAGCAATGAAAATTGTCATGGAAAAATTAGAGAACGATCCCAATGCCCATGAAGCCTTGCAGTTTTTACTGGCACAAAACTATTTGGAGATGGGTAAAGAGATTGGTAACAGCGACAGCAGTAAAGTCATGTTTATGGACCCTCGCAGCATGATTTCTACCATTGAGGGCATACAATCTGTCATTTCAAGCAATAGCACCAATGGGAATCAAGAGTTACAGCAACCATTAGACCTCAAGCAGATTGAACGCGATTTTAATCGCTAAAGTAAATCAATCTACGGCTAATATAAACCGCGTCCAGTTTGAAACTTGAAACTCATGGTTCTTAGGTTAACTGTTCGCCCTAAAGGATACCTCGACCCATAAGGGACTGGGGATTGGAAAGATTATTTGCCATTAAACAAAAACTCCTGTTTTTATGTGGACGCGGTTTATCCAAGTAATCTATGAATAATACTTACCTTCAAATACTTCTGTAGCAGGACCTGTCATATATACATGATTATCCGCTGCCGACCAATTGATCTGTAAGCAACCGCCAGGAAGTTCAACCGTACAGTTGCGATCGCATTTTTGGTTTAAAACACCAGCAACCACCGAGGCACAAGCCCCAGTACCACATGCCAGGGTAATACCTGCACCTCTTTCCCAAACGCGCATTTTGATATAGTCTGGCTTAACTACCTGAATAAACTCCATATTTGTCCGCTGAGGAAATACAGGGTGATGCTCAAACAAAGGACCAATTTTCTCTAACGGAATCTTTTCAGAATCTTCAACAAAAGTAATACAGTGAGGATTGCCCATACTAACTGTCGTCACTGACCATGATTCACTGTCAACTTCTAAAGGTTGAGCAACCACTTTTCCTTCTACCCCCTCAAGAGTTGTCGGAATCTTCGACCCCAGCAATTCTGGTTCCCCCATATCTACCGTCACCTCATTGCCAGTTTCCAGTCGTGGCACCATTACCCCCGCCAAAGTCTGAATTTTGTAAGATTTATTAATTTCTGAATTTCCTTCAAGATCAAAGATAAACTTAGCGAGACAGCGGATACCATTACCACACATTTCTGGCTCAGAACCATCAGAGTTAAAGATTCTCATGGTATAGTCTGTGTCGTCAGTTCCTGGTAAGGCAAAAATCACGCCATCCCCGCCAATTCCAAAATGGCGATCGCACATAGCGACTGCTTGTTCAGGAGTAATTATCGGTTCGGCAGCGTGGCGATTATCAATCAAAATGAAATCATTGCCTAAACCCTGGTATTTGCTAAACTCGATCATCTTTGATTTTCCTTGACTAGAATACGAGAACTAATATGAGTGAATTTGATACTGCTTTACCTGGTGTAAAACTATTACAAAACTACATTAAAGAAAAGCAGGAGGTAGAACTTAAGTTAGTGACTGACGATCTAATGGTGGGTAAAATTATTTGGCAAGATGCCGACTCTCTCTGCATCATGGATCATTACAATCAACAAACAATTGTCTGGCGACAAGCCCTAGTTTACCTTAAGCCCAAGGCTTGATTAACTAATTTTAAAATTTGCAGGTTTGATTTTGTAGCTGGCAACTCTATATCTAATGCCAGCCTAGATAGCTATGCTAGCTTGCTTTTGACCAGTGCTTGAATCTTTTTGCCATCAGCTTTTCCTTTTAACTGCTTCATGGCTGGTCCCATAACTTTACCCAAGTCTTTGAGAGTCATAGCGCCAGAATCAGCAATAATCTGGTCGATGATAGCTTCTACTTCCTCATCGCTTACCTGTTCGGGCAAATAGGTTTCTATAATGGCTAATTCCTGCTCTTCTTTCTCTGCCAAATCATCTCGACCTGCATTTTTAAACTGTTCAATAGAATCACGGCGTTGTTTCGCCTGTTGCGACAGTAATTCTATTTCTTGTTCTGGATTAAGGCTATCTTGACCTTTGGGGCGTAATTCAACCTCTTTTTCTAAGATCGCTTTTTTAATCCCGCGCACTGTTTGTAAGCGAATCTTATCTTTGGCTTTCATTGCCGTTTTGATGTCTTCTCCGATTTGTTCTTTAAGACCCATTATTTATTTCCTGTGCATGAGTCATTTATTGTAAGATACTTTTTGAGTAATACGTGATGAAACTTAAATTAATGTTGAATTGAATTTTTGATCTAGTTTATTCAATTTAATCAACCCTTTATTGCCCTTGATGCTGCAAAATCAACTCAGCTAACTCACAAAACCCCTCTCCTTGCGCAGCATTAGTTACATATGCTGGTAAATATTTCAGGCGACCGCAATATTGCCTCACATTAGCCACTCCCACTGATAAGGGAAACTGTTCTTGATTAAACATTGATTCATCATTAGGACTATCGCCAATAGTCAAGATTTGATCTGGTTTGAGTTCTGGAAAATACTGAGTCATAACTCTATTCAAACCATAGGCTTTATCCTGATAAATTGGTTTAATATGACACTGAATCGTACTGTAAGTAAAGCCGTAACCTTCAGACTGACAAACCTCAGAGATTGTTTCTAATTCAGCGGAACTTAAATTTTCCACATCGAACGTCCAGTCAGTGAGGCGAAAAGTATTATCTAAAGACTCTCTTATCTGAGGAAACTTAGTTTGCAGCAGTTTGAATACTTGCTCTAGCTGCTGACGATGCTGTCTAAGATCAATTTCACTAAGCATCTGTGGTTGCGGATCGTGATTCCAATAGATTAACCCTCCATTTTCAGCGATCGCTCCTACGACAGGAAAATAAGTGGCGATCGCTTGAACCCAACCTGCGGATCTTCCTGTAGTAATTAAGACATTGATCTTGGCATCAGACAATTTAACTAAAGCTTGGAATAATTTAGCATCAAACTTCTCTCCTTGAGTCCAAGATACTCCGCCGTGAAACGACGGAGCCTGCTTGGACTTCGTCAAAGTCCCATCAAGATCTGAGGCAATTAGACGGATGTTCTCCCAGCAATAACTATCAATAGATTTAAGAGATGATTGATTCATAAAACAATTCAATTTAAAAAATAGCAGATTAATCTATCTGCGTTCATCTGCGTTCATCCATGGACGCTATTTTGTTTCCACCCATGACAATACAAACTACTCTACTGTATTTAATTTGCTTTTTGTCTTTGTTCGATCAATTCCACCTGAAATACCTCGGCAAAAGCCCTAGCTATATCGAACCGAACTTGATTAACTGTGATGTTAGGGACAAATTCTGCCAAACTACCTACTGGGCGATCGCTGATTCCGCAAGGGATAATTCTGTCAAATCCACTCAGATCAGGACAAACATTTACCGCAAAACCGTGCATCGTAATCCAGCGACGAACCTTAATTCCAATCGCCGCAATTTTTTTTCCTTCTAACCAAACCCCAGTCAAATTAGGAATACGATAGGCTTTCAAACCATAATTAGCCACAGTATTAATAATTACCGTTTCTAATTGCCTCAAATACCAGTGCAAATCCTGCTTATGGTAACGCAGATTTAAAATAGGATAGCCCACTAACTGACCAGGACAATGATGGGTAACTTCTCCTCCACGTTCGATCTTATAGATTTCATGTTTTTCTAATTGTGGATCAAATTGTAAAAAATCTGGATTTGATCCAGTTCCTAATGTGTAAACAACAGGATGTTCCAATAAGATTAAAATATCCTTAAGATCGGCATCATTAATTCTGGCATCAACCAGAGATTTTTGCTCGCTCCAAGCCTTTTTAAAGGGAACAAGTTGTTGATTATTTAATACACAACATCTTTTTTTCTGTAGCATATTGCTAGCCTATTTTAATTAATGTCAATCAATGTAACGTAACATCAAAAAAAAGCAGATTTTAATGTTTTGTAAGATACAAAGTGTTAATCTTATAAGTATAAAGCCATCAAGAAAAATAGCATTATTTGATACAGTTGCTCAAGATAAAACTGATGTGCAAACTATCTCAATTGTGGAGTTATAAAATATTAGGTTTGATATTTAGACACGTCACATATCTATGTTAATAATAGATTGCTCTCTAGTATAATTTTAGAAATAAAGTATACTCAAGCCCTAAAATATCACGCTAGAAGACAATATAGGAACATAGTTGATGTTCGCATCATCCAAGAATTATAGCTATACGAACAAATGATTCTGGATTAAAAAGTATAATAAGAGCTACTTGTTTTTTATAATAAGAGCTACTTTTTGATTCAATCAATCAATGCTTTTTGCTATAAGTTTTGGTCGGCACACTGTATTTATATTTTGTTGGCTTATAAACCGTGTATTATGGAGTAACGAGTATGAAGCTTTTGATCCAGGGAAATAACATTGCAGTCACAGAATCAATTCATGATTATGTGGAACAGAAACTAGAAAAGGCAGTCAAACATTTTCAAAATATAACTGGAAAAGTCGATGTCCATTTATCTGTAGCTCGCAACTCTCGGATCGAAAGAAAACACAAGGCGGAAGTAACGGTGTTTGCTAATGGTACAGTTATTCGCGCCCAAGAAGGTAGCGAAAATCTTTACGCCAGTATTGATATGGTAGCCGATAAAATTGCTCGTCAACTAAGAAAGTATAAAGAAAAACATTTAGTCAAGAATGTTCATACTCAAAATCGCCAAGATGAAACTGAAGAGAGCGATAATTTAGTTGAAATCAACGAATTGGATAGCGATCGCTCTCCCGAATTACCAGCTGCGGTAGTTAGAAGCAAGTATTTTGCTATGCCACCAATGACTACAAAAGAAGCCTTAGAGCAACTGCAACTGGTAGATCACGACTTTTATATGTTTTTGAATAGCGAAACCAATGAAATCAACGTTATTTACTGTCGCAATCATGGTGGTTATGGAGTAATTCAACCACGTTCAGATAGTAATGCTCGTCAAGGTGATTATCCGCACTAAATAAGGGATGAGGGACAAAGGCGCATAGTTAGCCGCATGTAAGGATGAGGGATAAGGAAACTGTTTTTAAGAAATGATTTTCTTTGCCTCATTCTTTATTTTTAGCCCAAATCGGATGTAACTTCTTCGACCTGAAAATCAAGGGTCAGAGAATTGAGAGACTGCACTACGTAAGGAAAACCAGCACCAGATAGACCCTGCTTAATGCGATCGCTTGTTTCTTTAAAAACAACGAATAGAGGATTAATTGACTCTGCTGCTTCACTGACCATATGCTCTAGGTTCGGTGGCATCAACCATTCATAATCTCGATCCAGATAAACCTGCGTTTTACGCCAGCGATCAATCAAATCAGAAAAATCTTCTTCTGGTCGATGAATAAAAACAATAATCTCTGTACCCGTCTTAATTTTCCATTCAGGATCGCACATTAAAATTCCCAGGTCGCAGGGCAGAGAAGTTGCAATACGAGGTGTTTTAGTTTGCAGAGGATTATTAGAGGTTAAATCTGGTCGCCGAATCCGAACCACAGGAAGAGGAATTGTAATCAAACTTTGCTCAGGTCGGCGGGTGCTAGGTAGTGCCGACCAATAGGGACGATATTGCTTCAATAAAGCGATCGAGCCTTGGCGGGTACTATATTCTGATAATAGAATTTCATAGTCAGATTTTTTGATTGATATCATATAGCTTTAATTAGCGCAGCAAATTTACTCTTAAAAAATTAAGCTACCTGATCGAAGATTGAGAACATCGGTAAATACATAGACATTAAAATTGTACCTACCATTACCGCAATACCAACCATCATAATTGGCTCAATCATGCTAGTTAGAGCTTTTACTGCCTGTTCAACCTCATCTTCATAGAAATCAGCAACTTTCTCCATCATCCCGTCAAGTTCACCTGTTTCTTCCCCAATACTAATCATTTGAATGGCTAAAGGAGGAAACACATTCTCTTTTTGAATTGCAAGAGAAATCATCCCCCCCTGTTGAATATCTTGTTTTGCTGACTGTACGGCATTGACTAAAACCTGATTACCAATAGTGTCGCAAACAATATCAAAACATTGCAATACGGGAACCCCAGAACGAGTCAAAGTACCAAAAATTCGGCAAAAACGAGCTACGGCAATCTTTTCATTTAAGTCACCAAACAATGGCATTTTTAGCATAAAGCCGTCAATTTGTAGACGACCTGTTGGTGTTTTATAGTAAGTACGAACTAAGAAACTAATTACGACAAATGCCACTATAGGGATTAACACTTTCCAGCTACGAAGAATATCGCTAATATTTAACATAATTCTGGTTAGCAGAGGTAATTCTGCTCCTAATTGCTCAAAGATACCACCGAAAACAGGAATCAGAAAAATAGTCATACCAAGAAATGCTATAACTGCAAATATTCCCACAGTCACAGGGTAAGCCATAGCTGATTTAATCTGGTTTTGTAATTTCGCCATGTCTTCGAGAAGCTTAGACAGTCGCATTAAAACTTCATCCAGAACCCCCCCTGCTTCCCCGGCCTCAACCATTGAGACATACAGGTTATTAAAACATTCAGGATAGTCGTCCATTGCCTCAGAAAGGCTAGTACCTTGCTGAACCTCTGCGCTAATTCCTAATAAAGCCCTTTTTAGTTTGGGATTAGGTGCTTGGTCTGCCAGAATACCCAAAGCGCGAATGATTGCTACGCCTGCATTGACCATAACCGAAAATTGGCGTGAAAATACGGCTTTATCTTTTACCGTTACCTTTGCTAATGCCAGTTCTAATTGAGAAAGATCTATTTCAAAACTAGACTTATTGACTTTGCCCACAGCGACATATTTATTTTTAAGGGCTAAACGAGCTTGCTCAGCAGATGCTGCCTCAATTTTTTCTTTAAAGACTTTGCCGGAGTTGTCTTTTACTTTCGCTACGTAGATAGACATAAAATTAAAATTAATAAATAGCTCAGTTAGTTAGTAATTAATCAATAGCTAGTTTCAGTCACAATTAACGGTTTAGCGGCGTTTGGTACTTGTTTTTGCGTTGTTAATCGTACCCATACCAGCAGCAGCTCCCGTGAGACGTTGTAGCTCATCTGGGCGAGAACTTTTAGCTAATCCTTCTTCCATACTAATAATCCCCTTTTTAACTAAATCAGCTAAAGCCTGTTCCATAGTCTGCATATCCATCTTGGCTCCCGTTTGAATTGCGGAGTATACTTGGGCTGCCTTACCTTCACGAATTAAATTAGCGATCGCAGGAGTAACCAGCATGATTTCCTGTGCCATGACTCGTCCAAATTCGCCAGGTTTGGGATTTTTCTTTTTCACCAGAGTTTGGCTAAAAACAGCGATCAAAGAGTTAGATAACATGGCTCTAATTTGTGCCTGTTGACCAGCGGGAAAAACATCGATCATACGGTCAACTGTCCCAGAGGCAGAGTTGGTGTGTAGAGTACCAAATACTAAGTGACCTGTTTCTGCTGCCGAGATTGCCAAGGAAATTGTTTCCAAGTCTCGCATTTCCCCTACTAGGATAATGTCTGGATCTTCCCGTAGTGCGGCTTTAAGGGCATTGGCAAAACTTTTAGTATCTTCTCCTTTCTGCCGTTGGTGAAATAGACTCTTCTCGTTATCAAAAACATACTCAATCGGATCTTCTACAGTGAGAATATGCTCTCCACGACTGCGGTTAATTAGATCTAACATTGCCGCTAAGGTGGTAGTTTTACCTGAGCCTGTAGGACCAGTTACCAAAACTAATCCCCTAGGTCTCTCGGTGGTTCTTCTGACCACGTCAGGTAAACCCAATTGGTCAAAATTAGGAATCTTCGATGATAATGCCCGCAAACAAGCAGCATAACAGCCTCGCTCTTTGTAAACATTGACTCTAAACCGAGCCAATCCCTTGACACCGTAAGAACAATCAAGTTCCCAATGCTGCTCCAGTTCCTTTCTTTGGTTATTATTGAGCATGCTAAAAATTAACCTTTGGCACTCTTGAGGACTAAGAGCATCACCAACAGGAGTCAATTTTCCACTAATACGGAAGTAAATAGGAGCGCCAGCCTGAATGTGCATATCAGAGCCTCCCATCTCCACCAACTGTTCCATCATGTCCTCAATCATTAAATCCATAATCTATTTCCTCATCAAAATTTTTTAAACCTTTGCCCGTCTTCCAAATTTGGGAAATTTAACCAAAACGTGGAGTCATACAGTAAGGACAGTCCAACCACTCAGGCTGTAATTCGGCACTACAGGTGCGGCAGGTTAAACCACTCTTGCGTTTGGCTTTTAATTCTGCTTCTAAACCCGAGTCGGTAAAAGTCACTCTTTCGACTTCTTCCAAGGTGGTATGACCCTCTTTAACCAAATCCAGACTATATGCCAGGATGGTAATCATGCCCTCCTCTACGGCTGTCTCTTTGATGCGGTCTGTATTTGCTCCTGCATTGATCAACTCTTGCAGTTTTTCCGAGTTACGCATCACTTCGTAAACACCCACCCGACCTTTGTAACCAACCCCATTACACTTAGGACAAAGATTACCTGCTGCTTTGGCTTGGGATACTTGTTCGGCATCTAGCTTATTTGCTTTATAAAAGATGATTTCTTCTTCTGCGGCGGCAGATAAACCAAACCTTGCCAATTCTTCTTTGGTGGGGTTATAAGCAATACGACACTCTCCACAAACACGCCGCATTAACCTTTGAGCCAGAACCCCCACTAAAGCACCTGAAATCATAAAGGGTTCGACACCCATTTCATCCAGACGGGCGATCGCTCCAGCAGCATCATTTGTATGCAAGGTAGTTAACACTAGGTGACCAGTTAGAGCAGCTTCAATGGCGGTTTTAGCAGTTTCGGAGTCCCTAGTCTCACCCACTAGAATTACGTCAGGATCTTGTCTTAAAAAAGCGCGTAAGATTGAGGCAAAATTCATACCTTTCTCGCGAATCACCTGTACTTGAGTGATACCATCTAGGGAATATTCAATCGGATCTTCGGCGGTACTAATATTGATATCAGGGCTATTCCTTTCGGCCAATACCGAATATAAACTGGTAGATTTACCCGAACCCGTAGGACCTGTTACCAAGATCATCCCAAAAGGTCTTTTAGCCATGTCTCGAACTATTTCTAAAGTAGGCTCGTGAGAGATTAGTTTGTCTAGACCAAGTTGAGTCGCTGAGTTATCCAAGATCCGCAACACAACCTTTTCTCCGTAGCGACTAGGCAAGGTATTAACCCGAAAATCCACCTTTCTCCCTTGAAACATGCGGCGAATTTTACCATCTTGGGGTAAGCGCTTTTCGGCGATGTCTAACTCTGCCATGATCTTGAAACGAGCAACTACAGCAGGAATAATTTTTTTAGGCATTTGATCGAAAGGCTGCTGCAAAACACCATCTTTGCGATAACGAATCTTTAATCCTTCCTCTTGAGGCTCCACATGAATATCAGAAATACCATCCTGTAAAGCTTTTGCCAGAATTTTATTGACTAAGGTAATAATCGGTGCGGCTTGAGCTTCATTGGCTGCGCCCAAGTCATCTGCTACTTCCTCATCAGCTTCTTCTAAATTAAAATCAAAATTGTCTAACTCCAAGGAAACGTCAACGTTAACTTCTTTTTTCTTCGCTGTTTCCTTTTGAACCTGTTCGTCTAAAAACTGATCGATTAGCTGTTGATAATCAGCTTGAGTAATTACCTGTCGCTCGACTACAATCCCTTTCGGTCTGAGGATACGATTGAGATCATCTTGCGCTTCTAGATTTTCTGGATCTACCATTGCCACTACTAAAATTGGCGTCTCTCCCTCTTTCTTTAGTAGCGGAATTAGGCGATAACGGCGGCAGATATCTAGCGGAATCAGGGAATTGATCAATTCCCCCATTTGATTATTACTAAATTTTTCCTCTTCAATTTCAGGATCGACCGACTCTACTCCAAAAAGAACTTTTAGCTCAAATAAATGGTGTTTTTTATATTGACGTAATAAATCTGGTGGTAGCTGCTTTCCAGTGGCTGATTCCAAAATCTCTACTAAAGACCTGCCAGTTTTACGACTTTCCGTTAAGGCCTTTTGCATTTTATCGCCATCTATGAAACCCTTCTGAACTAATTGGTTACCAAAGGGTGACAAATTATTACGCAGAGCTAGCGCCCGATTTCTTTTGGAAGAGGAATAAGCCATAAAGTAGTAAAAGTATCTCAGTCACACTAGCTAGTATTCCCTAAAGCTGAAATAAACTTTCACCTGTAAAAAGTAAAGGATAAAATTGCTGATAATAGCTTGTAGATAGTTTGTCTTATCTTGCACGGCTAAATCAGAGTTGTATCTTGTGTCTTTACTCTGTGGCTTTTCGCAATACGTAGTTGGATAAAAAATATCTTATGATTACTGTAAACAATTGTTGTACTCGAAATTTACGAGAGAATATATAAAATATCATTGGGCAATTTGATCTAGTCGAGTAAAATCACAACTGTTAATTCTCAGGCTAAATGCAATATCCTATATCTTGTATGTGGAGAGACTAATTATTCCTATGATTGAAGAGCAGAAACAACCAGAAATAATTTCCGAAAATCCAGAAGTAATCCTGGTTGATAATTCAACAGACAATGATAATGCTGTTGTCGAACCAACTTCAGATTCAGAGCAAGATCCCAAGATTGATTTAGCAGCCGAAGCAGCAGATAACGAAACTTCTGATGAGAATGAAGAAATCTTTGCTGCTTTTCAACAAGAAAATGCTAACTTGAAGCAACTTCTAGATGAAAAAAGCCAACAAGCAGATCTGACAAAAGCTCAGTATACTAGGCTAGCTGCGGATTTTGAGAACTTTCGCCGTAGAACAGTTAAAGAAAAAGAGAATCTGGAACAGCAGGTCAAAAAAAACATTATCACTGAATTACTACCCGTAATCGACAATTTTGAGCGTGCCAGAACTCAACTCAAACCAGAGAGTGATGGCGAAAAAGCAATTCATTCCAGTTATCAAGGAGTTTATAAGACTTTGGTAGAGTGCCTCAAAAAAATGGGAGTATCCGCTATGCGCCCTGAAGGACAAGAATTTGATCCCAACTTTCATGAAGCAATGTTGCGGGAACCAACCAATGATTATCCCGAGGGAACCGTGATTGAACAGCTTATACGGGGATACGTTTTAGGTGATACGATTCTACGCCATGCCATGGTTAAAGTTGCTGTTACTCAAGAACCTGTGATAACTTCGGAAGAGAAAAAGACAGAAAACGAAGAAAATGAGAACTAGGTAGTCCTATCACAATCAGGATAATTTAAGTTTAGAGATCGGTCGCCTAATGTACTGATTCAGCATTACGGCATGCCGATTGATACCACAAACTTCGCTGTCAACTTCTCTGTAATCTATAGATAAATGAAAGTTACTGCCTAAGCACTATGGCAAAAGTTATCGGTATTGACCTGGGAACTACCAACAGTTGTGTGGCTGTGCTTGAGGGGGGAAAACCCGTAATCATTGCTAACTCAGAAGGTGCGCGGACAACTCCAAGCATGGTGGCATTTGCTAAAGGTGATACTCGTTTAGTAGGTCAATTAGCAAAAAGACAATCAGTTACCAATGCCCAAAACAGCATTCACAGCATCAAACGCTTTATTGGTCGGCGCTGGGAAGACACAGAAGAAGAGCGTTCTCGTACACCATACAAATGTGTTCCTGGGCGAGACGATACTGTCGATGTTCTAATTAAAAATCGAAAGTATACTCCTCAAGAAATTTCAGCAATGATTCTGCAAAAGTTAAAGGCTGATGCAGAAAGTTTCTTAGGGGAACCGATAACTGAGGTTGTAATTACTGTTCCAGCCTATTTCACTGATGCCCAGAGACAAGCAACTAAAGATGCAGGTACAATTGCTGGTCTTGAAGTTTTGCGTATTGTCAATGAGCCTACTGCCGCGGCTTTAGCATATGGTCTTGATAAACAGGATCGAGAAGAAGATATTTTAGTCTTCGATTTAGGGGGCGGTACTTTTGATGTTTCTATTTTGCAGCTTGGTAATGGTGTTTTTGAAGTCAAAGCTACAGCAGGGAACAACCATCTTGGTGGTGATGACTTTGACAATGTTATTGTGCGGTGGATGATCAAAACTTTTTATGCTCAAGAAGAAATTGATCTTAGAACTGACAAAATGGCTTTACAGCGTATGCGTGAAGCTGCCGAAAAAGCAAAGATAGAGCTTTCGACGGCTCCAACCACCTCAATTAACCTTCCATTTATCACCGCGGACGAAACTGGTCCCAAACATATTGAATTGGAGTTAAGCCGAGCCAAATTTGAAGAGTTAGCTAAAAATTTGATTCAAAAAACTTTAGAACCTGTCAAATTAGCTCTTAAAGACTCAAACTTAAAACCTAGTGAGATTGATCGCATTATTCTTGTTGGTGGTTCGACGCGCATTCCCGCAGTTCATAAAGCAATCGGGACTATCTTTGATGGCAAGCAGATTGATCGCTCGGTGAACCCTGATGAAGCGGTTGCTGCTGGCGCTGCTATCCAGGCAGGAGTCTTAGGAGGGGAGGTTGAAGATGTCTTACTTCTAGATATCACCCCATTGTCTCTAGGTATTGAAACTTTAGGCGAAGTTTTTACCAAAATTATTGAGAAAAATACCACTGTACCTACCTGTAAATCGCAAATTTTTTCTACTGCTGCTGATGGTCAAACTAGTGTAGAAATTCATGCGCTTCAAGGTGAGAGAGCCATGGCAAAAGATAATAAAAGCCTAGGTAAATTTTTGCTCACAGGAATTCCTGTAGCCCCGAGAGGCATGCCGCAAATCGAAGTGTCTTTTGAAATTGACGTCAACGGAATTTTGCAGGTTTCGGCTCAAGATAAAGGTACGGGGAAGCAGCAAAGCATTACAATTAGCAATACTGGCGGCTTAAGCTCTAATGAAGTTGAGAGAATGCGCCAAGAGGCAGATAATTATGCCGAACAGGATCGTCGTAACATCGAATTAGTGAAATTAAAGAATCAGGCTGAAAATCTGATTTATAATTACGACTCAACTCTTAATGAGCAAGGAGAATTAATTCGAGATGAACATAAAGCCAAGGTAGCACGCATCAAAGAGGAGTTTAATATAGCCACTAATAATCCCCATACAAGTCTTCAAGAGATTAGCAAGATCCTAGATAATCTGCGTCAAACCTTACTAGAGGTTGGAACCGATGTTTACCAGCAAAAAAATGCTGATGCTGGGGATGAATTTGTATTTGATGATGATGACTTTGCAGATGCCAAAACTGAAATGGACATAGCTGCTGCGCCCGATGATGTCAAGGCAGTGGTCAGTGTATCTAATAGCGCTAATATTGAAAGTGGCATTGATTTAGGCTTAGATGACGATATTACTGAAGATTATGAATCCCTAGATTGAGCCAATTGTATATAATAAAGACTTTGGTGAAGATAATTCCGCTAAATATTTAGATCAAGATTTGTTCTTAGTAGTAACCGTACTATATTTACTGGTTATGATTTTGCTAGAGTACATTCAATAAACCGTAGGAAGAAATTAAGATTTTATGGCAGGGGACTACTATCAAATCCTGGGCGTATCCCGCGATGTAGATAAAGATGAACTAAAGCGTGCTTATCGTCGTCTAGCACGTCAATATCATCCCGATGTCAACAAAGAACCAGGAGCAGAGGAAAAGTTTAAGGAAATCAACCGTGCTTACGAAGTTTTGTCTGAACCCGAAACTCGCGCTAGGTATGATCGCTTTGGCGAGGCTGGAGTAGGCGGGGCAGCAGGAGCTTCTGGCTTTGAATATAGTGATATGGGTGGTTTTGCCGATATCTTTGAAACTATTTTTAGCGGTTTTGGTGGTGGTGTAGGTACTAGTCAAAGTCAATCTCGTCGTCGCAATGGTCCTGTTAGAGGGGATGATTTACGATTAGATTTAAAATTAGACTTTCGGGAAGCGGTTTTTGGTGGGGATAAGGAGATCAAAATTCCTCACCTAGAGACTTGTGGTACCTGTAATGGTACTGGGGCGAAACCAGGGACGGGAGTTAAAACCTGTGGTACTTGTGGTGGTAGTGGTCAGGTGCGCCGTGCCACCAGAACTCCTTTTGGTAGCTTCGCTCAAGTAACTACCTGTACTACCTGTAATGGAACAGGGCAAGTGATCGAAGAGAAGTGCAGTACTTGTCATGGTGCTGGGCGGCGACAAGAAAGTAAGAAGTTGAAAATTACGATTCCTCCAGGGGTAGATAATGGTACTCGTCTCAGGGTCTCTGGAGAAGGAGATGCTGGGGTTCGCAATGGTGCGCCAGGAGATTTATATGTCTACTTGTTTGTTGAATCTGATAAAGAATTTACCAGAGAAGGTATTAATGTAAGATCGGAAATTTCAGTGAGCTATCTCCAGGCGATTTTAGGCTGTAATTTACAGGTAAATACCGTTAATGATCCCAATGATAATTCCGATGATGGCAAAGAAGAACTAACCATTCCTGCTGGAACTCAACCGAATACGGTGCTTACTTTAGAAAACAAAGGTGTGCCCAAGTTAGGCAATCCTGTCAGTCGTGGTAATCATTTAATTACGGTCAAGATTAATATTCCCACTAAAATTAATTCTGAAGAAAGGGAATTATTGGAAAAGCTGGCTAGCGTCAGAGGTGAGCTTACGGGGAAGGGTAATAAGGAGGGATTCTTAGGAGGATTGTTTCAGAAATGAATCCGATTAATCCCCCAAGAAGTACGGATAATGCTACCTCTGATCGCGCTGAGGCTCATTTAGATTTACGTGGTACTCCTTGCCCAGTCAATTTTGTAAGAACTAAGCTACGCTTAGAACAGATGTCTCCTGGCTCTCTTTTAGAAGTTTGGTTAGATTCTGGGGAGCCAATTGAGCAGGTACCTGACAGTTTAAGAATGGAGGGTTATCAGATCGAAGCTTTAGATGATCGCCAAAACTTTTTTTCTTTACTGGTGTGTCGTCCTCTAGAATCGTGAATACCTCAAAGCCTGTCAGCCGCTTGGGGAGCGATCGCTCTGGAGACTCAGGCTTAGATTCTGACCTCCACGGCACTGTGGTGGCAGTACAGGCTAACTACTACCGAGTAAAACTGGAAAGCAATCTAGAAATCTCAGAGTTTTTTGCCCAAGGAAAATTGACTCAAGAGTTTACGCCAACTAACTTTTTACTGTGTACGCGCCGTACAAGGTTGAAAAAGATTGGGCAAAAGGTAATGGTGGGCGATCGCGTGGTGGTGGAAGAGCCTGATTGGCAAGATGCTAGAGGAGCAATTAGCCAAGTTTTACCTCGTACTAGCGAACTACATCGTCCTCCTGTAGCAAATAGCTCGCATATTCTACTGGTTTTTGCTTTAGCAGAACCCACTTTGGATCCGAGGCAGCTTAGTCGTTTTCTAGTTAAGGCAGAGTCTACTGCGCTTAAGTTAAGCTTATGTCTTAATAAATCTGATTTGATCGACCAAGCCCAGCAGCAGCAATGGCAGCAACGTCTTGAAAAATGGGGCTATAAAGCAAATTATATTAGTGTATCTCAACAATCTGGTATTGAGCCGCTCTTAGAACGCCTGAGAGGAAAAATTACAGTGGTGGCAGGCCCTAGTGGGGTAGGGAAATCTAGCTTAATTGACTTTTTAATTCCTGAAGCAAATCTGAGGATAGGAGAAGTCTCAGGCAAGTTACAGCGGGGTCGTCATACTACTCGTCATGTCGAACTATTTGAGCTGCCTGAAGGTGGATTATTGGCAGATACCCCTGGATTTAATCAGCCTGATCTAGACTGTCTGCCTAGCAAGTTGGCACAGTATTTTCCTGAAGCAAGAGCTAGATTACAGCACCATAGCTGTCAGTTTAATAATTGTTTACATCGTGATGAACCTGGCTGTGTAGTTCGAGGCGACTGGGAAAGATACGAGTATTATCTTGACTTCCTCGAACAGGCGATCGCTCAATCGGCAGAACTGCAACAGCAGCCTGATCGTGAATCTAATTTAAAATTGGTGGTCAAGCGAGCAGGTAAGAGTCAGTACGAACCAAAATTACAGACAAAAAAATATCGTCGCACCTCTCGTAAAACGAAGCAGCAAAACTTGCAAGATATTTATCAAAAACAGCTAGAGGAAGAGAAAGAAGATCGACTCTAAATTGAGCGATTGGCTACCAATACGTTGTAAGTTAAGAGAAGTCATTTTCTTTTGTTCGATCTTGCTGAAGTCACCGTTACATCGCCGTACAAAGGCGTATAGTTCGCCGCATGTACGACGGGTGCCTACATGCGGCTCAAGCCTTTGTTACGAAAGTTGCTCATGAGGAAAACCCCCAAGACCGCACTTTCGCGCTGCGGTGACCGCGGAATGCGGTCAGATATTTGCGCTTCGCAAACGTTTCTGTCTGACTTCATTAGTTTACCTGAAAATTTATAAAGTGTTTGTGGATACAGTAAATAAAACTATGGTTTTACACAATTACTTATGAATAGGTGTAGTGAATGTCTTCTAACAACCTATATCGGAGTTTATGCAACCAAAAATTATTGTTTGTGGCTTAGGACGCACAGGCTCTAAAATCTATAGCTTATTAAAGCAACAAGGGGCAGAGGTCGTAGCCATTAACCATAGCCCAATCAATATATCAGCATGCAAACAAATTATTATTGGCGATCCCCGAGACAATGTTACTTTGATTAAGGCAGGAATCAGACAGGCACAAACTCTGGTTCTAGTTAATGATGATGATGCCTTGAACTTAGCAATTCTGACTCAGGCTAGAGTGCTGAATCCTCAGATTAGAATTATCAACCGTCTGTTAAATCATACTTTGGGCGATCGTTTAGATCTGACCTTGCCTGATCACTACACCATGAGCGTAGCTCATCTATCAGCACCCTTATTTACTTTTGCCGCTCTAGGTAATCAAGCAATTGGTCAACTAGAACTATTTAATCGCACCTGGCCAATACAGGAAGAAGTTATTGATGAGTCCCATCCTTGGTTGGGCGAAGAACTAAATCAGCTATGGGATGATCCCTATCGGATGTTGATTTATTATCTGCCTGTTAAAGGAGAGCAAGATTTAGTTTCTGCAATTAAAGATGGTCGTCGACTACAATCAGGCGATCGCTTGATTTTGGGTACTAAACCTAAGGTATTTGTGAAACGACGTTCATGGCAAAAAAAGCTGTTCAAGGCAATTTTAAACATTCCTTATTATCAGCGTTACGCTCGTCCCGTGGCTCTAGTTAGCCTAGCTTTATTGGGAGTAATCTTTGTCGCTACTACAATCTACATCAGCGTCAATCTTAAAACCTCGATCGCTGATGCTCTTTACTTTTCTGTTGGGATGATTACAGGTGCGGGAGGAAAAGAAGAGGTTGCCGAAAGTGCCTCGGATTATGTCAAAGTATTTACGGCAATCATGATGATTGTGGGTGCGGGGGTCATTGGCATTTGTTACGCCTTAATTAACGACTTTGTGCTAGGTAGCCGTTTTCGACAAACTATCGACGCGGCGCGAATTCCTCGACATAATCATCATATAATTTGTGGATTGGGAGGCTTAGGAGCTAAAATTGCTCGTCAACTCCATTCTCAGGGTCATGAAGTCGTTGTAATTGAGTCAGACCATAATAATCGGTTTCTGCATTCGATTCGTTCTCAGGGTATTCCGATAATTATTGAAGATGCTAGCTTATCCTCTAGTCTCAAAGCGGTTAACATCAAACGAGCCGTTAGCTTGCTTGCTGTTACCAGTCAGGACACAACCAACCTCGAAATCACCCTGACTGCTAAGGCTCTTAATCCTCATTTAAAAACTATTGTCCGCAGTAATGATCCTCAGTTTGCACATTCAATGCAGGAGGTGTTTGAGTTTGATCGGGTGCTTTCTCCTGTAGAGTTAGCAACTCATTCTTTTGCTGCTGCTGCTTTGGGGGGCAGAATATTAGGCAATGGTATGACTCAAGACTTGCTCTGGGTGGCTTTAGCGACGCTAATTACACCTAGACATCCGTTTTGTGGTCAGATAGTTCAAGATGCGGCAATCAAAGCCGATTTTGTCCCTCTATACTTGGAGCGAAAACAAAAGACATTACACAATTGGCAGCTATTAGAAACTCGGTTGCAACCCCAAGATGTACTTTATATAACTATCCCTGCTAGTGGTTTAGATCAGCTATGGCGTACTGCCGATTCAGATAATCTACTGCTAGATCGTCTAGAAGATAGTTTTAGTAGCTAGTTGAATTAGTTGGTAATTTGAATAGAATATTTACTTGGCGAGAAAAGAGCTAGATTTTAATTCAAAATTAAAATTAGAGGGGTATATACTCAATATGCCCCAAATTTGAATGCCTGGCTCCAATCTATGCTCTAGTTAACAGTAGTGAGCGAAGTTACAACCAGATAATTGTATAGTTTTTTAATTCAATAATGTCTCGGCGACATCTACAAAAAGGAAGATAATGAATATCTTGGTCTAAGCCAACAGATTTCTGCTATGGGGATCGCTTTAAACTCAATCTTTCTAGAGATAAATTACACTAAACCCAGGAAATATTTTTATCAATATCCTAGTCATAGTAGTGAATTAAACTGGGGTGCTAGGATTCGAACCTAGGAATGGCGATACCAAAAACCGCTGCCTTACCGCTTGGCGACACCCCAACGTTTTACAACATAGATATAATAACAACTTTACACCTAAGTTTGTCAAGTAATTTCGCGAAAAACTTTTAGGATGTTTTGCAATGCATCATTTTGAACGAGGAAGTGCGCGGAGGTTACCTCCGCAAGCACAAGTCTCGTTGTTGGATTTCTTGAATGAATTGATTCAAGCACCTGATATGAAGCCAGCCAACATAGCCAGCATAGAGACAGCGTTGCTCTTGGCAGAGATAAACATGACTTACTCTCCAAGGATTATCCCACTTACGTAGGGAAAGGTTATTCGTAAAACGAGCAACAATTTGCGATCGCTTTAAATCGTGATAGTCGGCATCAGTCATCCCTGGGAGAGAGCGTAAACGCTGAATTAACTGATTAGCCTCGGTTGTTTCTGGGGAGTCGCCTAAGTTCGGATTTGCCCAAAATTCCTGAATTATGGGAATCATGCGCGGGTCATATCTCATGGCACTGTGAGCAATACTTGAGATCAATAGCCAATTACCATAATCGAATTTAGTGTTTTCCAGCGTCACTAAGCCATCTGTCCCCATTCCGATATCACTAGCAACCGAAAGCAGGGGAATTTTCTGAGCAATTTTAGCTGCCATACTACGGCGATTTTTGCCTAGATCTCCAGCAGTACCGATACCAATACCTAATGGATCGATTATACGAGCTATATTAGAGCCACCTACAGGAGAACCTAACAAAATGAATGAATGAACTCTATTCCACCATTGCGGGTTGCGATTTAAGACCTCAAGCCAGATTAGCCCACCCATTGAATGTCCTAAAATTTTAATTGGAGTTTCGGGATGATCCTGAATGACTTCTTTAGCTATGTTCTCTAACTGTCTAACTAAATGCTGAATTCTAATGAAAGTTTTGAGCCATCCTAGACTAGGGGCTATGGTCAACGTCTGGGAGTCTGCGGCTGATGAAGCCAAATTACCAATCTGATCTCCTGTATCAGCCCAGCCATGTTGAGCAAATAACAGATATTTTGGCTTGCTACTATCTATCTTCATAACCTATATTAGATTAGCGAAATACACCCAATCCCCAATCCCCACCCCTGACAAGGGTCTACTTTTTACATTTGAAGTTGAAATCAAGACAAGGAGGACAAGGGAGAAATGCTGATTTGTTCGTTCAAATTATAGTAAACACTCACCTCTTTTAACGTCCCTTGTGAGAATCCCCACCCTAGCCATTTAATGTTTACAAGAGTAGAGCTACTTATGCTCTTTAACTATTAACCGTTGATCGAGAGGGTTGCCACAGAGCGATCGCTCTGAGTAATTCTGGAGGATGATTGACTAGATAATCGGGCTGGTGTCGGCTTAAAATTTCGACAGCGTTAAAGCCCCAGCCTACAGAAATAATGGGAATTTGGCTTTTTCTAGCGGATCTAATATCCCTAGTTTCATCACCAACATAGATTACGTTGGCTTTATTGAGCTTGTGTTCTTTAATAGCTTGATTTAAGACTCGATGTTTGCCAAAAATAGCTGTTCCTGAATATATATAGTCAAACAGCTCAGTTAAATTATGCTTGTTTAAAAAAATATTGACGTTGTCATGATTGTTGGAAGTGACAATACCTAGAGTAAAACCTAAATCTTTTAGTTTGAATAAAACCTGAGTGATACCTGGAATTGGCTCTAGTTCAGCAATTTCTTTATTCAATTCTAAGCGTATCCGCCTCACTAAAAAAGGTAGCTTAAATATAGATATTTCAGAGCGTTTAACAATTTCACGAGAGCTTAAATTTTTGATTAATAATAATTCTTCTTGGTTTAATGCCTTATAACCAAACTCCCTAGATAATTGATTAGTAATAGTAGCGATCGCCTGGTACGTGTCTGCAATAGTACCATCAAAATCAAATAAGATTGCCTTAGCAGTCATTGAATCCTCAATATAATAATTATTAACTTAGTAAAGTAATTGTAGTTAATAGAATTTTCTATACTTAAATAACCAGCATAACAGTTACTTCTCTATATTTATTAGATTAGCATGAGCATTGCGTCGCCACATCTGGGGCTTAATTCTTCTTAGGGCAGAAGCTCTAAAGCGTTGATCCCATTCTGTTTGCTCCAGATTTGCTAGCTGATTTAATTCGGGATTTATATTGCCAGGGTAGGGCTGAAAATCGCTAATATCGGTTTCTTGAGCAAAACGTTGATTCCAGGGGCAAACATCCTGACAGATATCACATCCTGCCACCCATCCTGATAAATTCTCGGCAATCTGGGGCGGCAATTCAGGCTCACGGTTTTCAATCGTATGGTAGGCAATACAGCGATTAGCATCCACTACATGAGGTTTGACAATAGCATTGGTGGGACAAGCCTCTATACAGCGAGTACAGGTGCCACAGTGGCTAGTATGAGCTGTATCTGGCGTTAGCTGGAGATTGGTTAAGACTTCTCCTAAAAACACCCAGCTACCATATTTTCGAGTAATCAAGTTACCATTTTTGGCAATCCAACCTAAACCTGCTCGTTGCGCCCAAACCTTATCTTGAATGGGTGCCGTATCCACCGAGTAGCGTGTAATGATCTCAGGATCTTGCAATCGCAACCAGTGGCTTAAGGTTTTGAGCTTTTTACCCATAACTTTATGGTAATCTCGACCCCAACCATAACGAGAGATTTTACCGATCTTGGGATCATCAGAGTGTTTCTCAGGAGTGTAATAATTAAGTGCCACCGAAATCAGCGATCGCACTTCGGGCATATATGCCTGAACATCTGCTCTTTGGGGATTTGCCATCCACGCCATTTCCGCCTGATACCCTGAAGCTAACCAATGTTTGAGATGTGTTGCTGATCGATCCCGATGTTGCTGATCGACTGTGGCAATACCTACTAGATGAAATCCAATTTCCGTGGCTTTTTGCTTGACTTGGGAACTACTGATCATGGGTATTTAGTCTTTGATGCGGAACATCGAGTAGGCAATAACCATCTAAAAAATATACAATTGGCTGTTAATCTAATCTAGCCAATGTACGATTAATCATACTGCGATCGCTATGCAATATTTTTTTTATTCTCTATTTAGTTTGTCTTTACTCTCCATCAGTGGTGTAGCTTTTGCTCAGGAGAACAATAATCCTCAACAGTCTGCTAATCAGTATCCAGCAGAATTTGTGCAAAGTTACAATCAAGAATGTATTCAGACTTCCATGGAAGAAGGTTTAGCCGAAGCTGAAGCAAAAATATTATGTGATTGTACAATCAACGAGTTTGAGCAGCAATACAAACTTGCTGAATTTCAAGAGCTTACCGCTGCTTCCTCCAGCGATCCTGAAGCAGAAACAGCATTAATTGAAGTAGGACAATTTTGTTTTGAGCAAATTTTATACGAGCAATAAATGAGGAATAAGGTAATGACTAATTAATCACTTGCTCGGTAATAAACTGCTTAAATAATGCCAGGGCTGATTCGTTGACTTCATGCGCCATGTCAAATTCGTGATAGTCAACGGTCACTCCAATCTTAGTTAGCTCGTCTCGCGCTTTTAACGCAGCCTCTAGTGGGACTACGGAATCTTGCTTACCATGGACAATTAAGGTTGGGGGGAAAGTCTGGTTCTCGCTTGCTTGTGGCTGGTAGTGTAAATAGCCGCTAAAGCTACATACCGCAGCTAAGGGCAAAGTTAAGCCGACATCTAGAGTCATTGCTCCCCCCTGGGAAAATCCTGCCATAATCGTCTTAGCTAAGGGAACTCCTGTCGCTGCTTCTAAGGAGTTTAACCATTCCAATAAGAACTGTCTGCTTTCTCTCAATCCTGTAAAATCTTTATTTTCTAGAGCATACCAAGCTTTCCCCCCAGGTACTTGAAAATGATCGAAGGGGGCGTTAGGAAACATATAGCCGAAGCCAGGAAAGTTCAGCACTTTGGCGAAAGGAACAAAATCTTGATAATTGGCTCCCCAACCGTGTAACACTACTAATAGATAATTAGGGTCTGTGCCATTAGGCAGAGCAGAAATAGCTTCGATGTTAAGCTTCATAGATATTTGCAAATCAACGTATCATTTATTATTTCAACCTTTTACAGCATATAACTATACGCCTGATGTTAATTACTCAGTTCGGATTTATTGTTTTTTATTGCTCTTAGCCACTACGGTTATCTATAAACCCTACATAGGAAGAACCATGCGCTTTTGTCAGTCCCTAGTCTCCCAGTCTCCCAGTCATCTATTCGTAGCAAAGATTTAAGGATTTCATACTAATTGAGTGACGGTAATCACTGAAGATCTTAATTGGCAACTTTATACTGGCTTTATACTTTTCAATCTACGACTAACTTCTCTCTACCTGCTTTTCTAAATCATGAACCAGCGACTGTCTTCTCTTTTTCTGGCTATTAGTCTTTCTGCCATCAATGTTTTACCTTCTAATGCTGCCGCTCAAAATCGACTTAAGATTGAGCCTGATATTAAGCAGTTGATGCCCCAGATTATCTTATCCTCTGGTCAATGGTGTTTTAAGTTTAAGGAACTAGGTTTGTTTTGCTATGTGGTGTGAACAAAAATACCAGCAAGTGAAGAAAAATTATAGTTAAAGCTAATTAAAAAGCGATCGCAGTTAATTTGTGCGATCGCTTTTTGAGTTAAATAAACTAATTTTCAGACACCTCTAATAGCGAAGTGACAGACTAGCCGCCAAAATCGCTCCACATGACACCTTGATGGGGAATTACGAAATTATAATCGTCGTTTACTACATTATTATTTGGGGCTTGACTCAAATGAGCGCGAGAAGCTGTATAACCCACAACAAATGTAGTCAAAGCAATCAAGGGAACTGCTACCAGACTATAGGTACTTAATATATTTTCGTTTTGTGTTCGTAACCGCATTTGTTACAACCTCGATAGTTAATATAAATTCTTGCTTATATTATCAAAGAGTAAATTGTAACAACGGCTACTTATTATAAACTTTTAAGACTTTGACAATGATTATCATTATCAACAAACTCTACATTTCGTCAAAGCTATTAGTACTGAAAGATTCGATAACCTGTTCAGACAAAGAAAAAGGTAAGTCTTGGTAATGGGAAACTATACCGTGACCTGTTCCAGCAACTAAGCCTAAAACCGCAGGAATTAAAAGAGATGCCCAATCTTTCATGTATCAATCATTTAAATAATTTTTCTAATGTTGGCATCTAACTTTAGGGAAATTTGTAGCAAAAGTTACTAAAGTTTACAAATTATGGTCGATTATGATTTTTATGCATCTAATTTATTAGATAATTGCAAAATACTATTTGATTTGGATGACTGACCAAGAAATTTCTTGGTTTGCCAACATGGGAAGCACGTTGTCATACATTTGAGGAACTGTATGAGGAGTTGCGGCTAAAGTGACAGATTTTTCTGGGGGAGGAATATTATAGATGCGTTGAGCATTATCAGAAACAAAAGCCTGTAAATTTGCGATCGCCTGATGCTGTTCAAATAATTCAGCTAAAGCAGTCAGGGCAATTGGGGCAGTAAAAATTCCTGCACCACATCCACAGGCTTCTTTTTTATGAATCGGGTGGGATGCAGAGTCGCTACCAAACATTAATTTGGGGTGAGCATTAATGGCGGCATTGAGTAAAGCTTCTCTGTCTTCTGGGCGTTTTGTGATCGGTTTACAGAATAAATGTGGTTGCAATAAACCTCCTGCCAGATCGTCAAGAGTAATGATTAAGTAGTAACCCCGCAGGATAAAGCTTTACGCCCAAAATGTAAGGCTTAAACTGCTCTAGCTCTTGATAACTATAGTTTTTAAAGGATACTGTCATATATGGCTCAAAAATATCTTGAGCCATATTAGTTTTTATTTCCTGCACATATTTTGTCAGACGCTCGAAATTATCCACTGCAGGAACCAAATTGGGCATCACCACTCCTCCCGCAAAAGCATAAGAACTCAAGAGAATTACCGTTTGTGCCATTGCTCCCTCGCGAAAATGGAGATGCATGTCCAAGGGAGAATTGAGGGTAATTTGCTTAATTGGTTCGCTCATAGTGAAAGTAGAAATATCGAATATATGCTTGATTTAGAATCGCTTCGTTTAAATTTGCTAGTTTTTAGCCATTAGCCATTAGGCATTTGTGACAAGTTAAGAAAAAGTGCAATTTGTCAAATGCAGTCAAATAAAAAGGTGTAGGAATTTTAAACTAATCTGTAAAAAGAGATTCTTCTTCAAAGGGCGATGCCTTCGGCTAGGCTTCGCCAATCGCCAATAACCCTATGCCACACTCACAAAAAAGCATTCGAGACCACGCCAGAAATAGAAGCCATCCAAACGTAGACAACAAAGCAATTGCTCAACAATTAGAAGATTTAGTCAAACCCTGCGTTGACAATCAACTAGCTTACTATCGCTCATTAGGAATGAGAGCTAGAATTCTCAGCCTACCGTTAATGTTGGCAGCAATGTTAACGCTGGTATGGCGACAAGTGCCTTCGTGCCGAGAATTAAATCGAATGCTGGCAAGAGAAAATTTGTTGTGGGCGAAAGCTACTAGATGCGGCGAACTATGCGCCTTTCTGTATCACAGCAAGCTTTGTCTCAAAGGCTTTTAACCTTTCCTGCCTCGATGTTTGAGAAAGTGTTAACTGATTTATTAGTCACCCTTAATCGAAGATGGCATCAAAGAAAAAAGCGACCTCTTCCTTTGAGTGTAACTTATGCAAGCCAACATTTTGAGCGACTGTGGCTTGTGGATGCTTCAACCTTAGAGGCACTGTTTCGGAAGTTAAAAAGCTTAGAAAGTTCGACTTTGGGCAAACTTGGAGGACGAATCTGTGCAGTTGTAGACCTTAAAACTCGTTATCCAATTCAGACTTGGTTTAACGAAAAACCTTACGCTCACGAAAGTAACTTTGTGCCAGACTTACTCAAACTAGTTACGCCTAAAACGCTGTTGTTGCTAGACCGAGGATTTTGGAATTATGGGTTGTTCGAGCAACTTATTTTAACTCAATCAGATTTTATTACTCGTCTCAAAACTAATGCAAAATACCAATCTTTATCTGTTTTGAGTCAATCATCAGATCATCGAGATACTTTGATTCGCCTCGGTACTGGTTATCAAGGTAATCCGATTCTCGATTTGCGCCTGATTGAGATTCGTCATGGTCGTAGCTGGTATCGATATCTGACTTCGGTACTTGACCCTAATGTTCTACCGCCCTTTGTTGTGGGCGATCTCTACTCCCGTCGCTGGCGAATCGAAGAAAGTTTTCTTTTGCTCAAACGGTTGCTGGGTTTGAGTTATTTGTGGACTGGTTCGATTAATGGGATTAAATTACAAATCTGGTCAACATGGCTTTTCTATGCTGTCCTCCTCGATCTCTGTGATGAGATTGCTGACGAGCTGACCTTGCCGACGAATTCTATTTCTGTAGAAATGGTGTTTCGGGGAATTTATCATTTTACCCAAGCCTTAAATCAAGGCAATGCTAGCAACCTTATTTCTTATTTAACTGCACCTGAAAATCGCGATTTGGGGATAGTTAAATCCCCTCGCCCGAAACGTGCTAAACCGACTCTGGACTTGTCTGTGAGTCCCTCTTGACATCTGGCTTTCGAGCTTAACTTGTCACCAATGGCCATTAGCCATTAGCTTTTAGCTTTTGGAAACTATGTCAAAGAGAAAAATTTAGACAGCTAAGCTTATTGTTAACGATCTGCGCCCCTTATAGATTTAATTAAGCTATACAATCAATAAATACTTAAAATGCAAAGTGTTTGCCCACTATAATCAATGTCTGCCCAAGTAGTTACTATCTTATCGTCCGAAGAAGTTCGTCGTACTATCAATCGTTTAGCTTCCCAAATCGTCGAGCGTTCTGGAGACTTATCCCAAACTATTTTACTGGGCATTCATACTCGGGGTGTACCCTTAGCTCATTTACTGGCAAAGCAAATTGAAATTTTAGAAAATAGTTCTATTGCTGTTGGTGCGATCGATGTTACCTTTTATCGCGATGATCTAGATAAGATTCGTACCCGTATTCCTGCGAAAACTAAAATTCCCGTGGATTTAACAGGCAAAACAGTTGTCTTAGTAGATGATGTGATTTATAAAGGTCGTACTATTCGAGCAGCGCTTAATGCGGTGACAGAGTATGGCAGACCACAGTTAATTAGATTAGCAGTCTTGGTGGATCGGGGACACCGTGAATTACCGATTCATCCTGACTTTATTGGCAAAAAACTTCCGACAGCATCCGAAGAAAAAGTCAAGGTATACTTTAACGAGCTTGATGGCAAAGATGGAGTTGAGCTGATTAAAAATTAGCGGGGTTAATCTTAAAGTAATATTACTTCAAGTTACATTTGCTCCTGAGATTGTTCAAATCCTTCTGTTTATTACTTTTCGTTACGCAAGCCTTTTTAGAAAGTTACACCTCAGTCTAGCGATAACTTTACTTTTAGGCGCAACGTTAGTTAGTAAAATTTACTAGACCAGATTGTTTCGAGTTATTGGCTGTAAGCTTGAAGCTATTAGATTTTAAAAGATGTTCAAAAATTTGCAAAATGTCATCACAAACTATTCGCTGGGGAATCATTGGAACAGGATTTATTGCTGGGAAATTTGCCAAAGGTCTTAAATCGGTTCCTCAAGCTCAGTTAACTGGCGTTGCTTCTAGAAACGCAGCAAATGCTCAGGCTTTTAGTCAAATATTTCAAGTACCACGCTTTTACAATAGCTGTGAAGAATTAGTTCAAGATCCAGATATTGATGTGGTATACATCGGTACCCCTAACTATACCCATAAAGATTTGAGTATCTTGTGTCTAGAAGCAGGAAAATCAATTCTTTGTGAGAAGCCGTTTACGGTAAATGCTCAAGAAGCTCAAGAAGTAATTGCCGTTGCCCGTCGTCAGCAGCTTTTTTGTATGGAAGCGATGTGGATGCGCTTTATGCCCTTGATACAGCAGGTTAAATCCATGATTGAACGAGGTGAGCTGGGGGAGATTAAGATGTTGACCGCAGATTTTGCCTACATTGTGAACGGTAACAGCAGTAGCCACTTTCATTCACTAGAGAAAGGAGGGGGAGTATTATTAGATCGAGGTATTTATGGGCTTTCTTTAGCCTATTATCTTTTGGGTGAGCCATCGGGTATTTTGACTCAAGCCAACCTGCTAGAAAATGGAGTAGATGAGCAATCTTCGATACTGCTTAATTACTCCTCAGGGGCATTAGCTGTATTATTACAATCTTTATCTAGCGAGAGTTCTAATCAAGCCATGATTATGGGAACTAAGGGCAAAATTACCATTGATAAGCTGTTTATCATGCCCGAAAAAATCTCATTAACCAAATTTCCACAGGCAACAGCGAACGCTTTTCCTTCTCCCCTTGTTCCTTTAAGTACTAAACAAAAAATAGTAGCCCAAGTGAAACAGAACTCTTTGGTACGACGATTATATATTGCCCTATCCAGCTTACTCAAATCGGAAAGCGTAACCGTTCAGCCTTTAACAGGCAATGGTTATAATTACGAGGCAATGGAAGTAGTTAAATGTCTGCAAAATGGTCAGCTTGAGAGCAAGATTATGCCCTTGGATGAAACGCTAAAAATTATGAAGGCGATGGATCAAATTCGCAATCAATGGAGTTAACTCTTGTGCATTGTATTAACAGCATCTAATGTTGTAGCTTTATAGCTTTGAGAGTAAGCCAACACAGTTCAATCTTGCCCGCATCGACATGTCTAGCCTTAGCCAGTATCAATTAGAGAATATAGTTGTTTCAAATAAGAATTGAGCGCATGAAATTTATACAATCTCCTAGTTCCGAGAACAGACAAAGGGTTGTCCGCATGTACTCAGAGTGTTCAAAAATCAATTAAAATGACTATAGATCAGACATTAAGGAGCGCTTGTTCTGTCGCTGTTCTACGCCACTTAATACCTCAGATAAAGCCAATATAATCGTGTTAAGTTCTCCCGCTAATTTGTAGAGCGATCGCTTTTATGTTCATTCTTAATATTTTTAGAAGCAAACCAACGAATGAATTTCTCAAGTTAAGGTAATCATTAGTTTTACTGTTTCAGTTGAGGTGATTAGCTTCTAAAACTATCATACAAAACTTTACAAAGCACATTCTAGCTGGCATCAATTGCCTTTTGGCTATCTTAATCCAAAGAAGGCATATTGTTTATGGTTTAGTAGACTAAGACCCATTTACCATCAAATACGTCACCCACCATAATGATTTCCAGTCCTGATGTTGAATATTTTTGCAATTTGATTGCTAGTTTGAAGATCGATGATATTGAACACTTGCTTTATTTATGTAAGATTTATTTCCCTGAAAATATTCCTATCGCCACACATCTACCGAGTTACTTGGTAAACACTTTAAAGCAGATTAATCAACTTGACTCTGACAAAAGAGAGCTATTAGTTGTTTTTCTAGAAGGCTTTGCCGAAGGAGTTCAGCAGCAAAATTCAGAGCAGTCAATCATCTCGCAAAATACTTTTATTGTTGGTGGACAGAGTACAATTAACAATCACGTCGTTTCGCAGACTAATAGTACTAACCTGGCATTTAATTTTGAGCCCTCCCTTTTTGCTCAAGCAATCGAAAGGGGACTAATTGGAAAATCAGATATGAAGATAATGATGGATATAATTAGCCGCAGCCTTGAAAATCAATCAAATAAAACTCAGGAGCAACAAAATCCAGAGCAAAACTAGAAGGTTGGTCTGTTATTAAGAATAGCTATAGATAGCCATTCTAATTAATTATTTGTCTTCTCCAAATACATGCGGGTTTATGCCCGTCATTTTGGATGCAAGCTCTTTGTTAGTTTGATTAGGGGTTAAAGTATGATTAAAATATAGCCCATAGGTTTCCACATTTGCTGTAACTCTTATGAAAGAACAAATCATTATTTGGCTCAACCGCATACTGGTAGCGGATGTCTTTCTAGTTATAGGTGGATTTCTGTGGTTTGCGATCGCCGTTATGGGTCGCTATCTAAATATTCCTCTGGGATTCGATCTTTGGTATCGGCTGTGGATACCTGTATTTAATCCTGCGATCGGAATTTTGTTTTTAGGGGCATTTGCTACGTGGGTAATCAACAAACTTACTGAGAAGTTTGGCTCAGAATAAAAATCATCCCTCTTTTGTTACACTCCGAAAACTTTTCTTTTTTACTCCCCACCCAACCCGTACAGTTCAGTAATCATTTAACATTAGTATTTAACTAAAACCCCTGGCGCTTTCTGAATTGGGAGAACATCCAAGATATCTGTTTGAGAACAGTATTTCAAATCATCGTCGCCATCCAATTTTAAAAGACGTTGCCCATGACTACACTGACGGAATACATTTAAAAGATTGTCCTTCCACTGTTCATAAAGAGCGATCGCGCCGATAACTTCATCATTACCAAATAAGTCGATTAAAGAAACATGACTTTGCTGCAAAATCGACTGAGCGATCGCTCCAGCACAGGCGGTATCTTCAACGGAGTAGTCTCCTTGCCAACCTGAACCAACCATCCAAACTGTATCTGGTTGAGTTTCTAAAATATAATTAACTGCCGCCTGACGATTTATTTGCGCCGCGGTAATCACTGTGGGTGATTGAGCAACTCTTTGTAAGGCGCGAGTTCCATTAGTTGTAGTTAAAAATAATCGCTTGTCTTTGACAAGTTGCGGTTTACAAGCCAGAGGAGAATTTCCCATGTCAAAGCCTTCAACCATAACTCCACCACGTTCTCCTGCCCTCAGACGCTTATTTGCTGCCCAAGATTCTGATTGACGCATTAGATCTTCTATGTTACTAAATGCTTGGACGGCTTCTGCTCCTGCATCTAGGGCAGTGGCAATTGTTGTGGTTGCTCGCAAAACATCAATAACTACCGCACAATCTGGTAGTTGGTCGGTGGGAGTACTTTCAGGAGTATGGTAAACGAATAATTTCACGCTAGTACAACTATTAATTATGTATAGTTACAGTTTATTCCGCCGCTTTTAGGTTTTATCCATAGGTGGCGAACAGATCTAATCTTTAGCTTGTCACGGCTATGAACAATGATCAATAAACCAAAACTTACGCAATTATACGTTAATTTATCTGACTTAAATTTATTATCTGTTTTAGATGGTACCTAGTTACTAATTAATCGAGAACAACATGAAAAGCAAAATACTTAATATCTTTGGGCAATCTTCTAACAGTATTTTTTCCTTTAGGAGCTAAATGATGAAAAGCCAGAATTATAATTCAAGATATTTGGATGCAGGTCGTCAAAAACTATCGACAAAGTATCTAAACGTAATAGTAATACTGATAATAATAGCGATTGTTGTGCCTGGGACGATTACCTTGACCGCACAAAATGCGATCGCTCAATCGCCTTTGCTAAATAAGAGTAGAAATATCATTTACGTTAATTCTAAAAAGGGAGATGATTCACAAGTTGGTAAAAAATCATCTCCTCTTAAAACTATTACTCGTGCTTTAGAAATAGCTACTGCGGGTAGCACCATTGAGTTAGCTTCGGGAACTTATAGTGAAGAATCAGGAGAGAAATTCCCCTTACTTCTGGACAATCAGATTACTCTCCAAGGAACTCCCCGAAATCAAGGATATAACACTATTATCAAAGGCAGTGGTTATTTTGTAAGTCCTACTGCTGCTGGGCAACATGTAGCGATCGCTGCTACTAAAGACGCAGCTGGTATTACGGGAATTACTGTTACCAACACTCATTCGAGAGGATATGGTTTATGGATCGAATCGGCATCTCCTGAGATAATTAGCAATACTTTTACTCGTAATGGCAACACCGGTGTTTCCGTAAACGGGAAGAGTTCTCCCAAAATTGAGGATAACTACTTTTACAATAATTCGGGCAATGGCTTGATAGTCGATGGAACTTCCAACCCTGAAGTAGTAGCCAATACCTTTGAGCAGACAGGTTTTGGCGTTAGTCTGCTACATGAAGCAGCTCCTCACCTGAGTAAAAACATTTTCAAGAGCAATCGGATCGGTCTGATTTTAGAAGGTGATTCACAAGCTATTTTACGAGATAACGAAATTATTAATTCCCGTGAAGTTGGCTTAATGGCGATCGCTCAATCTCGGGTGGACTTGGGAACAGATCACGAACCTGGAAATAATCTGTTTCGGAGTAACAACCAGCTAGATATTCACAACGCAACTAGCAATCAAATTCCTGCGGTAGAAACACAGGTGCAAGGAAAAACTGTTGGTGATATTAACTTTGAGCAAGGAACCTTTGTTGCCACTACAGATAGTAATGATCATACTTTTAGAGACTTACCCCCTTTGCCTAGTCGGCGAAACTTAGATAATTCTCCTCTCCCCAAGCTTAGTGTTCCTGCTCCCTCTTTACCAGTTGATACAGCATCCAACTTACCAGCGCCTCCTCCAGTCTTAGAGAGCAATTCAGGGCGTAAAGAATTAGTGTTTAATGCTTCTTCTACTTCTGGGATTGTTCTAGATGTGGAACCTGTGCCCTATGCACCAGAAACAGCTAGTACGGCTTTAAGATCTACAGCCACTCCAATTAAATATAAAGTGTTGGTTGAAACCTTAAGTCAAGATGAAGAAAATGAAGTGCGATCGCTCTATCCAGAAGCCTTTAAAACTGTTTTTCAAGGAGAATCTTGGTTACAGGTAGGAGCATTTAGTAATTGGGGTAAAGCCAAAAGAGCCGAAAGAACTTTAGTTAATTTAGGTTTAGAAACTTACCTATTGGAATAAAACAGAGGAGGCTACAAATTAGATAAATCAGGGTTTACTTGATCACAATAGAAAAATTACAAGCCTAGCTTAAAAGAAATAAGCAAAAGAAAAAGATGCCAAGATATCTCAAAAATTCCTCCTTGAATTATCTTGGCATCCTTGACTTAAAAAACTAAATCAGGTGATGCTGACAGTCGGTAACTGCTGTTTGACTCGATCAATCATCTAAGCCGGTTGCCAAATCTCTGGCAGTTTTATCATCTAAAATCATATTCTCATCATCACTAATATTTTTGTACGAGCGGCGGAGATTGGCTTCGGAAGCAGTATTAGCATCGTCAGCTAAACGATAAGATTCAAAATCATCACCATAACCATAAACTGCATTGTTCCGCATCCCTGAGTCTAAATCATTACGACCATTCATAGGCTCTTCAGGAGTATTAAATCCTGTTCCCGCTGGGATTAAACGACCAATAATCACGTTTTCTTTCAAACCTCTGAGCCAGTCAGACTTTCCTTCAATTGCCGCCTCCGTCAAAACTCTAGTAGTTTCTTGGAAAGAGGCTGCGGAAATGAAGCTATCAGTATTAAGGGAAGCTTTGGTAATGCCAAGTAAAACAGGTGTGTATTGAGCAGGAGCTCCACCAGTAATGGACATTGCTTCATTTACCTGTTCAATTTGCCGCAATTCTAATAGTTCACCAGGGAGAATAATCGTATCACCTCCATCATCAATTCTGACTTTAGCAGTCATTTGCTTGACAATGACTTCAATGTGTTTGTCAGAAATATCAATTCCTTGACTTTGGTAAACAGACTGAACCTGACGAACTAAAAATAGCTGTGCTTTTTGTAACCCAATTAAAGAAGCTTCATAGCAGCCTTTTTCAGGCAAATGGTAGTTGAAGTGCGTTTCTAAGATCTCATGAGGATTAGCAGGACCATCAGTTAGTGGTTCTCCCGCTTCTACAGTTTGACCATCACTAACAATGGCATTTTGACCAGGCTTAATTGGATAGTCGCTTACTACTCCATCATCTTCAATGATTTTGATGTCTACAGTTTCGTTTTCTTCGTATACTACCTGGCAAACTCCAGAACTACGACTCAGGATACATCCTTCTTTTGGTTTTCGAGCTTCAAGTAGCTCTTCAATTCGAGGCAGACCCTGAATAATATCTCCTGTTTTAGAACGCTCAAATACTAGTAGCACCAGGTTATCACCACGCTGTACCAAATCTCCATCATCGATGTGCAATACTGCACCTTGAGATACACGGTAGGGGCGGGTATGACGGAGGACTATATTAGTTTTGCCCTCATTATCATTGATAGCTACTACCTGACTCGAATCTTCTAATCTGACACTGTCGCTTAGTTTACTACCAGATACTAATAAATCCCCTGGTTTCCATTTACACTCGCTCTGGGTGATGTCTAATTCGTGACTTACTAAATCGCTGTCGCGAACAATCAAGATGCGGCGGATTGCCTCTGCTCCCTCGCGAATCCCTTGAACTTCTCCAGCAGATTTACAAAGAATTTCGGTACGGGCAATAGTTGCTCCTTTAGCAATTTCTTGACCATCTTCAACCAGCACTCTGGTTTGAATTTCTCCACTATGGGGATCAACATCTGTGTCTCTTCTCAACACTAAAGATTCTAAAATTACCATTTGCAGTGTATGGATATCAGAACCTCCCTCTTCTGGAATTAGTTCGATATCAGCACTTAGATTAGCAATTACATCGTTTTCTTCGGTAGTTTCAATTTCCAAAACTAGTTGAGTACTCAACAGAGATAAGCTACTTACAGATTTAACTCTCTCCCCATCTTTATAAAAGATTCTCTGTACCGAACGCAGCTCAATTTGGCGACCATCATCTTGGTTAATTGATGCCTGAGAGGGAATTGAAGGCTTATCTGCTACTTCAAATTCTTTGACAGGGCGTAAGATCAAAGCTATGCCTTCGGTGGTTTCAATTACTTCACCGTATCTTAACTCCGTAGTTACGACCCCTGGTAATACTTCGGTTCCTGCTTGAATTAGCTGCTCGTGCCATTCACTCTTAGGATCGTCAAGCTGATGAATTTCTCCTGGCTTAATAATTATTTCTCGCAAAATATCGTTTTTCTGAACAACTTCAGCAATTCCTGAAGATTGACAAAAGATATCTTTGACTACCTCTGTCCCAGCCTCTACATATTCACCATCTTCAACAATTAACAGAGAAATGTCCTTGTTGACTTCGTGACTTTCCTCAGGAATCCAAAGCAGGGTTCCACCTTGTTCTACCTCATAACCCTGTTTGCGATTACCTTTACCTACGGTAATACCGCCATACTTAACAATACCACCTGTTTCAGTACGATAAAAATCGTCAATTAACTCAGCAACGATTTGCTTATTCTGTACCTTAGTTCCAGGTGCTGTTTTCAGCAAAAATTTACGATCATCGGCAGTATAAATAATATACTGCTCTCGACCACCATCACTTTCAATTTTGACCTTTGCTTGATCTAGAGATACTGAGGCAGTGACTATTTCAATTTCGCGACTGTTAGGAATCATTCTGACTACACCGCCATTGGCAGCGGTTAACTTAGTTTGAGCCAAGATATCCCCTGGCTTGACCTTATCGCCATTTTTAACCGAAGCTTCTGCTCCAGGAAGCAAGTTATAAACTTCTCCTGATAAGACCCAGAGTAACCCAGATCTTTGAGCAATACGGGTAGTATTGCCCTGACGATCTTTCTTATCTTCAGGAACCAGATCAGCAAACACAATTTCGCCAGCTAAGTCAGAAGTTACGTCTTTTGCTGCTTTTTCAGTAGACTTCTGCATTTTAACCTTTGCCACTTCAACTAGTAGCTGACCCTTTTTAACCTCTTCCCCATCTTGAACGTAGATTAAAGAGCCTGCGGTTAATGCGGTGTTCACCGTTTTACCCTTGTTAGGAATTAACTTAATATCCCCTACAGTTTCCACCTGATTCCTTTCATCACCATGACGAGTACGAATTTGTCGAGTGCTCAAGCCAGTGCCAAATTCTACTCTGCCATCGGCTTTGGCGCGAATTTGACGAGCAACTTCTCCTGTGAAAACCCCTCCTGTGTGGAAAGTCCGCATTGTCAACTGGGTCCCAGGTTCGCCGATAGATTGAGCCGCAATGATACCGACGGCTTCTCCCATATCTACCGTGTGTCCATGAGCCAGACTCCAGCCATAGCACTTTTGACATACAGAACGAGCTGCCTCACAAGTCAGAGGAGAGCGAACTAAGACCTCTTCAACACTATCGCCGATTTTCTGAGCTAACTCGTGATCAATATCTTGATTACGAGCCGCAACTAAATCTCCTGTCTTATCATGATGTGCGTCTTTAGCAAGTACCCTGCCCAATAAACGATCTGAAAGGTGAATTAAGGTGCGATCTCCATCTTTCATAGCACGGAGGCTAATTCCTCGTTGAGTACCGCAATCTACCTCTCTAACGATCACATCCTGAGAAACATCCACTAAGCGACGAGTTAAGTAACCAGAATCAGCTGTTCTGAGGGCAGTATCAACTAAACCTTTACGCGCTCCATAAGAAGAAATAATGTATTCAGTTACAGTTAATCCTTCGCGAAAGTTAGTTTTGATTGGTAAGTCAATAATTTCCCCTTGAGGATCAGCCATCAAGCCTCGCATTCCCACTAACTGTCGAACCTGAGATAAATTTCCCCTGGCTCCGCTGAATGCCATCATGTATACAGAATTGAGGGGGTCAGTGGCGCGAAAGTTAGTGACTACCTCATCCTTAAGATTTTCTGAGGTGCTATTCCAAGTATCAATTACTTTCTGAAAACGTTCCACTTCGGTAATTTCTCCTCGAGCATAGCGTTCTTCAGTTTCTCTGATTTCTGTTTCCGCCGCTTCTAAAAGCTCGGCTTTAATTGGTGGTACTTTTAAATCATCTACACTAATCGAAACCCCCGCCACAGTTGCATAGCGAAAGCCTAACTCTTTGAGAGAATCAGCAACGGTAGCACTATGAGCTGAGCCATATTCCGTAAAAGCCGAAGCCATCAATTTTTTGAGACGACCTTTATCGACAATGTGATTATAAAATTTCATGTTTAATTTTTCTAGTTGACCACTGCTAAAACTTCTTGATTTAAGACTTTTACTGCCTATGCTGCTGCGTTTAAAGCGTCTTGTACAGTTTTGTTGTAAATAATACGTCCGATAGTAGTATCGATATACTGGGCAATTTGCTCTCCTGTTGCAGATTTTCTGACAAATCGATGACGATAATATTCAATAGTGCTGCCGTCTGTTAGCTTCTCAGATTCTACAACTTCAATATCTGGTTCCTCGGTTACCACTTCTCCTTCATATCGGAGCCAGACATGGGAATGAAGGTCTACCTGCCCCTGTTCATACGCTTTGATGGCATCATCTAGATTACCAAAGCGCCGACCTTTTCCTTTAATTGCCTTGGGGTCTTCAGCAGTTAGATAATAACAACCTAAAACCATGTCTTGAGACGGGGCGACAATTGGTCTTCCCGTTGCTGGCGATAAAATGTTGTGACAAGCTAACATTAATAGTCTGGCTTCTGCTTGAGCTTCCAATGACAAAGGTACGTGAACCGCCATCTGGTCACCGTCAAAGTCAGCATTAAATGCGGGACAAACTAAAGGGTGTAGTTGAATTGCCCTACCTTCAACTAAAATAGGCTCAAACGCCTGAATACCCAAACGGTGTAGAGTTGGCGCTCGGTTTAGCATTACAGGATGTCCCGCAATTACCTCTTTTAAAACTTCATAAACACTGGGGTCATTGCGCTGAATCAATTTCTTGGCAGCTTTAATATTATTAACCATGCCACTATTGATCAGACGGTGAATCACAAAGGGCTGGAACAATTCTATTGCCATCTCCCTGGGCAAACCACACTGATAGATTTTTAATTTGGGTCCGACTACAATTACCGAACGCCCTGAGTAGTCTACCCTTTTACCCAAAAGGTTTTGACGAAAACGTCCTTGCTTACCTTCAATAATGTCAGACAAAGATTTTAAAGGACGATTGTTTGCCCCCACAACTGTTCGACCACGGCGACCATTATCTATCAGAGCATCTACTGCTTCTTGCAACATCCGTTTTTCATTACGGACAATAATCTCAGGAGCAAGAATTTCTTGCAGTCTGGCTAATCGGTTGTTGCGGTTAATAACTCGACGATAAAGATCGTTAAGGTCAGATGTAGCAAAACGCCCACCATCTAGCTGTACCATCGGGCGTAAATCTGGTGGAATGACAGGTATGGCATTAAGTACCATCCATTCAGGACGTGAACCTGTAGCCACAAAATTATCAATTACCCGCAGCCTCTTAATTAGCTTGGCTCTTTTTTGTCCTTTAGCATCACCAATTTGCTCTCTTAGTTTCTCCGCTTCTTCTTCTAGAGCTACTTCTTCCAAGAGTCGCTGTACTGCTTCGGCACCAATTCCAACTTCTACCCCAACTAGTTCTGAATCTTCACTATAAAGCTGATCTTCAATTTCAATCCATTGGTCTTCAGTGAGCAGTTGCTTTGCCGAGAGATTTCCTGCATTACCAGGATCAAGTACTACATAAGCGTTAAAGTAAACTACTTGTTCAACATCTCTTAAAGGCATATCCAGCAAAATGCTCAGGTAGCTAGGAATACCTTTAAGGTACCAAACATGAGTTACGGGAGCCGCTAGCTTAATAAAGCCCATGCGGTGACGACGTACCCGCGATTCTGTTACCTCTACCCCACAGCGTTCGCAAACAATACCACGGTGGCGGACTCTTTTATATTTTCCACAGTGACATTCCCAGTCCTTAGCTGGACCAAAAATACGCTCGCAAAATAGCCCATCCATTTCTGGCTTGAGAGTACGATAATTAATCGTTTCAGGCTTAGTTACCTCTCCTACCAACTGACCATTGGGTAAGGTTCTTTCTCCCCACTGACGAATTCTCTCAGGAGAAGCAATGCCTATTTTGACGTAATCAAATCTTTGTTCTACTTGATTTCTCATTGATGAATTGAATTAAGAATTTGGGGACTGGAGATTGAAGATTTGCTATTGAGGGATAAGAAATAAAATTATAAAAAACACAGCCTTCTTATCCCTGATTTTTCATTCTTAGAATTAGACTTCTTCTGTCGTTTCTTCTCGCTGCAAGGATTCGTAAGTTGGTCTATTAGGAGTACGGCGGGGTGTATCTGCCATCAAATCAACCTCCACATCGCGACTACTACCATCATCTACTGATTCAAGTTTATGTACCGCGATATCAAGACCTAAAGACTGTAATTCACGCATTAACACTTTAAAAGACTCAGGAGTGCCAGGACGAGGGATTGGTTTACCTTTGACAATAGAATTCAAGGCTTCGTTACGCCCCTGCATATCATCTGACTTCACTGTCAACAGTTCTTGCAGAGTATAAGCTGCTCCATAAGCTTCTAAAGCCCAAACTTCCATTTCTCCAAAGCGTTGTCCTCCCTGCTGCGCTTTACCACCAAGAGGTTGCTGTGTCACCAATGAATAAGGACCTGTAGAGCGAGCATGAATTTTATCATCTACTAGGTGAACTAACTTGAGCATATAGGCTTTACCTACAGTTACAGGACGATCAAACTTCTCTCCTGTGCGCCCATCAAATACTTGAATTTTACCAGGGTTATTTTCGTCATATACCCAAGATTTTCCCGGTTTACGAGCTGCATCCTGAATCTTACCGTGTACAGTTTCTCTCGATGCCTCTTTCCCATACATTTCATCAAAGGGCATCATTTTAAAGCGGGTAGCCAAATTCTCCCCAGCCCAACCCAAAAGACATTCAAATACCTGCCCTACGTTCATGCGAGAGGGAACGCCTAAGGGATTAAGAGCAATATCAATTGGGGTACCATCAGGTAGATAAGGCATATCTTCAATCGGCAGAATACGAGAGATAATTCCTTTATTACCATGACGACCAGCCATTTTATCCCCAACCTGAATCTTCCGTTTTTGTGCCACGTAAATTCGCACCACCATATTTGCTCCAGGAGGCAGTTCATCTCCTTGTTCCCTAGTAAAAACTCGAACGTCTACAACTCGACCCTTTTCTCCGTTAGGAACTCTCAAGGAGTTATCCCTCACATCACGAGCCTTTTCACCAAAGATCGCTCTTAGCAATTTTTCTTCAGGAGGCTGATCTGATTCCCCCTTCGGTGTAACCTTCCCAACTAAGATTTCTCCCGCTTCTACCCACGCTCCAATATGAATAATACCCCGTTCATCTAGATTACGGAGGGCATCTTCTCCCACGTTAGGAATCTCACGAGTAATTTCTTCTGGACCAAGTTTGGTTTGTCTAGCTTCAATCTCAAATTTTTCAACGTGAATACTCGTGTAGACATCATCATAGACTAGTCGCTCACTAATTAAGATTGCATCTTCGTAGTTGTAACCTTCCCAGGGCATATAGGCTATCAGAACGTTTTGTCCTAATGCTAGTTCACCACCTTCAGTAGAAGAACCATCAGCCAATACCTGTCCTGGAACCACATCTTCTCCTGCATAGACTAGAGGACGTTGATTTAAACAGGTATCTTGATTAGAACGCTGATACTTTTGCAATTTATAAGTAATTTCTGCTCCAGGTTCTGGAGCATATAAACCGTTATTGCCTGCTTCGACTCTGACTCTGACTACTTCTGCATCAACGTAAGTCACAATACCATGAGTGCGGGAAACTACAACCATTCCCGAGTCCCGAGCTGCTTGGGCTTCTAATCCAGTTCCTACCAGCGGTCTCTCAGGACGCAATAAAGGTACAGCTTGACGCTGCATGTTAGAACCCATCAAGGCACGGTTGGCATCGTCATGCTCTAAAAAGGGAATCAAACTAGTAGCAACAGAGACAATCTGTACAGGAGAAATAGCTACGTAATCGACCTCCTCGGAATCACAGGTTGAAAATTCTCGACGATAGCGAATTGCAATAGTTTCGCCCAAAATATAGCCATCATCATCGGTTGCTACATCTCCAGGGGCAACTCTCATGTCATCTTCTTCATCAGCAGTTAAATAGACAACATCTTCATCTCGCAGAACTCTTCCATTTTCTACACGATAATAGGGGGTGGCTATAAATCCATAGGGGTTCACCCGAGCATAAGTTGCTAATGAACCAATCAATCCTGCATTAGGTCCCTCTGGTGTCTCTACAGGACAGATTCGACCATACTGAGTTGGATGAATATCGCGAACTGCAAAACCAGCTCTTTCCCTAGTTAACCCTCCTGGTCCTAAAGCGGAAAGACGGCGTTTATGGGTAAGTTCAGCTAAAGGATTAGTTTGATCCATAAATTGAGATAGCTGGGATGATCCAAAGAACTCTTTAATGGCCGCTACCAAAGGTTTGGGGTTAACTAAAGCTGCTGGAGTTAAGCTATTCGCCTCACTAACGGTCATTCTTTCTCTAATTATTCTCTCTAAGCGGTTTAAACCAACGCGAACTTGGTTTTGTAATAGTTCTCCTACCGAACGAACACGACGGTTTCCAAGATGATCAATATCATCGGTATTTCCACCATCGAATTCTAGATTGATAAGATATGCTACTGCTGACAAGATATCAGTAGTAGTCAAGACTCTTGTCGTATCGGGAACGGTGAGGCGCAATTTTTTGTTGAGCTTATAACGTCCTACGCGCCCTAAATCATAACGTTTGGAATCAAAAAAGCGAGATTCTAAAAGCTGTTGACCCCCGCTGACTGTAGGTGGCTCACCAGGGCGCAATTTACGATATAGTTCTAGTAGTGCTTCCTCTTCGCTGGGATTTCCTTCCTTATCTAGGGTTTTCTGATAGAAGTCTGGATGACGTATCCCATCAAGAATTTCATTGTCGCTTAAACCGATCGCCTTTAACAATACCTGTGCTGAGAGCTTACGGGTCTTATCAATCCTGACCCAAACCAAGCCGTTTTTATCAGTTTCAAACTTTAACCAAGCTCCACGATTAGGAATAAGAGAAGCAGAATAAGTTCTCCTCCCATTCTTATCAGTTTCAGCCTTATAATAAACTCCAGGAGATCGCACAATTTGATTGACAATTACCCGTTCTGCACCGTTGATAATAAATGTACCGCGATCTGTCATCAAAGGAAGATCTCCCACAAAGACCTCCATCTCCTTGATTTCGCCACTCTCTTTATCAATTAGACGAGTTGGTACGTATACCTGAACATTATAAGTACTATCGCGGCGCTTTGCCTCTTCCATTGAGTACTTCGGCTCTTTGAGACGATAGTTTTCTCCCATAAAGTGCAGCTCGAACTTACCAGTGTAATCTGTGATCGGAGAAAAGCTATTTAGTTCTTCTATTAATCCCTCTTCAAGAAACCAACGAAAACTGGAGCGTTGAATTTCAATTAGATCTGGTAGCAGATTGTAAGTCAAATTAGTCATGAAGATGATAGCTCTTTTACTATGTTTTACTTCGGCTTAGAAATAAGGAAACTAGCGTTTTGAGAAAACTTTTATTATGATTTTTATAATTGAATGCCAAATAGGCGGCAGGCATTAGCAGTTGTTTGAGCAGCAATTACCTCGAGCGTTGTATTCCTGATCTGTGACACGTATTCTGCTACGTGAAGCACGTATGATGGCTCGTTAGTTTTTCCTCTCTTGGGAACAGGAGCCAAAAACGGGCAGTCAGTTTCAATCAACAGACGATCGCTTGGAACCGTCTTTGCTGACGTTTGAACCTGCTGCGCATTTTTAAAAGTGACAATTCCGCTGTAGCTAATATAAAAACCTAAATCTAAAAACCATCCAGTTTCTATTTGGTCTCCTCCCCAGCAGTGCATGACCCCTTTAACGTAACCTTCATTCTGCCAAAAATCAGTTAGTACTTCTTGTAACTTTTTCGCAGCATCTCGGCAGTGAATTATTACTGGTAAATCTAGCTCTTTGGCTACTCTTAGCTGTTCTTGCAGAACTAAAACTTGCTGCTCTTGATTAGTGGCTTTATAAAAATCTAATCCTGTTTCGCCGATAGCTACCACACGACTATCAGAACCTGCTAAAGTTTTGACTTCTATAGCAGTTTCTGTTTGCCACTTATCTACGTCCAAAGGGTGTAACCCAACTGCAAAAGACAGTTCAGGAAAGCGATCCGCTAATGCCTTTATTCCCTGAAACTCTTTCGGTTCGACACAAGAATGTATTAGATGAACTACACCTGCTTCCTGCCAGCGCTGTCTTAAAGCGTTTAAGTTCCCTTGAAAAACATCAAAGTTGATGTGAACATGGGTATCAACTAACTGCATTTATACCTTGTGTATTGCTTAACTGCTTGAATTTTGCACTATGCTCTAGAAATCTAAACTTTCTGATTCACAAGCTTTCCTAATTAAATCAAAACGCTTAAACCTAGATAATCGAAATTTCTAGGCAGCAGTCGCTTTTTTCAACACTCTTGCTATGCGAGATTTCTTTCTAGCTCCATTATTACGATGAAGCACCTTCCGTTTAACAGCCTTGTCAATTTTGCTGTATGCAGCGGACATGGCTCGCTGTACTGCCTCCATATTTTCTGGATTAGGTTCGGCTGTATAGGCTTCCACCGCACTAAAATATTTTTTGCTTAGAGTTCTAAGGGCAGACTTATACGCTTTGTTGCGTAGACGATTGCGTTCTGCTGTTCTGATACGTTTGATTGCCGATTTAGAGTTAGCCACAGTTTTTTAGACAGGATTTTGCTTTGTAAGTAATTCTAGGAAATAAATATAGAATTGGATTTTACAGTCTAGCAACTATTTTTAGCCAGTGTCAAGCAGATACTGTTATTGCTGTTCAAACTTAGTTAGAGTATTTTGCAACTTCTGCCAAGACTATCAAGAAAAAAGCCAGTAACTATTGATTCACGTTAAGCTAGGAAAATAGTGGTTTGATTACTGTAAAGATTTATATAATAAATTAAAAGTAGTAGCTCACTTTCTGTGTAAAAGCTTAGATGGATATGGGGATCTCAATGCTGCGAATAATTGATCGGCAAACTGAGGCACAAACAGAATTAAAGCGCATCGGCGATCGCAATAATGGGGATGATGTTCAAACTCAAGAAGTCGTAGTTCGCGAGATTGTAACTAACGTCAAGCAAAATGGCGATCGCGCATTGCTAGAATATACGGAGAAGTTTGATCGTCAAGCATATACCGTAGATCAGTTAAGGGTGAGCGGTTCTGAACTGGATGCGGCATATCAGCAGATCTCAAAAGATTTACTGCGCGCAATTCAGGTAGCCCGCCATAAAATTGAGGCCTTCCATCGCCAAAGAGTTCCTAAATCCTGGGTGCAGTTTGAGGAAGACGATGTAGTTTTGGGTAAGCGTTATACTCCTGTAGATCGTGCAGGACTCTACGTTCCTGGAGGCAGAGCGTCTTATCCTAGCACTGTATTAATGAATGCAATTCCAGCAAAAGTTGCTCAGGTGCCGCGTATTGTGATGGTTACTCCGCCTGGAGCGGATGGCAAGATTAATCCTGCGGTGTTGGTAGCGGCACAGGAAGCTGGAGTAGAAGAGATTTATCGAGTTGGTGGTGCCCAGGCAGTTAGTGCGTTGGCTTATGGCACTAAGACAATTCCCAAAGTTGATGTCATTACGGGTCCTGGTAATATTTATGTGACTTTAGCCAAAAAAATGGTTTATGGCACGGTAGGAATTGATTCGCTCGCTGGTCCCTCAGAAGTCTTGGTCATTGCCGATGAAGAGGCAAATCCAGTTTTTATCGCTGCGGATCTACTAGCCCAGGCGGAACACGACCCAATGGCGGCGGCTATCTTGCTTACTACTAGTAGTAGTTTGGCTCAAGAAGTTCAACAGGAAGTTACCCAGCAACTGGCGCATCATCCCCGCAAGACTCTAACTGAAAAAGCGATCGCTCATTATGGTCTAATAGTTGTGGTAGATTCTCTGACCGAGGCAGTGGAACTCTCCAATCTTTTTGCTCCCGAACACCTGGAATTAGAAGTTGTAGATCCCTGGAGCTTAGTAGAATCGATTCGTCATGCAGGAGCAATTTTTCTGGGTAGCTCTACTCCAGAAGCTACGGGAGATTATTTAGCAGGACCTAATCATACTCTCCCAACTTCGGGGGCAGCCCGCTATGCTTCTCCACTGGGAGTGGAAACTTTTATGAAGCACTCCAGTTTAATTCAATACTCGCCAACTGCTCTGAAGAAAATGTCTAGCACGATTCAGATTTTGGCACAGGCGGAAGGGCTGCCCTCCCATGCTGATTCTGTGAGATTTAGAACTAAATAGCTGGTACAACTAACGAAAGCATCAACATAACTTGAATGGAAATCACAACAAGTCTGAAAAAGCCTGTAATTTTATTTAGCTTTAGTTGATTAGTTTTTGCCTCTATTTAGAGGGTTATTTCTTGAGGACACATGTCAGTTGACTAAATACTATTCTTTAGAAAAAGTTAAGTTACGCCAAATTTTCTCTAGTCTTACCGTCAGCTCAGATAAATCTGTTATAATTCAAAATCGATAGACATTCTGGAGAGGTGGCTGAGCGGTTGAAAGCGGCTCCCTGCTAAGGAGTTATGGGGTGTAAACTTCATCGGGGGTTCGAATCCCCCCCTCTCCGTATTTTTGTAATGCAGTCCTTGTGAATGTGATTGCTATCATATTAACTAGCTATAAGCTCTAAGCCTTAAGCTCTAAGCTTAAATAAGTTGGCTTAAAAGTTTAATTAAAAGCCTATAAGCTTATAGATTATGTAAAGTTAAAAAATAATATCTACTTGTCATTACTTAGTCACACATAAAATACCATTGAGGGAATTGTTCCATAAAACTCAACCTGTTGGAGGTGTAAATGAATGAAATTCCTCTTTGTAGCATAGTAATTTCATCGCAACTTCCCAAAGATGAAATAGATTCATTAGAAACATCGCTGCGGATGAGTTCCATCAAGGTGCAGAAGTTACCAAGTCGAGTCTTTGGTGCAGATGACATAGTTTTTATCGCCACAGTACTGGGAGGGATGGCAGCAGGTGCTAACTTGATAGAATACGGCATTAAAGCCGCTAAGACGATCGCAAATTGGCGACGAGAACTGCGCTCAAGAGGAATAGAACCAGAAGGTAGGTTGGAGCATCCCAATCGTCCGCCCCTAGAGCTTAATGAGGCATCTGATGAGGAGATAGATCAATGGTTTCCTCACGAGTAGCTGTCGGAGTTCCTATCAAGCCAGGGGTAGAAGCTGTTGCGGAACAAGATCATAGCTTTAGTAATCAAATTATGATCTTGTTTTCAGCCCCTCTACTCAATGAAGACTTATCACCAGTAGAGAATTTATCGATTCAAAAAGAAATTGAAGCGATCGCTTTAGTATTGGAAGAGATACCTCAGACGATAGCAGTGGAAATAGTGGTTAAAGTAGCTACTTCCCAGACGCTACAAGATGTGTTGGCTAGTCGAGTCAAACCACTGGTTATTCATTTTATCGGTCATGGGGCGAGAGAAGGGAATGGGACAGCCTTAGTATTGGAAGATGAAGTGGGAATGACTCGTGCTTTGAGTGAAGCAGAGTTAGAGATCGCCCTCTCGAACCAGAAACAAGCACCCTGTCAATTAGCATTATTAAATGCTTGTCATTCATCCAAGTTAGCTCAAGCATTTGTCAAAGCAGGAGTGCCTCATGTGATTGCAGTTAACGCTGAAGATAAAATTCTCGATGTGGCAGCCCGATGTTTTGCGCGACGACTTTATCAAGCATTATTCAATCAAGATGCGATCTCTGATAGTTTTTTAGTGAGTCGGAATGCAGTTAAACTCGATGATAACTTAAAGAAGTTGTTTAACTCTAAAACTTTTCAACAAGGAGTTAATTTTGATCAAGCCTTCAAATTTCAATTACTTCCCCAAGCGACCCATAATCAATCGCTGATTATAGAACCAGCAGATACACACCAGGTTATTTGTCCCCAGTGGTCAAATACCAATATTCCCCGTAACGACCCCAATTTTATCGGACGCAGAAAAGAAATACATCAAGTACTAAAGGTTTTGGCAGAGTCAGATAAGCGTTGTCTTGCCCTACATGGTATGGGTGGAATGGGTAAAACTGCTTTAGCCTATGCTATTGGTCGGTGGTTACATGAGCGCGACCGCTTTCGAGATGGAGTTTGGTTGATTAGTTTGCGAGATACTGATTCAGTGGGAACCCTATTTACCAAAATTAGACAAGAACTTGAATTAGACAGTTTTGCCTTAGCCAGAGAGTTAAGAAATAGCCGCATCTTATTAATTCTCGATGATTTGGATAAATTGATTGAGAAAGAACCGAATGAACTAATTGATCTTTTAAATTCCCTTGTAGAACAATGTCCTAATTTAAGACTTTTGTTAACTTCCCGTTCGGCACTAGTAAGAGACATTCTTTATTGTCATCAGGAAGAAGTTTGTAGTATGGGAGCATCAGAAACGAGAGAGATATTTAGAAAGTATGCCCCTTCAGAGGAACAATGGGGACTAGATGAGGAGTCGGAGGCAGATTTTAAGCGGTTGGTGCAGTTTCTCGATGGTTATCCTTTACCGATTAAATTAGCAGCATCCTATATGAGAGAAAGTCAATATACTCTCAAGATGCTGTGTGAAGACTTGGAGATTGAACCACTAGAAATACTTGATTCGTATTCTCCTCAAGCAAGAAAAGAAAGAAGTCTACGGATAACTTTAGAACGTTCCTTTGAGATGTTATCGCTAGAAGCTCAAGATATATTTCCTTTGTTATTCTTCTTTCCTGGTGGTTTGAGTCGGGAATTGGCGAGAAATATTTGGGGTAGAAATGGCAACAAGGCGGTGCTGGAATTGTTTAAGTTTTCTATGGCAGAAAAGTCGCCTACGGCATCGGATTGGCGAGTAACTTTACCCGAACCAGCACGGAGTTACGCTGAAAGTAAACTACAGCAGGGAAGAGGAATTGAATATCTTGCTCCTCAAGTGTTGGATTTCTATTATGGTGATTTCTGTGACCAAGTTCTCACACTGGGAGAAAGCAAAAAAAGACAACAACTTCAGCAAGAAAACTCGAATTTAGTTGGCTTTCTCCGATGGGGTTATGAGCAAGAAACGAATTCAGATAAAATCTGTCGCAGTGCCAAAATTACAGCTTTCTTAAGTCCCTATTGGCGTTGGATTGAAGCAAATCAAGACCCTTTGCATAGATTGAATTTAGCATTAGCAGCAGCCCAAAGAAATCAGGATCGAGAGGGAGAAAATTTAGTTAAAGAAAAGATCGCTGATTTGGCTGCTAGAGGAGAATTTAAAGATGTTCAAACCCTAAGCAAAGAAAGTGCGGCATATTACACTGAAGACTTGGGCAATGGTATCACTCTAGAGATGATTACTATACCTAGTGGAACATTTATAATGGGTTCGCCAGCAGGTGAAGGGTACGATGATGAAAGACCACAATATGAGGTGAATGTCCCGTCTTTCTTTATGGGCAAATATCCCATTACTCAGGCACAGTATCAACAAGTAATGGGTAAAAATCCCTCTTACTTCCAAGGTGAAGAACGGCCCCTAGAGACAGTTTCTTGGGACGATGCAGTAGAATTTTGCCAGAAGTTATCGCAACAGACAGGAAAAGAATATCAATTACCTAGTGAAGCAGAATGGGAATATGCTTGTCGCGCTGGAACGACTACTCCATATCATTTTGGCGATACTATTACAGATAAGTCCGCCAATTATGGCGGCATTGTGAGTCAAACTACTAATGTAGGCACATATCCACCTAATACCTTTGGTTTATATGACATGCATGGAAATGTCTGGGAATGGTGTGAAGATGATTGGCATAAAGACTATAAAAATGCGCCAACAGATGGCAGTGCTTGGCTATCAGAAAACGTTAGTAGAAAAGTAATACGTGGTGGTTCCTGGGGCAGCACTCCTGATTTCTGCCGCTCAGCGATCCGCAGCTACAATGCCCGCGACTACCGCAGCAACCTCTATTTCGGTTTTCGTGTTGTGTATGCAGTCTCTAAAACTACATAGTCCTTTGCTCTTTTGCCCTCTTTACTCTCTTTTCCCGCCTTTAGGCGGGTCGATTTTTACAAATTTTTTTACTAAACTGCCCAACTCAAGCAACGCCTCATCAATTACCTGTGTAAGCCAACGCTGTATCTTTATTGCCAAAGCTAAAGATTGTTAATCTTGCAAACCAACCCTAAACCAAACTAAGCTAAATAAAGATAGGAACTATGGATATCTCATTACGATTCATATCTTATTGAGCGTTTTAGATAGTAGTTCTAATCTCGATATTATTACTGCTTTAAAGTCAATTAAGCTCGCAAAATCACATTCCTATACAAACAAGCACCATAAACCATGATGTTGAAACACGTTATTTCGCAAATTAAGAAAACATTCTCCGCCCCCGAGGTTCACGCTCATTGTGATGGTCCTTGCGGTGTTTACGATCCTGCTTCCGCTCGTATTACGGCTGAGGCGGTTGTTTCTATGACTAAAAAGCTCGTAGACCTTGAAGTTCCTGCTGCTGGAGATAAAGCGGCAAATATTGCTTATCACAACACTTTTAGTCGTTATGTTGCTATTAAAGAAGAGCAAGCTCAGAAGACTAAAGATGATTTGCTAATTCTTTGGACAGATTACTTCAAGCCTGTACATTTAGAAAAGTATCCTGACTTGCACGATACTTTTTGGAAAGCTACCAAGCTGTGTTCTGCTTGTAAAGTCGAAGTTAGTATTGAACACGCTAACGAATTGATGGATGCAGTTCAAAAAATTCATGAAATGTTCTGGGCGACCAAAGACCGTGACGTTAGCTTCGTTAAAGCTAGCTAGATAGTCATTACAGCGTAATCTTAGTGTGCGTAAGCCTGAAGAAACTCCAGGCTTACATCTAGTGATTTCACTCTTTTGATTTTCACGAAGTCGTGATGTCAGCCCCGACATGCGGCAACGGTCATACAAGCTTTTGAGGAAACCTCAAAAGACTTGACCTCAAAAGGCGCCTTTGTTTTTAAGGCGAGGTCTCTCTGACAGGTCATATGTGTATCAAGTGAGTTGGTTCTGACTAGCTCACTTTTTTGAGTTAAAAACTTCAAGTTCGCAATTAAAGTTATTTCAATGAAATATGAATCTGCCTTTACTTAATGTATAATTATATATTTGGAGATATTTTGAGATTACAATCTAGAGAGGAAATAATATATGTCTCGCTATAGAGGCCCGCGTTTGCGGATCGTTCGCCGTTTAGGAGATTTACCTGGTTTAACTAGAAAAAGCGCGCGTAAAGCATATCCACCAGGACAACATGGTCAGAGTCGTCGCAAACGTTCTGAATATGCAATTCGTTTAGAAGAAAAGCAAAAGCTGCGCTTCAATTATGGCGTTACCGAAAAGCAGTTAGTTCGCTATGTACGTAAAGCTCGTCGAGTAGCTGGTTCTACAGGGCAAACTTTACTCGAATTGCTAGAAATGCGCCTCGACAATACGATCTTTCGTTTAGGCATGGCTGGCACTATCCCTGCTGCAAGACAGTTAGTAAATCATGGTCATATTACCGTCAATGATAGAGTGGTAGACGTTGCTAGTTACCAGTGTCGCCCTGGAGACGTAATCAAAGTTAGAAATCGCGATCGCTCTCGCAAGTTAGTGGAAACCAACATGGAATATCCTGGTTTAGCTAACCTACCAAGTCATCTTGAGTTTGATAAGTCTGCTTTGACTGGCAAAGTTAATGGGGTAATTGAGCGCGAATGGGTAGCCCTTCAGGTAAATGAACTACTCGTGGTTGAGTACTATTCACGGATGGCATAATAATTTTTGGGAACTAGTTTCGGTGATTTATTAAGCTAATAGCTTTTAGATAGGGCTATTAGCTTTTAGATGTTTTTACTCAAGTAGATAATCGCATACTACTGATAAGTAGCTGGGTGTAATTAAATATAAAATAAGCTTTTTGACCATACCCCACTACCTCACTACCTCACCACCCCAAATACCTCACATCATCTTTAAATTAATTAAGCCTACCTACTTAGTACTGTTGGTACTCTTGCTTTGTTCCCAAAGAATACCAAGTTGACGCCCTTTCAAATTACACACGAGATGTTTGAGTTATCAGTTTTGGCATTATAGAAATATTATTGCTAATTCGGACAATGCCTCAAATTGGAGCTATACATAGTCAATGTAATCAGCTTCTAAATTCAAATTATCAACTCCCTCTAAAATAGCCATTAATTCGTCATTTAAATAAATAGCTGTACCATTATTAAATCCTTCAGGAACTTCTCCTACGGTATAGTTGGATGCTAGTACTGGATTTCCAGAAATATCAGCCTCTTCCCCATACCAAAGCTGGATCTTATCTTGACCAGGATTGAAGTCTGTCACAATCGCAACGCTAGTAAAGGTTTCGCCAGTATCAAAATCGTAACCTTCGCCAGAATAAATAGGAACTTCTTCGAGTCCCAAAACAAATAAATCGGCTCCACCCCCACCAGTTAAAGTATCAACACCAACAGCATCAGGGGAAGAAAACGGAAAGGCTATATCTCCTTGAAGGGTGTCATTTCCGTCTCCACCATCCAAAAAATCTGAGCCATGCCATCCGAAAAGCTCGTCACTTCCTCCTCCTCCGAACATGGTATCTTTACCACCAAAAGGGGAAGTATCTTCATCTCCATAGAGGGTATCGTTACCGCCGTCACCATAAATTAAATCATCACCACGATCTGCTTCAATGAAATCGTTACCACCACCACCATAGAGGGTATCAGATTGATATGTATAGGAGCGAGAACTTTGAAGTCCTTGATAACCACCATATAAACTATCGTTACCACCACCACCGTAGAGAATGTCTTCTCCAGGACGACCTTCCAAAACGTCATCTCCTGCGCCACCATAGATCGTGTCGTTACCTGGCAAGTTATCCATTCCGTCATTCCCAAAAAGAGGATCGAGAAAATCTCCGTCACCAAGTAAGGTGTCGTTTCCTTTTCCACCTTTAATAAAGTCATTGAGGTTTGGATCTAATGCTATGTAGTCAGGGGTAAATACTTGTAGGTCATCTCCATAGATTAGATCTGAACCGTCGTTTCCATAGAGACTATCGCCACCAATTCCACCTTCAATTGAATCGTCTCCTTCAAATCCTCTAATCGTGTCCGATCCTTCATAGCCAAGTAAAGTATCGTCATTTATAGTGCCAAGCAATCTATCGTTGTTAACGCTTCCTTCAATCATTTGCTCAACCAAAAATTTTGCTGATTTTATGGCTTGATAGTAGGGAATAACAATAAGCAATAATGTATAATATCCAACATTAACTTAGGTCTTTTAGTACAAAAAGTAATTATCAATTTAACTTTTAGAAAAGGCATGATTTGCCTATTGCTTGATAGGAGCTAATTTTGATTAAAGCCAAACAGCAACTAATGTAAAACTTAAGAATTAATAAAGCGAATAGTTCAGAACTAATATGATAAAAAAATTGAAGTAATCTAGCTTACATTTAGACAATGCAAATTAAAATATTAACCATGAAGACTAATAGCGATCGCTCAAGCAAGTTTATAGAAATTAATATAAAATGTATGGTTTAGGTTAATTCACCAAGTTCTCTTGAGTTTAATCAGTCTACTTTTACTGGCAAAGTTAGTAGGATAATTGAATGTAAATGATTAGTCTTTAGTTTAATTAACTTTATGGTTGAGTACTATTTACAGAGGGCATAATAATCTTTGGGAATTAGTTGTGCTGATTAACTGGGCAAATAGCTTTTAGCTGCTATGAGAGACAAAACTATTTAATTTTAGCAATTATTTATTAAGATTATTGTCAATGAAATATCAGCGTTTTAATTACTAATATAATTGTGTTCTCTTCCAATTATGATTAGCAATTCTAAAAAAGTAGCTATTAATGAATATGTAGAATTAGTACCATTTTTTGATTTTAGTAGTTCTCTTTTATGTCGCTAAATCTGTAATAAGGTTACGCAGAATAGTCAATATTAAATATAACTGTTTCTCCCAAAGCACTTGAGTAGAGACAGAGAGAAATCTCCTCTATTACGCAGTAATTAATTGCTAATTGGTTGGCGATAAGAATTAAGAATTATCAATAATTTATCCAGATCAAAGCTTCTGGGATCTTTTTTGTGTTGGTCAAGATCTACATCTTTATGGGTAGTAATTCTCTCTTCTGGAATATCGCTTAAAGCTATTAGCCAAGCTAAGGATTTATACTGCTCTTGAGTATAGCCACTATGATAATTGCGATTATCTTTACCTCGACCATCTAAAGGGGTCTCTAAAGAGATATGGTAGGCAAAGTTGTTAACTGATGCTGGTAGATTAGGATTAGTTCGCACTGCTTCGGTACCGTTGCGACTTTTAAATGCAGAATTTCCTGCCCCAAATGCTCGTTTGTTTGAAGGAACAAGATAAATAATAGTTCCATCTAGAGTAATCAGAGCATGATAACTAACTTGATTATTGTCGTGAGGATGATTGGTTCTGAAGGTGTTGATAGCACTGCTTGCCGAGTCAGTTGTTTCATGTAGCACCACTAGGGGCTGATTGTTTAAAGGTTTGCCATAAGCATCAACGCTGTAGCGATCGCCATAGTTACTGGGATGAATCTCAACTGAACCGTATTGAGGTTTATATTCAGTAAAAGCGGCAGTTCTACTATAGGAAATGGTAGTCCTGTCCGTATTGTTTGCTAATAAAGGCAACGCAGTTTTGTCTAGTTGAGTTACAGTGCTAGGAGGCTGGCGAGAATGAGCTAAGGAGTGATTTAGTACTATAATTTTCAAGGCGATCGCCACAATAAGAAGCGATTTTATGATAGGTGAAATTTTCAGCATAACGATGGTGACTGGCAATAGAAACCGCAGCAGCTAAGAATAAGTTTAAGCTGCAAAAAGGCAGTTTAAACAACAATATTAGTTAAATTGCTCTTTAATTGTTCCCAAAATTCTAAGTCAATACACAGCTAAAACTATTGGTCAGGAATATTCCCCATAATCGCAAAATTTTTTGCACAAATCTGTAGCGATCGCTAGATTTTTCGAGCAGATAGATTATATACGGGGGGATTTTTGGAGTTTGGATACAGATTTGATAATCTCTCTGAGAAAAGGAGGTAGAGCATGAGTAAACTCATTTTTAGAACGCGGTTCTAAATTGATCATAATATGCTGATAAGTAACAGCGTGATGCAAGGCGCATAAGGGGCGGGCTATATTCCAGGCTTCGAGTAAACGTGATGCAGATTCATACTCTATCCACTGACTTAAGTAAGTATTTTGTAACCACCTGAGGATAGGTTGTCGCCACAAACTCTGAAGAGATGCCCTCCAAGTATGATTTCGAGTAGGAAAAAATAACTCAAACAAATCGAAAAAGGGATGAGTAATACAGGCATCTGTCCAATCAAACAACAGATAGTTACCGTTATTTAATGCCACGTTATGTAGATGTAAGTCACCATGGACTAATGTTTGGGGAATGTTGTAATTTTCTAGTTGACTGCATAGGCTTTTAAGATATGGTGCAAGCTTATACAACTTCTCGATTTGAGAGGTTGATAAATCGCATTGAGTGGCTGCATAATCCATTAAGGGGTCTATTTGAAGTTGTAGATGATTAAGCCTTCGATCCAGACAGCCTATATTTAAAAGCCCATCGCAATATTTGATAGACTGAATCTGAATTTGAGCTAATAAACGATAAACTTTTTGTTTTGTCTGGATAGATACTTGGTTGCCCAGTGGCTTGCCAAAATCTTGCAGTAGCAACCAAGAATGTTCCCGATTAATACTAATTACCTGTGGAATATGATTGGGAAATAACTTAGCTAATTCATTAGTGACAACTGGTTCATCACAAAACAGCGGTAAAGTAGAGGCTTGTTTGAGATATAAGTTACCGATGCTAGTCTCAACTCTTAAGACACAGGAAATTGACCAACTTTTAACATATTCAACTGGGGCAAGTTGTTTAGCGCCTATGCGATCCAATTCCTGCTTAATCCAATTTGATGCTTGATTGTACCAGCCTGATTGCCCCCAGGGTGGACGAAGTTTTGATACGTTACCAGTTTCCAGCTCAACTAAATAGGAGTTAATTAAAGATTTATGTTCTAAATTCTCAAAAGATATCTGGTTTAAAGTGTGGCGATCGCACCAGATTCCATCAGGGTTTTCTGGTTTAAGATGAGAAGATTCTACAATATGTATTGCCTTAATTTCTTTGAATAATCGCTCAATTTTGAGATCGGTATAATGTAAAATATCTACATCAATTTTAAGTTCTTTTTCTATTTCTGGTTTGATTACAGAAAAATCACTAGGCCAAACCTTTGGTTCAATTTTAATCTGAGCCAGACTATAATTGTCGCTATTTAGTTTGATCCACACCCTCGGTTGATGGGGATGAATTAATAAGATATAAAAACATGATTTCCAAGCTAGGAATAGTGTCACTTTATACAGTCTATCCTTAAATGTCTATGCCTCAACAATGAGAAGTGGATGACAGTAGCATGAGTTAGACAACTAGTTTTTACAGATTTTAGTATACAGAGTAATTTTTTTTGTTTACGAGAGGCAGGCTGAATCAAAGTTTAAGGCATTGTATGCGTTTACATTGCATGGTATATTCTTAGTCGATTTCATCTGCTTACTTTAAGGAAAACCAAGATTTAACTATGAATGAGTATACAGCCATTGTTGATTACTACGATCTTCTCATGACTAGTGGTTACTACCAGTATGAAAAGCTAGCTAAAGCGATCTCATCATTAATATCTAATAATCAGAAAATTATTGAAGTTGGAGTGGGAAGTGGATTACTTTTAGAAAAATTATTAGAAATCAATTCTCAGTATAACTTAACTGGGATGGATCACACTCCCGAAATGATCGAGATAGCCAAAAAACGTTTAGGAGATCGCGCCAGCTTGTTTGAAGCAGACGTTGTTTCCATGTCTATTTCTGAAAAGTTCGATGTTGCTATTTCCAACGGTGGACTCTGTGCTTTTGTTGACACGGATGACGGTTGTAACTTGTATACTCATTTGACTAATGATGAAAGGAATTTACAGGCTATAAAAAATATTGCCAATTGTCTGCATCAAGGAGGACTGTTTATAATCAATATTCAAGGTGTACATGATAGTTATGATCGACCCTTAGCTGATGGCATTGTCTATTCTCAAGAAGTTTTTGAATCAACAATTAACCAAGATTGCATTGATAAATACTTTTACTTTAAAAAGGATGGAAAAATATTGGCTCAACAAAAACTTACCTATAGAATTTTTCAAGGAGAAGCGATTCAAGACCTTTTCAGTAAAGCGAATTTTAAATTGAAAGAAAAAGATCCAACTGGACAGCTTTTTGTTTATTTTAAACAATAATAGATTTTCTATTAGAGGATGAAGTGAAGCATTCAAATAATATAAAATGCGATCATGTTGGCAGTGATATGAAATCGTCTTAGTTGGTGCTTAATGATTAGTAGTTAGTTGTTATACCTACTGATTATTTACCTAGTCCTCAGTCCTTCATCTATCACACTTCTCATATATTTAATTAAACCCACTTACTTAAATTTCAGGAATTGATTACTTTTACGGACAAGAGCAAATCGAGCTGCTTTAGGGTAGCTTTTACTTAAAAAGCTGATTTTTTGCTGAATAAGAGACTTAAGCTTTTTACTCAAAAATATAGATCTTTAATGTTTTAATCTTAGCCCCCGATTTGTGACATAGTACGTCTATAGGTTCCATCTGTACCAGAGCTACGTTCTTTAAAATTAATTTCAGGTTTGAGTAATAAAAGCTCGCTAATTTGTGCCTGTAACTTCTCTAGATCTTGATCATCACGTAAAGCCGTTTTCAGATCGATTTGTCCAGTTTCATTTAGCAAACAAGGACGTAACCAACCGTCTGCTGAAAGTCTGACTCGGTTGCAGCGATCGCAAAAGCATTCTGACATTTGGGAGATAAATCCTAAGGTTCCCTTAGCACCAGGGATTTTAAATACGTCCGCAGGACCATTACCTTTGATATTTGATTCCATTAAGCCCCATTTTTGTCGAATTCTTTGACGTAACTGCTCAGAATCAATCCAGGCTTTTGATCCAAACAATTCAGGGTTGCCAATGGGCATAAACTCAATAAAGCGGATATGCCACTGGCGTTCAATACTTAACGCTGCTAAATCTAGTACCTCGCGATCGTTTAAACCAGGAATGACTACTACGTTTAACTTTAGGGGGTCAAATCCTACCTGATAAGCTGCTAAAATACCCTCCCAGGTTTGCTGCCAGCGACTTCTACCTTTGCTACCAGTAATTTGATCAAAAGTTTTAGGATCAAGAGAATCCAGGCTAATGTTGATGCGCTTTAAGCCTGCATCGTATAGGGGTTGCGCTAATTTCTTCAACAGAAAAGCGTTAGTAGTCAATGCCAGATCTTCTGTCTCTGGTAATTGAGCAATATCTCTCACCAAATCAACTAAACCTGGACGTAGTAAAGGCTCTCCTCCAGTAAGGCGAAACTTAGTAAAACCAAGGGGAATAAATACCTTCTCCACCAAGGTTAGAATTTCTTGATTAGTTAACAATTCTTGGTTAAGAGCATAAGTTAACTCAGCTCCCTCTGGCATACAGTATAGGCAACGAAAATTGCACTTGTCGATTAAACTGATGCGTAAATAATCTACTGTAGGCATTAAATAGATAGTTCTAGGTCTGGTGGCAGGTTATTAAAAGCTAAAAAGTAGCCAGCTCGAATGTAGCTGATCCCCATCAAGCATATTATTAAGAATAAGACAATTTTTCTGAAACCAGCAATAATATAATCTCGATAATGAACTTCAACGAAGAGTTTTCTCTCCTATTGCGTGCCTGTTATCCGTTAATATATTTGCCTACCAAAGAAGAAGAACGAGCCGAAAAAGCGATCGCCTTAGCCACGGAAAAGTTAGCCAACCGCAATCTTTTTATCTGGGATTTTGTTAATGGCTACCAGGAAAATCCTAATAATGCGGGTTTTGGTAGACGTAATCCCCTACAGGCATTGGAGTTTATCACTCAAATGCCCAGTAAAGCAGGAGGAGTTTTTATTCTCCGAGATTTTCAGCGTTTTTTAGACGATACTGCCGTTTCTCGTGAATTACGTAATGTGGCACGCAGCTTAAAGTCTCAGCCTAAAAACATTGTGATTATTGCGCCCCAGGTGCAGATACCCGAAGAACTCAGCGAAGTTATTACTGTAGTTGAATTTGCTTTACCTACTGCTCCTGAAATTAAAACTGAAATCGAACGCTTAATTGCGGCAACGGAACCTAATTTGTCGGAACAACTACTAGATGAAGTGGTGCGGGCAGCACAGGGTTTATCTTTAGAAAGAATCAGGCGAGTTTTAACCAGAGCGATCGCTACGAACGGTAAACTGGAACCAGATGATGTAGAGTTGATTCTCGAAGAGAAGCGTCAATCAATTCGACAGACGCAAATTTTAGACTATTATCCTGCCACCGAACAAATTTCCGATATCGGAGGTTTGGATAATCTAAAAAACTGGTTACTACGTCGCGGTGGGGCATTTAGCGAACAGGCTAGAGCCTATGGGCTACCAAATCCGCGAGGCTTATTACTAGTAGGTATTCAGGGGACAGGTAAATCATTAACGGCAAAAGCGATCGCTCATCACTGGCATCTACCTTTATTACGGTTAGACGTGGGACGTTTGTTTGCTGGGTTAGTGGGAGAGTCGGAATCGCGAACTCGTCAAACTATTGAATTAGCCGAAGCACTCGCTCCCTGTATTCTCTGGATTGATGAAATTGATAAAGGATTCGCGGGGCTGGATGGCAAAGGAGATTCAGGCACTACTAGCCGAGTTTTTGGCACCTTTATTACCTGGCTAGCGGAGAAGAAAACTCCTGTATTTGTCGTTGCCACAGCCAATAATATTCGGGCATTGCCCCCCGAAATGCTCAGGAAAGGCAGGTTTGACGAAATATTTTTTGTCGGACTACCTAATCAAACTGAGCGTGAAGCCATTTTTCGAGTACATTTAGCCAAACTTCGTCCCCACAATCTAGGCAATTATGATGTCAAGCGGTTAGCATATGAAACACCAGATTTTTCGGGAGCTGAGATTGAGCAAACCATCATTGAAGCAATGCACATTGGCTTTAGCCAAAATCGTGACTTTACCACTGATGACATTCTGGAGGCTGCCAGTCAAATAGTTCCGTTGGCAAAAACTGCTCAAGAGCAGATTGAATTTCTTCAGCAGTGGGTAGCAGCAGGAAAAGCTCGTCTAGCTTCCAAAAATAGTGATTTAAGCGATCGCATTCAGAGTCAAAGCAATTAGGAAATGACTAAATCTATCTTTATCAAGCGTTTGTCAGCCACCGCCCAGTTTATTTTAGGATTTGTTTTGGGCATTAGTATCATTGCAGGAATCTCGGGAGCAGCTCTTTTTGCTTATTATAAAAAAATGTCTGTCTTGCCCAATAAACCTGTATTTCCTGAGCCAATTGTGCCAGAATCTATTGCTGATGATACACCTGTGGCGGAGATTGAGCCACTAGAGTCTAATACCACTCAAGATGAAGTAGAAGCGGCTCCTGTAGCAGTGGAAGAACCTGAGCCTCCTGCTATAGAACCAGAACTGCCACCCAATGCTTACCGTGCAGTGGTTACTTGGCCCCAGGGATTAAGTTTGAGAGCCGAACCTAATCTTAATGCGGGGCGGGTTGGCGGCATTGGTGCTGATGCCACCATTATTATCCTGGAAGATTCTGCCGATGGTAATTGGCAACGAGTCCGTCTCCCGTGGAGTGGTCAATCAGGTTGGGTTAAGGCAGGTAACACTAAAAGAATTTCTTATTAAATAATCTAGATTGATCTTGTTGGCGATCGCTTTTTTTAGTTCTGATCTTTCACAATTTAGCAACATCAAAAATGGAGCTGTCACAAAACTACGTACTTTTGTCTACAATATTTGTAACGGTACCCTAGGCAGATGTATCCTGAATAAATATATCTATTAGTTTAACATTCAACTGGAGATTGGCATTTTGGAAACACATGAATTTGATGTCGTTATAATTGGAGGTGGACCTGCAGGCTGTACCTGCGCCCTGTATACCTCACGAGCCAATCTCAAAACCGTTATTTTAGACAAGAATCCCGCGGTGGGAGCATTGGCTATTACTCACAAGATTGCCAACTATCCTGGTGTCTCAGGGGAAATGAGTGGCGAAGAACTCCTTGACAGCATGAGAAACCAAGCCGTGGAATATGGTACAACCTATCAGCGCGCGCAGGTTTTTGGGATTGATGTTAGCGGAGAATTAAAAAAAGTTTATACTCCTGAAGGTACATTTGCTGCTAGGGCGTTGGTATTGGCTACTGGTGCAATGGGTCGCAGTGGAGCATCTTTTGAAGGGGAATCTGAATTTTTAGGTCGTGGTGTTAGCTACTGCGCAACCTGCGATGGTGCATTTTATCGCGATCGCGAAGTAGCTGTGGTTGGGTTAAATCCTGAAGCGGTGGAAGAAGCTCAGTTTTTGACTAAATTTGCTTCTATGGTTCACTGGATTACTTTCAAAGATCCTGGTAAAGATGATTATCATGCTCAAGATTTGCTTACTATGTCCAATGTAAAACACTGGCGACGTTCCCGTTTAGCGGCAATCGAAGGTAATAATGCTGGTGTCACGGGAGTTAAGGTTAAGCAGAAAGATCAAAGCGAACCTTCATCTTTAGAAGTTGAAGGCGTTTTTGTCTATCAAAATGGTTCCAAACCAATTACAGACTTTGCTGGAGATCAGGTGGAATATAATCCTGATGGTGGTGTTAAAGTAGATGATGCCATGTCTACCAGTGTCCCAGGAGTTTGGGCCATTGGTGATATTCGCAATACTCCTTACAAACAGGCCGTAGTTGCGGCAGGAGATGGTTGTATTGCAGCTATGTCTATCGACCGTTATCTCAATCATCGTAAGTCAGTTAAACCTGACTGGGATCATTCATAAAATTTCTCTTGTAGATAATCAAGAAGTCTTGGTTTATAACTAATAGAGTACAGACTTTTTCCACGAATATATTTATAAATACATGCAAGGCATTAGAATCTTTTGATGATTCTAGTGCCTTTGTTTTGAGAAACAGATTTTATTGCTAAATGTGAGTTGGATCTCTAAATTCTATGATTGTGAATCAAATTTGAGATTAGCGATTGGATTGGCAAATAATCTAGAGGTATTAGTATCTACTTGAGGAATAATTAGGCACATTATGAGCAAGCTAGTTAAGATAATTATGCTCTTGATTCCTCCTTTGATTTGCCGCTGAAAATGCTGCTGAATTAGCTTTTCCACAACAGGTGAACAGTACCTCGCCGCGTCCGACATAAACGGACGGGGCTTGCGTTCACTTCGGAATAATACTAATCCCATTAGGAAAAAGAAGATAGCGATCGCAATATAAGGCGGCGGATTCATTAATGAACCAAAAGCTGCGGTCAAGAACAACATTCCCGAAAACCCGTTTAAGCGTAATACCATTAATTTAAAGTTAAAGTTGTGGCAAATTATACGATGATTACATACTATATTTTAGTTGTTTTCTCTTGACCTCAGCGTATATCCCTATTTAGAACTTATTTAGTACCTAATTGAGGGCAAGTCTTGTAAGTAGAAGCCTGAGCAAGTAAAGATTAATCTTCTTTGTAACCGTATAAAATACTATTTCTTAAAAATTATTGACTAACATCCTGATCAACTTGTTTTTATGGTGTTAGTGCCGTAAATAGCAATCAAAATTATGAACTCGATCACCAATAGCAAATACTGGGGTTATTTTGTACTAACCATCAGTATTGGGGTTATTTTGGTTGCTACCATCTCACCTTTTGATTTTCTTGTTACTCATAAATTATCCTGGCGGTATATCATAAACGAATTTAAATTTGGTAGTAATCTTAAAGATTATTGGCAAAATATACTACTATTTATTTCTTGGGGATTCGGCATTGCTGCAATTATATCCAGAAAACAAAAGTCACACATATTAGTGGTATTGGCTTGTTTTGCTGCCAGTGCTACGTTATCAATTACTGTAGAAATAACTCAGATTTTTTTACCCAGCCGAGTTTCTAATTTAACCGATATTATTTGCAATACTATTGGTGGAACCATAGGTGGTGTTTTATATTACTATCAGCGGAATACAATCAAATTTATTCTGGCAATCATTACAGGAAATATTGAGCAACTTAGCATAAAATCTATTGTCAAAGTATTCATTATTTATTGTTCCTTAATTGCTTTAGCGATTACGGTATTATTTAATAGCGTTAATTTAAACACTTGGGATGACTATTATCTAGCCTTTGGAAATGAGGTTTCTGGAGATCGTCCATGGCAAGGTTATCTTAATAATTTATATGTAAGCGATCGCGCTTTCAATATAGATCAAGTAAAAACAGCTTTAGGACAAGCCAATACTTTGAAACAGGATTATAGTTCAATTTCCGCTGCTAGTTTTAATCACAGCGAGAGTTTCTATCGAGATCACAACAATCTATTACCTGATTTGCATTGGCAGAAAACTAATCAACAAATTAATGGCGATTATGATCAATCCATTTATCTAAATAAAAATCAATGGCTCAAAAGCCAGCAGAAAGCTAAAAAACTTGTTAATCATTTAAAAGTAAGTAATGAATTTACTCTTAGTTTGTCTCTAGCCCCAAGTGACATTTATCAAGCAGGCTATGGTCGTATCTTTGCACTATCAGCAGGCATATATGCTCACAATTTGATTTTAGCTCAACAAGAAAATGACCTATATATTCGCTTACGAACATCTGTTTCAGGGAGCAATGCTACCGAACCAGAATTGTTTATTCCTGATGTTTTTCAAGATAACAGTTTTCATCAAATAATTATTGTTTTTAGCAATAGAAAAATATCTTGTTATCTCGACCAACTCGAACAAAGATATTCTTTTACATATAATCCTGATACCACATTTTCTGTATTTCTTCCATGGCGTCGTCGGCAATGGCAAATTAATCTTAAATATTTTTCTGCTTTTAAATCTCAGATAGTTTTTTATCTAATTATTTTTGTGCCTTTAATACTTTTAAGTACTATTTTAACCATAAGATTTATACTAAGAGCTAATTTATAAAGCAAATCTTAAAAAGTCTGAAAGCTCTGCTTGACCTAGATATCTTTTTTGCTCTCCTTCTTCTTTTTACTCCTACTACTAGCACGACACAGCTAAAGTTGTGGGTTGATATATTTACATGTCCCTCTAAACTTGAGGGTTAGGGGGCGAAAATAAATTTGCTTTCCCCACACTTTTAAGCATGTCGCACTACTACGAAGACTTTTGGTTCTTTTAATAGAAAATTTATATTGAATCTAAAAAATTGTATCAAAATAATCATTTTAAAATTGATTTATCTATTATTTTTAATAATAAGATTTGAACTAGAAAAGAAATTTCGGATGCACTAAAGTTGTTATTTGTTTTACTTTTTGAGTCACGTCTATTAAATTTTCACAACTAAATTATGAGAATACGGAAATTTATTGCTGCTTGTAGCATTGGTTTAATTATTAATGTATCAATTCCTCGGTCTATCAGATCTGCTCCAGTACCATTTTTTTGGGGGGCTATCAAAATTGGAGGATTTATTATAGCGGCGACCTCACTATGGGTTGCTATGGAACAAGCTACTATGGCAGAGCATGATTCTGCTACTGAATCTCTTATTAAGCACCTCGAAGATAGTCCTGAATTTCCCATAAAAGGTCTATGTAAAAGCCCTGGTATCAAAAGTGGCGAGGTACAAGAAGGTTGGATTGTTTCAATCGATGATAAGAAGTATTTGCACAGTTTTATAGAGTCTGAATTTTGTCAATCGGGCGGTGTTTCAAAAGATGGGAAATACATTATTGGTGTTTTTGTTAGTCAATATCATGCTAATAATTTCGCTAAAGTAGTAAAGTATAGGACAGACAATGATATCGGAGTGTATGTTAGCTCGAAGCCCAGCGAAATCACAGCTGAGGAATAAAAAATCGGCTGCCATCTCGATAATAGCTATGTACATATATTATATACAGTTGAAGCGGGGGAGAAATTCTGAGGCAGATATTCCCACTGACATCCTGTTTTTAAATGATAGTAAATTCCATTGCATACCTGTCTGAGATTTGTGGTTCTTGGTCTTTCGCCTAGTTTTGCTGGGGGAAGCATCGAGTCTATAATCTTTCATTCCTCGTCACTCAAATCACTCAGATAGCTTTTTTTCATTATTGCATGACTTTACTGCAATACACTCTCTGTTTGATTTAAAACTAATAATCCCCAGCTTCAACTACCTTCTGTAATTTACTTTTTTACTTTATAAATTATAAATGACCTTTAAGGTTAAGGCAGCTTAAAATTTCATGATTTTCAGCAAAATGTCCTTTGATTTTACATTTTACCGAGGCAAAAGAATCACGGTCATGAGAACAACTAGTCAAAATGCTGATGCTATCTTATCAAGAGCATTTTCGGAATTGGTTTGCCCACTGTTGCTACTATACTAATTAGTTACGCAAACTGATGTAGCTATCTTGAGAGCCAAAACATAGATTTACTTAATATACTTAGCAAGAGCAGTCTCCAAACTCTGAATTAATTCGTCGAGATTAACATCAGTTTCCGCCAAACAATCAGCAGGAAGAGTTTCTGGTTGAAAGTTTATGAGCTTAATTTGCCCCTCTCCAATACCGATGATTACTACTTCCGTGTTTGCATCATAACCGTCAATAATACCCAGTATTTCTTGTACTCTACCTTTGGTATTTTTGTTTAATTTTTCCAAACTATCTCGCGAACAAGCTACAAAATGCGGGGTAGGTTGCAAATCAATACCTAAAACATCATTGCTTTCACCCCATTCTTGAGCTAATCCCCAGGCTAAAGCGGCAAGCTGGTGTTCATAGTCGGTTACAAAAAAATCTAGTTGCAAGCGCCATTTTTGTGCTGCTATTTCTGGACGATTATCACTCAAATCAAACATATAACTAGGGTCGCGTCTTGATATTTTTTTCGCAGTTAGTTACCATCACCATCAAAAAAACAAAGTGATAAATAACTGCCTTACATTCCATCATCTTTTGAGAACATTCCAAAGTCAAACTCGCGCGTATCTGAGGCGTTTGCGGTTGCCTTAGCAAGTCGTCAGACTAAAGAAAGACTCAGCGACTTTGACGCGGTAGCGTCTGTGGGTCGCTCGTCAAACATACTCTCGATGATGACCAAACATATATAGAGCTTGTTCATAATGAAATGTTTGAGTTACGCAGTTAACTTAATCTAAACATCACAGTCCATACGAGCGAAGGTAATGGCATCAAATCCAAAAGCAAGCATCAAAGGCATAGGAGATATCCAAAGACAGCTAGCAAATAATGCTGCAATACTCACGAACGCAGCAGAGAACAACCATTTTTGTTCATTACTACTCATCCCTTTCTCGCTTTTGATGAGCCGCATAACTTTCTGAGGAATAGGCTCTGGCATTACGCAGTTGGGAGGAAACGCCCAGTAGTGATTGTAGCGTTCTCTAAATAAGTCTGTCCAACCATTGCGATCGCACCATTCTTGAATCCATTCGTCATGAAAATGTTGCATAGTGAAGATGTTAAGTTAACTAGTATGCTAAAAAAAACTGTACCTAATAAATGCTTAAATAGAAGCCGATTAATCTGTGGTCTATTTACCCTAGCAAACCCATTAGTTTTTTAAAACACTTGTGGCATTTTACTTAACAAACCTTAAATCTATTTACTTTAAGAAAATATTACTCGGTCAGGAATTATGTCGAGTATTTAATAGACCTTTACATATCTTTATCATGATTTATTAAGTTATTCACTAAGAACAAGAAATAGCTATTAGTTAAAAATTGGATAAGGTTGTAAGTCAATATTAATCAAAAAGTCTGTAGCTTATATAATAAGGGGTTTTTGTATAAAATAAAAATATTAATTTTTTGTAATTAGCCATTAGCACAAAGCATTTTTAGTAGTATGTTCTTTAGCTTTTAATAATAATTCAGGACTAAATAACTACAAAAATAAACTAGATTGATATTACTTAATAAATGTCAAACTGAGTTTCTGTACAAATAAAATTTAACTTGACATCCCAGGAATCTGTAGATAACTCAGCTATGTAAGCGAAGTCAAATACAATACCAATAGTGGGGATTTTAGAACATTCTTGAGAACTTAACAAACGATCATAAAAACCTCCACCATAACCCAACCTATATCCTCTTCTATCAGCAGCGACAGTCGGAACTAAAATTAAATCGGCAGAGGCAGGATCAATCACTAAAGCACTATTCAAAGGTTCGGTGATACCATATTGACCTGACTGTAAATTCTCACCCAATTTCCATGTATGCCATACTAAAGATTTGCCGACGCAGCGAGGAAAAGCCCAATCTTTATTTTGAGTAAACAGCTCAGTTAGATCTGCTTCCTGACGAAAACTAAAATATGCCAAGATAGTCTGAGCCTGTTGAAATATGGTACTAGATTTTAGGCGATCGCAAATTAAGCTACTCTTTGTCTGCCATTCTCTGGAAGAAAGAGACTGTCTCTGTTGTAGAATTTGACGGCGCATGGATGATTTATTGAGCTTGGTCATAAGTTAAGTAAACGGTTCAAAGCTGCTTAATCATCTTGACATGAGCAATACCTGCCTCATTAAAACGATCACCAACTATGGCAAACCCCAACTGTTGATAAAGCCCAGCAATATATTCTTGAGCATGAACTACTGTTAAGGCTTTTGAAGATAACGAGATCTTTTGTAAAGCAGCTTCCATTAGCTTGGTGCCAACACCTTGTTTTCTGAACTCGGGTAAAACAGCTAGTCTTTCAATTTTAAATGTTTCAGCATCAATTTCTCTAATTCTGGCAGTTCCTATGGCTTTACCGTCTAAACAAGCTAGTAAATGGACTACCGTTTCATCCCAGCCATCAAATTCTAGTTCTGCTGCTACACCTTGTTCTTCCTGAAATACTTTGGTTCTAATGTGGCGGATATCAGCCTTAGCTTCGGTATAGCTTACAGTCTTGATCTGTAATGAGGTCATACAATTAACGGTTATTTCAAGCTATCATGCTCGGTTAAGATCCTTTCTACTCTAGCTTCTTCGATTTTAACGGTTAACTTTTTAGCTTCATGAAGATCTCTTTGGGTTTTAGTCAGGCTAACGGTTGAACCAATAGAGAATGCCAAACCCATCCCCATAAATCCTTTAATCCAGGCATTAACTGGTAAATATATAATCCCAATCGAAGTAGCTGAAATCGAAATGATAAAAGATAGCCAGGTTTGAGCTATCCAAGCTGAACTATGGTCTTGATTAATTATTTTTCTCGTCATCTCCATAATTTCTCCAAAATAAGATTGCCTGATAGTTATCTTAAAAAAGTTTATTTATAGAAATTACAGGAGAATGACAGTTATTTTACTGGATCTATCATAGTTACAGTCGTTTTCAGTTGAATAGACTACGTATTCAATTAGCTGGCAAAACCTTTAAAACATATGACTTTTCGTAGTGGCGTGGCAAGCTTAATTTGAGGCATTAGGGTAGGATGGGTTAGACGGCGGAAACTTCCGTGAAAACTTGGATTGAGCAATTCGTCGTAACCCATTATTTTAGACTTGACTTAGTTGAATGCCTTAATTTTAAGGAAAAGTAATTGCTCATTGTTCATTGCTTTTTAATCAAAGGTTCGAGTATTTCTCGTTCTTCTTTGGCTAACCGTAACAATATTTTCCTGTCTCCTTTCTTTTCCTTGTATTCCACTGCCGTTTTTAACAGACGTAAAGCAATGGTCAATTCAGATTTGTCTTCCGCTATCTCTTGCCAAATTTCTAACCAAGCACGAGCAAGTTTATCGCTCACTAAATCCGACATTAAATTAGGAATATGAGCCACAATTCCTTTACCTACAGTAGAGACTACTTGATGTTTGTCATAAATTGCTACTAAAGTTTGCAGACGAGACTGCCAAACTTTAATATCTGTGGTGCTATCCCAGATGATTTGAAGATATGCAGCTATATCTCCTGGATAAAATTCTTCCCCCTTAGCAAAATGATTTAGTCCAATATCAAGATCTTTAAATCCTTTGTCCCAATTGTTTTGTTTGAAGATGACTTCAATGCGATTAAACCAAGCTCGATCATCACCAGGATTAATTTCAATAGCACCTTCATAACTAGCTAGCGCTTCTTCTAATCTGCCTAAATCAAATAAAGTATTACCACGGTTATACCAAGCTGAATCATAATCAGGTTTGATTTCAATAGCGCGATCATAACTGGCTAAAGCTTCTTCTAATCTACCTAACTCTCCCAAAGCGACACCACGGTTATACCAAGTTTCATCATCATTAGGGTCAATTTCAACAGTACGCTCATAACTAGCTAGCG
>JBCDDK010000010.1:0-90254 GCA_039180345.1 Cyanobacteria bacterium P01_G01_bin.39 | reverse complement strand
GTTTGAGCCTGCAATAATTTTAAATATTATTATTAATAATATCTAAATAACTACTTTTTTACTTTTAGAATGATCTATGTTATCTAAATTACATTTGCTCACTTAACAAATTATATTTAGTAATTTCTACGTGGCTGAGGCACGATATTTTTAATTGACATGGCTATCTTTACTGAACAATTTAACGAACTAGTAAAAACTCGCCGTTCTACCAAACCTAGGCTATTTAATGGCAGCAAGATTGAAGATAGTATTATCTGGCAAATCTTAGAAAATTCTAACTGGGCACCTAATCATGGTTTAACTCAGCCATGGCGCTATAAAGTTTTTAGCGATTCTGGATTAGTCAAACTAGCCGATTTTCAGGCAAATCTCTATCAAAAAATCACGGCTCCAGAAAAATTTAAACCAGAAAAATATGAAAGAATGAGGACTAATGTGCTTAAGTCCTCTCACATAATTATCATCTGTATGGAACGGCAAAAGTCAGCAACTATTCCTGAAATAGAGGAAATTGAAGCGGTAGCCTGTAGCGTTCAAAATATGGCTTTAACCGCAGCTGCTTACGAAATTTGTAGTTTTTGGGGTTCTGGTGGAGTGACTTATACTCCAGAATTAAAAGAGTTTCTTGGTTTAGGTGAACAAGATAAGTGTCTTGGGTATTTATACTTAGGTTATAGTGATAATCCTGCTACTAAAAGCCGTCGAGATCCAATTAAAGATAAGGTTGAATGGTTTAGTTGAAGTTAATTTTTCTAATAAAGCTTCTTAGAGATATTTACCTTTAAACAGTTTTTTCCTTCTTCTTCGAGCGTTGGCTCTTTTTCTCAAGATTCCAAATAAATTATTATCAGATTTAATGTGATTACACTTCCAACATACTGCTGCAAGATTCTCGGCATCGAACATTTTGTTAGGGAATCTGGCTTTATTTAAGATGTGGTCGAGAGTTACATATCGATCAGAGAAATAGACATTGCCAATCTTGCAAAAATGCTTGTGACCACTACTATCAAGGTAGTAAAATTTTCGGGCGATTGCTTCTTCTCGACTATTTGTTTTGTATGACTCCCCATGTTTCATTATTTTGTCACAATAAGGACATGGTGTATTGTCAAACTTGGCTCTAAGTTCATTTGGAGAAATCATGCCATATTGAGGATGTTCGATTAGCTTCTCATGAGAGCTTTCTTTCCAGATTAAACTGATATGATGAGCATCAAATAGCGAAGATAAATTCATAGGTAGCTTAAGGATTCTCGATATTTTTGACTTTTTGTTCTTTTTGCTTCGTGATCCGACTTGATTTTGACTTCAAAAGCTGCCATGTCTGATTTGAGTGATTTCAAACCCGAATCTAAAATGTCTGACGCATTATTTTTGCTTGATATATGATTAGCTAATGAGATGATGTTGCTATGGTGTTCATTTTCTTCTAGTAAATACCAACTTTTTTTGTAGCGTAGATCGAGCTGGCTAGCTAAAGAAGAAGTTAGTTTTAATTGCTGAGAGTTGTTAACCTGATATTGCTCGTATACTTTAATTTTTAATTGTTTTAAAGTCATTTATTTCAAATAATCAATTAATTATATATTTGTAGAGCAATTATTTAATTAAGTCGTTCCAAGTGTCATCACCATGATTATCTTTGATGAATTTCTTAGATTTTTTATTAATTTCCCTGAGATAATCAACTCTCTCTTCAAAGCTTTTAATTTTAACTAAATATTCTGCTTCAATTTGTTTGTCTTCTTTGTCCCTGCGATTTGACTCAGCCTCTGCTTCTTCAACTGTAGTGTTATAAAATTCTTTGTGAACTAAATCTTTTTCAATCAAGCCTTGGTCTCTTTCTGTTCCAGTCTTAGATAGGGAATTTTTTAGCCATTGTCCTAATCGATAAATTTCAGAGTTGTCAATATCAAGTAACTCCTGAAGTAGATTATCGATTTTTTGTTTAAGAGTGGTATTTTCTTGTTCTAACTCCTTAACTTTGATATTAGCTGAATTAGTTTCATTCCTCAGCTTATCATTGTTTTTTCTTGAATCATTCCTTCGTATATCTCTATTAGCCTTGATTACTGGCCTTAAAACTGAAATAATCTTAATGTTATCTAACAAAAATAACAATTCATCTTCAGATAAGGTTTGTTTTTTTAGTGCATCCTTAAAAGCATATTCGGCAACGTCAGTATGCTCTTTGAGCTGCTTAATAATTAATTTTTTTTCATCTGAAGATAGGGACATTATCTCAAAGATATTTATGTATCTTTAAAAGATATCAAAAGTATTTAAGTTTCATTGTGACAAAAATAATAAGGAAATGTGATCGCTATCACCAGCATATTTTTTATATCTAAAATAATTACCTGACAGCATTATACAGACTCCCCCTTGATGCCGTTATTCCTATTAGTTGTACGTACTTAAACTAAGCTATGTAAATCTTTGCTATGGTATCCCGTAATTACAAAACCAATAGGATAACCACCGATAAAACAAGTACTTAATACCATGCTTTCTCGGTGGGAAATACCCCTGTCAGTTAAAGCTAGTTTACTCAGGCGATCGCTATGAATGTAAGATTGAGTTTTAAGTGATTAAACTTTAGCTTCTTCCTGAACTAATTTCTCCCAACCTAATTCCTTAAGGTTATTATTACGACGCATGGGTCGAGTAGCCAATTCTAAAATATCCCGCGCATTAGTAAAGCCGTGAATCTGAGCAAAGGTAAATTCAACCGACCACTTAGTATTAATTCCTCTGGCTTCGAGGGGGTTAGCGTGTGCCATCCCAGTAATTACTAAATCTGGTTTTAAATCATAGATGCGTTGAATCTGATTATAATTATCGGGTTTTTCGACAATTGTGGGAACAGGAACACCCATTTCGTTACAAGTTTTTTCTAGCAAATCTAATTCTGCTTTTTGGTAACGTTTGTCCATGTAGGGAATACCAATTTCAGAACAAGACATACCGCAACGAATTAGGAAGCGCGCCAACGAAACTTCTAACAGATTATCTCCCATAAAGAAGACTGACTTGCCGCGAATCAGCTTGATGTAATCTTCTAAACTCTCCCAAATTTTGGCTTCTCTTTCTGCCAATCCTTGAGGTTCAATATCTAGTACAGAACAAATTTTTTCAATCCAGGCGCGAGTACCATCGGGACCAATGGGGAAAGGTGCACCAATCAACTTTGTTTTACGGCGACGCATTAAAGTAGTGGCGGTACGAGATAAGAAAGGATTAACTCCCGCTACATAGTAGCCCTGTTCAATTACAGGTAGTTCCGTATAGCGTTTGGAAGGTAGCCAGCCTGATACTTTTACCCCTTGCTTTTTCAGTTCCAAAGTTAGGTTAGTTACCACGGGATCGGGTAATGAACCAAACAAGACTAAAGGTTGATGATCCTTATATTCCGATTCTGTTTGCGTAACTTCCTCTTTTTTACGTCCAAAGTTAAGCAGACTAGATACGGCGTTACGTTCTTTTTTCTCCGCTTCTTTCTTGGGTGCCTCGGTCGGACACTTGTGCGCCATTGACGCTAATACAGTATCTTCTCCTTGGGTAAAGGCATAGTCCAAACCATTGGCACGGGCGGTAACGATGGGAATACCGATTTCTGCCTCAAGTCGTGGTGCTAAACCTTCCAAGTCCATTTTTATGATCTCGGTGGTACAGGTACCAATCCATACAATAACTGAAGGATTGCGATCGCGCTTTATTTGCAAACACAATCTTTTTAATTCTTCATAGTCGTTTAACTTAGCCGAAATATCTCCTTCTTCTAATTCCGCCATCGCATAGCGAGGTTCGGCAAAAATCATTACTCCCATGGCGTTTTGTAGAAAGTAGCCACAGGTTTTAGTGCCAATTACTAAAAAGAAACTATCTTCAATCTTTTGATATAACCAAGCAACACAGCTAATGGGACAAAAGGTATGATAATTTCCTGTTTCGCATTCAAAATTTAATGCTGAAGGTTGTGTCGGGTCTTTGGCAACGGTCATCTTATTTATATTCTCTCCTTAAAACGTGATCGAGACGGAATTTAATCCGCCTTTAAACTCAATTAGCGATCGTAACTGTTGACTGTTAACTGTTGACTGTTGACTGAACTAAACCATCATCATGTCTAATTCTTCTTCTGCACTTGGCTGACTGGCTTTGTCTGCTGGGGGGTTGAGATAGTAGTCTGATAACAAGGAGAATAAGTCTCTGTCTTGAGCTTCGTTTGGTACAACTCCCTCGGGTGCAGCTAAAATCTGATCGGCTATGTTGAGGTAGTAATCACAAACAAATGCTAAGGAAGGGTCGCTTTCTGCCATTTCAAACAAAGTCTTGCCTTTAACCCGAGAAACCCGAATATCTTCAATTAAAGGTAGTATTTCTAAGACAGGCATAGGGACATGTTCAATGTACTTGTCAATCAAATCCCGTTTGGAAGTGCGATTGCCAATTAAACCTGCCAGGCGCAATGAGTGAGTACGAGCTTTTTCTCTAACTGAAGCCGCAATCCGATTCGCCGCGAATAAGGCATCAAAACCATTGTCGGTAACAATCATGCAGTAGTCGGCATAGTTAAGGGGTGCCGCGAAACCACCACATACTACGTCACCCAAAACATCAAATAAAATTACGTCATATTCGTCAAAAGCGTTTAATTCTTTGAGTAACTTGACGGTTTCTCCTACTACATAACCACCGCAACCAGCACCCGCAGGAGGTCCCCCCGCTTCTACACAGCTAACGCCTCCATAGCCTTCATAAATTACATCTTCGGGCCAAATGTCCTCGTAGTGAAAGTCTTTTTCTTGGAGGGTATCAATAATTGTGGGAATTAAAAATCCTGTCAGGGTAAAGGTGCTGTCATGTTTAGGATCGCAGCCAATTTGTAATACTTTCTTGCCTCTTTTAGCTAAAGCGGCGGAAATATTGCAGCTAGTTGTGGATTTACCGATACCACCTTTGCCGTAAACTGCTAATCTTATTTGTCCCACGTTGCTTTTCTCTCCTGCGTTTAAATACGAGAATTTATCTAACGATTGATAATAGCGATCGCCTGAGCTGTAGTTTTTGCTCTGGGTCTCTAGTCTGCATTATGGGACATCTCATCAGGAAAATAAAGATGCTCTGTTTTCTTAAATCGAATGTATTAAGATATTTAAAAAGTCTAAAATATCTTGGTTGGTCTTAACTAGTTCAAGTGCTGAAAAACTAAATCTAAGAAGCTAAATACAATTTTTATGTACAAAAATATAATAAATAAAAACAAAACACAAATTTGCTCTTAGCTGAATTAAGGAAAAATTTATTGTCGCCACTAATGATTATGCGGTAGCAACAATTATAAAATTCTCAAAGTATATGTAAATCAAGGATCTAGAACAAAAGACCTGATCTGAAAGCCAATATAAATCGCGTTTGTCCTTAAGGGATCAGCAGTTTAAGTTGATAACAAACCAAATATTTAAGAATCAGAAATTTTATTTGGTAAAGAAGAGTTAATTTTGAGTCAAATCGCCGAAAATTGTCAACATTTATAAAGCAAACCAGCTTTTAGGACAAGATGTCAGGGAAAAGAAAAATATTTAAGAGCTGTCGCCGTTATTTGTTATCAAGGGAAAACTAAGGGCATCACATTGGCTATCTATCCTTTTCTCCATGAACAACTATCAACCGATCTCAGAGATCCCACAAGGCTCAATCGAAACTATTGTTGCCCAAAAAGTTAAAGCCACTGCCACAATTATTGATAAAATTCGTCGCGCTCAAGATATCAAGACGATCTTTAAGCATGCGACTCAAGAACTACGCCGAGTCTTACAGAGCGATCGCCTGGTAGTTTATCAATTTAATCCTGATTGGACTGGTCAGGTAGTCGCCGAATCAGTGGGTCAAGGCTGGATTTCAATAATGGTAGAACAAAAGAACGATTCCATCCTCACAGGAGATCGCGTTCAACTAGATCGCTGTTTGATTAGAGATTGGTCTGGTGGAGAATCTGAAAGTATTTTTGCAGCCGATAGTTATCTGCAAGAAACAAAGGGTGGGGAATACACTTACGGACAAAAATTTTCGGCGGTAAATGATATTTACACTCAAGGCTTTGCCGACTGTTACCTGGAATCCCTAGAAAAATATCAAGCCAAAGCCTACTTAATCGTACCGATTTTTCAGGATCAGAAACTTTACGGCTTATTAGCCGCATATCAAAACGATGTTGCGCGAAACTGGCGAGAATCGGAAATAGACTTGATGGTATTGGTTGCTAATCAATTAGCGGTAGCCCTTCAACAAGCAGAATACATAAATCAGCTTAAACAACGTTCAGATAAAGAAAAAGCACAGTCAAAAAATCTCAAAAGAGCATTAAAAGAACTTCAACAGACTCAAAAACAACTAATACAGCAAGAAAAATTAGCTGCATTAGGACAGCTAATTGCAGGAATAGCTCATGAAATCAATACTCCTTTGGGTGCAATACGGGCATCAGCCAATGATAATACCAAAGCCTTGATGGTGGCGATCGCTAAGTTGCCTCAGTTAACGGAATATCTGAGTGCAGCAGAAAAACACGATTTTTTTAAATTACTAAATCGGGCAATGATGAGCAAGCCGCTTTATTCATCTAGAGAAAAACGTCCCCTCAAGCGGCAAATATCAAAACAGTTACAGGAACATAATATTGATAATTCCCGAAGTATTGCCGACTTGCTAATTGACATTGGTATATATGACGAAATTGAGTCCTATTTGTCTTTGCTGCAACATCCAAAAGTAGACTGGATTTTAGACTTAGCCTACAATTTAGCCTGCTTAATGGGAAATAATCGTACCGTAATTACTTCGGTTGAAAAAGCGGCAAAAGTTGTTTTCGCCCTCAAGAATTATGCACGTTTCGATCATAGTGGGGCAAAGCACTTAGTAGAAATAACCACAGGAATAGAGACGGTACTAGAAATTTATCACAATCGATTAAAGCACAATATTGAAGTTTATCGGAATTATCAAGACATACCTAAAATATGGTGTTATCCCGATGAGTTAATTCAAGTGTGGACCAACCTAATTCACAATAGCCTTCAAGCTATGAATGATGGGGGAACATTAATGATAGTAACCTCAGCAGAAAATAAAAGAATAAAAGTAGAAATTAGTGATTCAGGAAGAGGCATTTCTCAAGATATTCAAAACAAGATATTTGAACCATTTTTTACGACTAAACCTAATGGAGAAGGTAGCGGATTAGGATTACATATTAGCCGCAAAATAATTGATAAGCATCAAGGAGCTATTGCCGTTGCTAGTGAGCCAGGACATACTAGATTTAGTATTTGGCTACCCATTGGTCAGTAATCAGTAATCAGTAATCAGTAATCAAATTTTATGTCTGAATCTGCAATTATTTGTGTTGATGATGAAGTCGTTATTTTAGACAGCTTGAAAAAACAACTTAAACGACAGTTTGGTAAACAATTTATTTATGAAGTTGCCGAAAGTGCTGAAGAAGCCTGGGAACTAATTGAGGAATTGAATAACGACAAAATTGAGGTAATTATAATTGTTTCTGATTGGCTAATGCCAGGAATAAAAGGAGACGAGTTTTTAATCCAAATTCATCAAAGATTTCCCAAGGTTATCAAAGTTATGTTGACTGGGCAAGCTGATCAAACTGCTATTGAGCGAACCAAAAAAGAAGCTAATCTTCATGCTTGCCTCTATAAACCTTGGACGGAAGAGGAGTTGACGCAAATTATCGCCACTGCAATTAATTAGCTGACTTAAGAATAAAATTTATCTCCAATTAATACCTAAAAAACATCAATCATATTAATCAAATGAAGAGATTGGCAATCGTCTGTGTAGACGATGAAGAGATTATCCTGAGTAGTTTAGGCAAGCAATTAAAGCGTCATCTTGGTCAAGACTATAATATTGAACTAGCTTCTAGCGGCACAGAAGCACTTGCCCTATGTGCTGAATTAGAAGCAGAGGGTATAGCTGTGGCAGTGGTAATTTCCGATCAAATAATGCCTGTAATGTCAGGAGATGAATTTCTGATCATACTTCATGCTTATTATCCCCAAACGCTAAAAATTTTGTTAACAGGTCAAGCTGGTACTGATTCTTTAGGCAATGTAATTAATGCGGCAGCTCTTTATCGCTATATTACTAAACCTTGGGATGAAACTGACCTAGTTTTAACTATTAAAGAAGCTCTGAGAAGTTATCAACAGGAGCAACAGCTAGCCGAACAAAATAGTTTACTCTACTCAACTAATAAATTATTAGAAAATGCTAATCAAAAACTATCCAAATCTCTTAAATTAATTTTAGCAGTTTTTGAAACTGCTGGTGACGGTATTTTAGTTTTAGATAATAACAATCAAATAGTTATTTTCAATCAACAATTCGCTTCTCTCTGGCAGATAAATCCAGATGCAATTAAAGGAGATAGCAAGCATATTGTTGGTCTGATTTCTCGTCGACTTGCCAAACCAATAAATTTTGATGCAATAGAGCAAGAATCCCAATCTAATGCTTCAGCTAAGGAAATTTTTCACTTAAACAATGGCACAATTTTAGAATTCTATTTTCAGACTCAAAAGTTAGAACAAAAAATTGTGGGCAGAGTTTGGGGATTTCGCAATGTCACTCTCAGAGAGCAAGAAAAAGCCGATGCTCAACACAAAGCGGCACAAGATACTTTAACCGAATTACCCAAACGGAGTGTTTTAATCTGTCAATTAGCCGAAGCCATTACCAAAGCCCAACAAAATTCCGCTTTGCTGGCAATAATGTTGATCGACTTAGATCGATTTAAAACAATTAATGATTCTTTTGGTCATCAAATGGGCGATCGCTTATTGCAGCAGGTAGTGATCAGAATCCAGCAATGCATTCGAGATAAAGACATTATTGCTCGTTGGGGAAATGATGAATTTACGCTGCTGTTTGACCAGATTGATCATCAAGACTACACTCGGGCGATCGCCACAAGAATTTTAACAGCTTTCGACTCAGCTTTTGACGTGGACAGCAAGCCAATTTATATCACTGCCAGCATTGGTATTGCTACATATCCTAAACACGGCGTAGATGCTGAAACTTTACTCAAAAATGCTGACTTGGCTTTATCTCAAGCTCAACAATTTAAAGGAAATAGCTGGCGCTACTATGATTCGAGTTTCTATTCTCAAGCTAACAAAGTATTAACTTTAAAAAATCTCTTACATTTAGCTTTAAAAAAATCAGAATTTATTCTGCACTATCAACCAATTGTTAATGTGATCACAGGGCAAATTGTCAAAATGGAAGCTCTAATTCGCTGGCATAATCCGCAATTGGGGTGGGTTTCTCCTGAGACTTTTATTCCTATAGCTGAAGAAAATGGGTTGATTGTACCTATTGGAGAATGGGTGCTGAAAACAGCCTGTCTGCAAAACAAAGCTTGGCAAGATATGGGGTTAGTCCCAGTCAAAATGTCCGTTAACTTATCCCCAGGTCAATTTCAACAAGCAAATATAGTAGCTATTATTGCCAAAATCTTAAAGCAAACTCAATTACCACCAGCTTTTCTGGAATTAGAAATCACTGAGAGCATCACCATCCAAAATACTGATGCGGCTAAAGCTATTTTGCAGAAAATCAATCAGATGGGAATTAGTTTAGCGATGGATGATTTTGGCACTGGTTATTCTTCATTGGGATACCTCAAACAGTTTCCTTTCCAAACTTTAAAAATAGACCGCTCTTTTGTTAAAGATTTGCATCCTAATTCTGAAGATTTGGCGATTATTAATGCTGTACTTGCTCTAGGAAGAGGATTAAATCTTGATGTAGTTGCCGAAGGTGTAGAAACAGTAGAATTACGAGATTTATTGCAAAATTTAGGCTGTGAATATATTCAAGGATATTTGTATAGTAAGCCCTTGCCTGCGGTGGCAGCGACAAAATTGCTGGAACAAGAACAGCCGTGAGTTATACCAAATAATCATTAGTCAAAATAGCAGTTTAAGTGCGATCGCGCAAATTAAGAGAGCATGTGATGTTGCTTAAAGGAAATGTTGTGTCTTAATCGCTTAAATTAATCAGAATTCAATTTATTCATTAGTCTTATATTGCTATGCCCTTCACAACTTCCTCAATTTTTTAAAGTATCTTAACAAGCAATAATTGAGGCTAGAAGCAACATGAATGGGGTTTTTGCCAATAGGCGGGAAGCAGGAAAAAGATTAGCGCACAAATTAGCTGCTGATGCGAACTATTCTCAGGCTTTGGTTTTAGGATTACCTCGCGGTGGCATACCTGTAGCTTATGAAATAGCCGAATACCTACACTTATCCTTGGATGTTTGTTTAGTAAAAAAAATCGGGCTACCCAATCAACCAGAGGTAGCAGTTGGGGCAATTTCTGAAGCTGCTTTGATGCACGATGATAGTGGCAACAGCAAGATTACCATAATTGATGCTGACACTGCTAATAGAAATGGTGTCAATCAAGCAGAAATCTACGCCGCTGCTGATAGAGTAAAAGCCGATTTGAAGTGGCGTCAAGACCGCTATCAGAAATATCGCCCCATGATTGAGCTTAGAGATCGCATCATAATCCTGGTAGACGATGGTATGGCAACAGGCTTAACTATGCATGCTGCGATCACTACGGTACGACAGCAGCAGCCGCAAAAAATTATTTTGGCAATTCCTGTGGCAGCAAACAAAGCACTTCAGCAATTAGATAACTTAGTTGACGATACTGTCTGTTTGTTGATACCGAAATCTTTGAATGCGGTGGGTTTCTGGTATGAAGATTTTGGTCAAATATCTGACCAAGAGGTATGCAATTTGTTATCTCAATCAAATCAGACAGTAGTTAGTAGTTAGTAATTGGTAGTAAAAAACTATTTCCCAATGAGCAATACTCCCAACCGTTCAAAAAACACTAAAAATTCGCCTTCACCCCAGCGAAACTGGAGCGTGATTGTGACTATCTTCTGTTTGGTTTTATTTTGCTTATTTATCCCTACAACAGCTCATAAATCTCAGCCCTATAGTGAATTTATCAATCAAGTAGAAAGCGATCGCGTCGCTCAAGTAACCATTGGTACTAATCGCATTTCTTATACTCTCAAACCTGAACTTGTAGTCAATACCCCTAAAGAAATATTTACTACAGTTATCGTCGAACAGGATACTAATTTACCCCAGTTATTACATCGTCATCAGGTAGAATTTTCGGCAACTCCTTCCGCTAAGGGGGAGGGAATTTGGGGCTTAATTAAATTCCTGTTTTTCTTCTTGCTAATTGTCAGTTTGAGCAACTTAATTTTTAATCGAAGTCAACCACCAGGGGGTACCAGTCCTTTCACTATCGGTCGCAGCAACCCTCGGGTCTATTCCGAAGGAACAGTAAGCATTACTTTTGATGATGTAGCGGGTATCGATGAAGCCAAAGCCGAACTTTACGAGATCGTTGACTTTTTACAGCACCAGCTTAAATATTCTCTTTTAGGCGCAAAAATCCCCAAAGGAATCTTACTAGTTGGGCCCCCTGGAACAGGTAAAACTCTTTTAGCAAGAGCGATCGCAGGAGAGGCAAAAGTTCCTTTTTTTAGTATCTCAGGCTCAGAATTTATTGAGATGTTTGTCGGTGTCGGGGCATCTCGGGTCAGAGACTTGTTTGACCGCGCTCAACAAGAGGCTCCAGCAATTATTTTTATTGATGAACTAGATGCTTTGGGTAAATCTCGCGCATCAGCAGGGGCATTAATGGGGGGGAACGATGAGCGGGAACAAACTCTTAATCAACTCTTGGCAGAAATGGATGGATTTGAACCCAATGCAGGGGTGATCTTGTTAGCGGCGACTAACCGCCCCGAAGTTCTTGATCCAGCTTTATTACGTCCTGGTCGATTTGATCGTCGCATTGTTGTAGATCGTCCTGATAAATCGGGAAGACTCGCAATCTTAGAAGTTCACGCTCGCGATGTTTGTCTAGGGCAAGATGTGGATTTAGATCTATTAGCGGCTCGTACTCCTGGTTTTGCGGGGGCGGATTTAGCCAATTTGATCAACGAAGCAGCACTGTTAGCAGCTCGTCACGATCATTCTGCGGTGCTGATGGCAGACTTCAATGAGGCTACTGAAAGAATTCTCACAGGATTAGCCAAAAAATCGCGGGTACTTAACGAAATTGACAAGAAAACTGTGGCTTATCACGAAATCGGTCATGGGATTGTTGCTTCTGTAGTGCCTGGCACAGATAAGATTGAGAAAATATCAATCGTTCCCCGAGGCATTGGGACTTTGGGCTATACCTTACAATTACCTGAATCAGATCGTTTTTTGATGATTGAGGATGAAATACGGGGACGGATTGCTACCTTGCTTGGCGGACGGGCAGCCGAAGAATTAATCTTGGGCAAGGTATCTACTGGCGCTGCCGATGACATTCAAAAGGCAACTGATTTAGCCCAAAGATATGTCACTCTTTACGGTATGAGCGATCGCTTGGGTCCCATTGCCCTAGAAGAAGCCCAGCACCAGTTTTTGGATGGGATAACTAATCCTCGCCGTCAGGTTAGTCCCAATGTGGCAACGGAAATTGATCGCGAGGTTAAGGCGATAATTGATGGCGCTCACCAGATAGCAAGGGAAATTCTTCAGGCAAATCGCGAACTATTGATCAATCTAGCTCAAATTCTTTTGCACCAAGAAGTTTTAGAAGGATCACAACTGCGATCGCAATTGTCTCTGGCGCAAACCACCCTGACTGTAGATCGATGGTTGCAAACAGGAAAGTTAACCCAAGATCAATTTTTGGCACCAGTTAGCAATAATAACGGTAAAACAAAAGTAAATTAAGTATTATTTATCTACTCCTTACTAAATTTTGGGAATTGATGCATTGTAACTCTATATACAGCGCTTCTAACCAAAAAAGATTTAAATATAGCAGTATAAAGTTTATTAATAATCAGTATTTACACGCAAGTCTCTATTACTAGTATATCTATAGATATAGATTAAATTAAATTTTAAGATTTTCTTTATAATCTGCTTTATAATTTGAGACATAGTGAGGGTGAAAAACTATGAACTTGAAAACCGAAATCTTACGCAGAATATGGCAGTCTGTAGAAACTTCAAATCCAGGTGCATTAATTAGATTATCCGATCAAGAAATAGTAGAAAATCTGACTAGTCAGGTCAAAAATACTCTCCCTCTAAGTTCGGAAGATATAAATATTCTTGGTAGATATCTAGAAGCAAGAATACCATTAATTAGAGACTTGGCTTACTCTAAACTTGCTGTAAGCTGAAATGCGATTTAGACATTGCGCTTAGTGTCGCTGCGCACAAAGAGCTGGCACGCATGTATTACGACCTCAGAATTTAGTTCACAAAGGCGTAGGTTTGCCGAATGTAGTTAGATATCGTGAGGGTTTTAAGCTGAATAAATAGTTACTCTATCTACACCCACCTCCACTAGTGTAGATTAGCGGTCTTCAGATTTATTGTTTTCTAGCTCATAAGTCATGTTAGATATTTCAATAATGTGAAAGAACTGCTACACTCAATTCATTTCACATCAAATGTAATGTTTAATCTGCTAAATGTATTATTTGCTTTTATTACGGTGGGTATCTTGCTTTTAATCGCAAGAGTGATCAAACAGCATTTCAAACTATTTCAAACTCTTTATCTACCAGAATCAATCATTGCTGGCGCGATCGCTTTATTATTGGGTTCGGGTTCTTTAGGTGCGATCGCCCTCAGCCTCGGTTTTGCCTCAGACTCCTATTTGGCTGGGGGTTTGTTCCCCGAAGAGATGCGAACAGTATGGTCGCAATCTCCAGGAGTATTTATCAATATTGTGTTTGCAGCACTATTTTTAGGAGAGCATATTCCTAATCCACGAGACATCTGGCGTAAAACAGCACCCCAGGTTGCTTTTGGGCAAACTTTAGCCTGGGGTCAATATGTGATTGGCATTTCCGTTACTTTGCTGATTTTAACTCCTCTGTTTGACGTTAATCCGATTGCTGGGGCGTTGATTGAGATCGGATTTGAGGGGGGACATGGAACAGCCGGGGGAATGGCAGATACCTTTGCCAAATTGGGCTTTGCTGAAGGAGGTGACTTGGCACTAGGTTTAGCTACTGTGGGGATTATTTCGGGAATTATTTTTGGTACGGTACTGGCACACTGGGGTAGACAAAAAGGCTACATTCAGTCTCAGTCTATTAGCGTATCGGATGGAGACGCTCAATTTCAAGAAACAGCGCCAACTGAATCTAGTTCCGTCCTGGCAAAAAGAGCCAGCTTGATGCGTAATTTATTAATCGATCCACTATCGCTAAACTTCGGTTTTACAGGGCTGGCGATTACTATTGGTTGGATCATTTTGTCAGTTATGGCTCTAATTGAGTCTTTAACCTGGGGTAGAAATGGCTTAGAACTGATTGGGGCAGTACCTTTGTTCCCCATGGCATTGATTGGCGGCATTGTGATCCAAGTAATTATGAGTCGTCTCGACTTGGAAGTATTAATTATCAGAAGATTACAGGAGAGGATTGCAGGGGTTGCTTTAGATCTTTTAGTGGTAACAGCCTTAGCGTCGATCAACTTGGCTGTTTTAGGAGCAAACATTGGCGTATTTTTAACTCTGGCAGTTGTTGGTATTGCTTGGAATGTCTTGGCATTTATGTATCTAGCACCCCGTATTTTACCCTTTTACTGGTTTGAGCGAGGCATCGGTGACATGGGTCAGTCGATGGGAGTAACAGCAACAGGTATCCTGTTAATTCGGATGGTTGATGCCCAAAATCGTACGGGAGCATTTGAAAGCTTTGCCTATAAACAATTATTTTTTGAACCAATTGTCGGAGGTGGTTTATTTACTGCCGCTGCACCAGCATTAATTGATCGCTTTGGGGCAGTTTCTATTTTATTCTTAACCGCAGTATTATTAGTTTTTTGGTTGGCTTTTGGCGTAATTAACTGTAACCGTACTCTCAAAAAAATGCAGCAAGAGCAGGATAAACAAATGAGTTAAAGATAAATATCAATTTCAATTTCAATTGATATAAGTTGTAGGGTTAATTCTTGACTAATCCCCAGTCTCTAATCCCTCGAAGTAATGAATAAGATGGTATATAAAATAATTAGAACGACTATAAATAGCTAATTCTCATACTTTTTATGTATCCAGAGTTGACCTTTTTGAGTAATAATTTTACTTTGCTGAAACCATTTTAGCTCGGCAATTACGATTGCTATTTCAATGTTTAACTGTTGAGCAATTTCTCTTGCCGATAATCCTTCGACGTGATTTTTAATCAAGCTGATAATTGAATTTACCTGATTAATAAAGCTTCTAATAGCAGAAATTCTAATAGCTTCTGATTCCAATTCGCAACTTTGAGCCGCTATTTCAACAATACTCCAACCACTGCGATAGTATTCCAGAATATTTTGTCCGTTTTTACTAATATTTTCGCGATCTTTTTTAGCTAAAAGTGCTGCTTTATAAGCGCGATCGCTTTCTCTATAACTTTCCATAGTCAATCAGCTAATTTCGTCAATTAGGATTAAATACTATAAATATTTCAGTTATAGCCTTAGTTTTAGTTTTTGGGTAACGTTTGCTATAAAAACTAATGATTAATAATAAGGAAAATACCTGATTTACAAAGGTATCTATACTTCGGCAACTGTAGGGTCAAAACTATTTGAATAGACGCGCACAGTGTACATTAAATAACACAGTAACTAGCAAAAAAAATTTTATGGCTTTACAGATTCGCGATCATAAAGCGTACCCTGCGGATAATCGCATTTTTGACTGGGGAAGCAAAACGTATCTGATGGGAATTCTTAATGTAACTCCTGACAGCTTTAGCGATGGGGGTAAATTCAACAGTATTAAAACTGCAATATCCCAAGCAAAAGATATGATTGCTAATGGTGTAGATATCATCGATATCGGCGGTGAATCTACCAGACCTAATGCCGAAGCAGTTACCGTAGGAGAAGAATTAAGACGAGTTATTCCCGTAATTAAAAGAATAAAACAAGAAAGCTCAATCCCGATTTCTATTGATACTACTAAAGCAATAGTAGCACAACAGGCTATCTCTGCTGGTGCCGACATCGTCAATGATATCTCTGGCGCAACTTTTGATGATCAGATGTTGATGACAGTGGCGCAACTACAGGTACCGATAATTTTAATGCACATTCGTGGTAATCCCCAAACCATGCAGTCATTGACAGATTATCAAGATGTAGTGACTGAAGTAATCGATTTTTTGCAGACACAGGTAGCCAAAGCAATTGATTTTGGTATTGCTCGGGATAAAATTATTATTGATCCAGGGATTGGTTTTGCCAAAACTGCCTCTCAAAGTTTAGAGTTATTGCAACGCTTGAGTGAGTTGCAAGCTTTAAAACTACCAATGTTAGTTGGTGTCTCCCGCAAAAGCTTCCTCCGTCCCATCCTTCATCAAGATAATCCTCAAGAACGTATTTGGGGAACAGGTGCTGCTTGCTATGGAGCAATTTGCCGCGGTGCAGATATCCTTAGAGTTCATGACGTAGCTCAAATGTATGATATCTGTCGAGTAGCAGACGCGATCGAGCGTAATGTTGGCAGATGATAAATTTGTTGCACCAATGACTAATATTTTGAGCTATTTACAGAACCCATTTAGCATCTTGATAAAAAAGCTGATATAAAAATAGCTAAATATGATAACAATGATAATTCAATTGCCAGATACGACCACGGAATGGGTTTAGTTAGCCATACTGATAGCAGTAATAACCAGGCTTTTTATGATTTTGACGGTACTGGTTCGACGGCAGCTTTAATAAGACAGGCTGGTAATGAATTAAATAGCTATGGCTATCGTCATTTAAGAGTAAAACAAAACCTTTGTATCTTAATTTATTTCTCCCAATTTATTAGAAAATATAGGTTTGCCATATTCTTGTTCAAGCTTTTTAATAGTATTAGTATATATTCTTAAGCAAGTTATTACAGGATTTCCCATATAAAATATATATTTGTCATTGTAGGAAGGCTGATATTCAATTTCAGACCAAGGAATTAGTGATGAAAGAGAAAAAATATCTTTTAAGGAAGACTTAAAAAAGTATATTCCTTCATCAGATATTTCTATATTTAAAGGACGAATTACAGTAGCAACAAAATTGTTAGAGTTTTGAAATGTTACTTGTTGGTTTTTGACAAATATACTTGGAAAACATTTCTCTATCTTATAATTTTCAGCAAGTTTGTTCCAGTCACTCACTCTAGAAAACATCCACAATAGAAAAATAAGACCAGCGATTCCCATAAAAAAAGTTTGAATAAAATTTAGCATATTCTTTAAAATAAGCCTAATTTAGGCTAGCTAGTATTTAACTATTAATTATATTGATTTCTTAACAACTATGATCATATTTTAGCCTTTGCCAAATATTTAAATTTTAAGTAAAGTCATAATACAAAATTATTTTTCGCCCCAACGGTCGGTTAAATTATGTCGAATACAGCAACGGTTATCGCCTTAATGCTGAATATAATAACGGTCTACTGACGAAACTTTCAGGCAATAACAGAGATAGTTTTACTTTTGATTATAATTCTGACGGACGAATTAAAAATGTAACTGACAGTGATGGACTAGTTGATACTTATAGCTATGATGAAACAGGGCAGTATTTACTAAGCGTTGAAGATGTAAATAGTTTAACTAGCTTTAGTTACGATAATCCTTTTGATCCGACTTTAGTTTCTAGCATTGCCTATGGTGATAGTTTAAACGTCAGCTACGACTATGATCATACTGGTCGCTTACAGCAGGTTATTTATGGTGAAGGTAGAGAATCTATCTCTTATATCTTTGGAGAGATATGGAAGTTTCTTAAGATGCACCTGAAGCTATGTAGTAAGGCTTGTTACCAAATAAAAATATACATATTTGCTATTATGTACAAAATAGTCAATAGTTTGTTGCCATGAAAAGCTACACCTTAACTCAAACTCGCAATCAACACGGCGAAGTATTTGATAAAGCTACAGTTGAACCAGTTTTAATAACCAAACAAAAGCGACCTAGCCATGTTATCCTCTCCGCAGATGCTTATCAGCAATTAATCGACAGACTAGAAGAATTAGAAGATCTTAGTTTGGGCAAAATAGCAGAAACGGCTTTGAGTCAGTCTTCTATGGTAGGAAGTGAAGAGTTTACTGCTACCCTTGAGAAATTAGCTAATGGCTAAGTTAGATGGACTTGAGACAGTTTTAGACTTTCTCAAGGGTTTGCAGCCTAAGATAGCTGCTCAAATTGCCAAGAAAACCTTGTCTTTGAATATCGATCCCCTACCTACCGACAGCAAGCAGTTAAAAGGATATCCAAGCTATTATCGAGTAGATAGCGGAGAGTATCGTATAGTTTATCGTTTCAAATCAAAAGAAGATCTGGTGGAAGTAATTTTGGCAGGTAAACGGAATGATGACGACGTATATAAAAAATTAGATCGTTTGCTGAAATAAAGTAATGTAGTATTAATTTTGCACGAATTCTTGACTTATTATGACTGTCTTAAATCCTTCTGCCTTAAAAGCTCGTAATACTCTACTCGTCATGTTTTGCGTGTTGACTATCTTAGATAGCGTATTGGTAGCAGTTTCCAAGGATTTGTGGGCAATTTGGCGTATTTTAGCGACCATTGTCGTAATGTATTATGTCATGCAAGGCAAAAAATGGGCTAAGTGGGTTTTGATCGCCATTTTTAGTATGGTAATTGTTTCGTTAACAGCATTAATAATAGCTTTGCATTCTAAGTTGTCTACTTTTTTAGTTGTCGGCAGTTTAATTTTGATTATTTTCTGTGGGATAGTAGGAAAGTATTTAATTAGCAGCAAAGAGTTAAATCGCTATTTTTTACATAAAAGAAAAGCTGTAAGCGCATCTATATAATATATAAAACTATTATTCACGTGTATAGCATTTTTATTGTTGCTGATTTTAAGTATGAAATCGACAACTAATTTATTCGTAGCTATCAGCTATTAGCCATTAGCTTTTGAGATGTACGTTATCAAGTCAAAATTTTAAAAATCATACCTTGACTCAGCAACATCGCTAAATTAGTTAAATTGTTAAATTATACGGTAATTATTGAGAATGACTGTAACATGTAGATAAAGCTGATATTAAATAAATTGTCATGAATAAACCTCCAAAAAATACGATAGATGTTGATGCGGGAACGCTACTTTTAATTGTCTCGGCACTGATTTTGTTGCCCTTGTTAGTAACGGGCTTTGTATCTCACTAATTTATAATCTTGATAATAGAAAACCCAGTCACAATTTATATACCTGGGTCTAATTGTTTGTCTATTTGTGCTTGATGTTATCCGTCATTCTCTGCCAAAGGATTTTATACCAATCAGAAAAAAGAATACAATAGATAACTTGTAGGGTGGGCAATGCCACCTTACTTTAAATTATTTATTATGTCGTAAATATTTATTGATTTGGTAATTTATTGATTTGGTATTAGTTAGATTTGTAAGTTAATCGTGCTGTTTTCAAATTTACATCATAATGCCAGATGGATTGAACAGGATTATGATCAGAAATTGTTATGCCGTACTCATTATTTTTACGCATTATTAAAGCAATATTATTACCCTGAGCAGCAATTTCTACTACAGGAGCAGGTTCATTACCTCTATCGTAATGTCGATAAAATCCTGTCATCTTATTCCCTACTTGTTCTTGAGCCAGTAATTCTCCTGTTCCAGAAATAAATAGTAATTCGCCTCTTTCTGAAAAATCCTCAGCCCATGCTATGTATCGATCTGAAATTCGGTCATATGTCAATGATTGAATATCAAGATTATTAACTGACCTCGCATCCAACCAACGGCGTTTTTTTACGTCAAAGCGATAAAAATGTCCTTCTCCTCCCAATGATACTAAAGCAATAAGATCTCGTTTACTGTCGTAAGCTATGTCTGTTCCCCAAGAAAGTTCTGGAAATTTGCCAGGGAGTTCAAATTCTTTTTGAGTACCATCTTGGTTAGTAACTTTAATCCCCGTTTGGGTTAGCTCGTAAATTTCGGTACCATCAGGAGATACAGCAACACCTGTCTGAGAAATAGTACTGCTTCTTGGTTCGCTTGCTCCTTTTAGCGTCCATTTAACAGGTATATAATTGTCTTGGTATAGGGTAAATTCAAAATTATTAGTAGCCTTTTGTACTGGATATCCTGTCAGAGTTAGAGCAGGATCTATTGGATCTAATTCTGAAACTGAGATTTGATCTGGCAAAGAATACTGCCCACGAAACACATCTACTTTATCAATACCAAACCACTGATTAAGTTGTTTTAATGCTGACACAAAATTTTGATTTTCTAGCTCATCTGTAGCAGGAAGATCTACGGGAAATACTTTTGTAGAATCTATATTTATTATTGTTGAAGGATTGTATGAACTAACCAAAACTCCTGTTATGTTTGTTGTTGGCGATCCTATTACTTCCCAATTAATCGTTTCATAGCTATTCAAAACTATAAGCACGTTTTTATCAGGACGATCTATATTTACCTCCACTTTGCCCGAAGTGAGATCTTGAGCATATTCATAACCAGATACAAATATTACCTCGGCATTTTCTGCTATTTTTCTAGGAGGTTGTTTCTTAAGGCAGGGTAATTGCTCTTTGGAACTATTATTGTTTACCTCTTTCGGCAGTTCAAAATCAGCTTTAATATGTTCTCGATTAGAAGCAAGATAGAGCCTGTATAGCTTCTGATATAGAGGAAAGCAAAAACCCATTCCAGCAACTAAAATTGATGCAGCCAAAAGTCTTTGTTGAATTTTTGTCATAATTTTTATTAGCTATAAATTACAAAGTTTCTATCATAAGAAATTTATGCCTTAATCTTTATACTTTTACATTGATATTATTTTCAATAAAAGTTCGCATTTATCTAGTATTATTTTTGTTCACTTACCCCTTTAGTAGTTGAAAACAAAGGTAAATTAAGCCAAATCTCTTTGAATTTGATAAATCTAAAAATTATAGCTAATAAAACCAAATTTAAACACCAACAAAAAAGAGAAAAAGATAGCTTAACTCCTTTTTCTCTTGATTATAGTATTTTATTAGTCTGGGGCAACAATATTTACTTTTATTTAAATGATTTCGAGTCTATTTTAAGCCGTTGCTACTGCCTCTTGCTTTGCCGATCCTTGGGTGCCTAATTGAATCAATTCGATCTTGTAACCGTTGGGATCTTCGACAAAGGCAATCACTGTGCTGCCGTGCTTCATCGGACCTGGTTCACGGGTAACATTCCCTCCTTGAGCTTTGATGCGATCGCAAGTACCATAGATATCATCAACGCCTAAAGCAATATGTCCATATCCTTTACCTAAATCGTATTCTGACACGCCCCAGTTGTAGGTAAGTTCAATGACGGTGTTGTCTTTCTCTTCACCATAGCCCACAAACGCTAGGGTAAACTCTCCTCCTGGATAGTCTTTACGTCGCAATAGTTTCATGCCCAAAATATCGCAGTAAAAAGCGATCGACTTATCTAAATCACCAACTCTCAGCATGGTGTGTAACATTCTCATGTGCTGATTCTCCTTAAATACCTGACTTATTTAGATTAGCGAAATTTTTTGGTTTAGTTTTGCTTATGGTCGTTTTTAATTGTATATACTCCGTTGAAGATTAATTAGTTCGTAGCTGTCAGTTATTAGCCATTAGCCATTAGCCATTAGCCATTAGCTTTTCTAAAATTTAATTGTGTGGTCTACTCATGTGAAAAGCGCAGTAAGATGCGATCTCACTAACAATTATTCCTAAGAGATCGTTGTATCGGATTGAAGTTGGTCAGCCTCTGCTAAAGTTTGTTCTGGGTTACGCTGTTGAGAATTAATCACATAATTCAATTTCCATTCCTCCAGCAAGTCTTTTAGCAAAACCTGAATCTCATCCTGAGTAGCTTTATTGCGGATCTGCTGCTTGAGAGTACCAGCAAAGTTTTCACTCAGGCGACCGAAGATAACTTTCCCTTCAGCATCACTATAAGAATTAATTAAAACATCATATGCAGCCTGTGCCAGATAGTCTGCCAACTGTTCAATGGTTTCACGGGGTATTTGATCCAACCCTGGAATAGCTTTAACAGTCTGATATAGTTCCGAACCTCGTAATGCCCCCTTAAGACTGTAGCGCAACAGATTTTCAATATCTGGTTGAACCTCTGGTAAAACCTGGTAAATAGTCAAACCAATCAGGCGATCAATAATTTTGTCTATTTTATTATCTTCTCCTACCGTTTCCTCTTTATTAGTTGAAAATAAGATATCTGCGATCGCGCCACTAGAAACAACTTCCTGACCTTGATTTAATAAGCGTACGATCAAAAACGTTGATGCCCGATGAGAAATATATGCCGCTGGTTCATGAGTAATTTGAGTTAATATTCCCTCTAAATTAAATAACCCAGATTTATGAATTCTTACTGCTACGGGAAGAACACGTAACCATCGCCAAAAAGGAATTAACATCAGCAAATCATACCAGTAACGCGCAATAGCTTCCCACCAGTTGAGATCTGTTCGATTTTGGGCAACTTTAAAAGTACGACTCAGATACTCCAAAGCAAAAAAGATCACAAAGCCAAGATCAATCTGCCAAAAGTTGTCAATCTCAATTCCATTGGCATTGATCTGTCGATAGTAGTTGGTTTTTAACAGGGGTGCAATTTTATCGTCAAAAAAGTCTAGTTCCTCACTGATGTTAGCTGGAGATAAATATGACTCACTCCAAAATCGGTTAAATGCGGCTTTAGAAGAGCGAGTCTGCATCCGATATTCCAAGCGATGCTTAAGTTTGGCAAAAGTAGACAACTTATTGGCAGCAGCAAAGGGATTTTCTTCAATTAGATAAATGCTTTGTTGTCTAAGTGACGCTAGTAAGTCTTGCTGTTGCTCAACAGACGAATCATTTAAAGTAACTTGATGCTGCAATAATTCTACAGTTTGCAGATATGCTTCGGTATCAGGATGAGGTTCAATACCTTTGAGGGGATCGTAAATTCTGACCAATAAAGGAATGTTGTTATAGTAGAAGTCCCTAAAAGACAAATAGCTTAGATTAAATAAAACCAGAAGTAAGTTGATTACAGCAATAAAAGCCACTAGCTTTTGCCATAAATTATTTTGAAAAAAATTTTGGGTTTGTTTTTCTGGCATACGATAGTTGTAATTAGGCAATAGGATAGACAGACATAAATATTATCTTAGAGAACCAGAGTGGGTAGTAGGTAGCAGGTAGCAGGCATTAGTGACAAGTTAAGAAAAAATTGAAATAGTCAACTACTACATATAGCGTTCGATTTATAGCTTGAAACCAAATATAGATTGAAGTAAATTAATCGGCGATCGCGAATTTTTCAATGAAATTAGTCAGGAATACCTTAAAAGCTGATAGCTGATAGCTGATAGCTGATAGCTTAAAACGATTTGACAAACAAAGTAGACCCTTAACTTGTCACGAATGCCCAATCCCCAATCCCAATCCCCAATCCCCAATCCCCAATCCCTCGAAAGAATAGCTCATGCACTCAAAAAACCCTTATAGCTTAGAGCCTAGAGCTTAAAGCTTATGGCTTTTGATAAAACATCTCGGAGTCATGTCATTTTCATGTCATATTTACCAGCTAGATATAGAAAAGTTAATCAAAATCAACAAATTGCAAAAATCAAACCAGAGACAGATAGCGATCGCAATTTAAATTAAGGAAAATAAAGTAAAAACTCCGCCCCACCACAAAAATAATTATTTTTCATCTATCAAATAACCTAAAATCATGACCTCAGTTAATATTCCACCTCAGCAGCCACCAGAATTGGAATCTGATGCTCAAAAACAATCAACAGAAGTTCTTCACAAATCAAAGGAAAATAAAAGTAAATTATCTGGCTGGTTATTAGCAATCCTGTTTTTGGGTGGGGGAAGTATTGCCTTATGGCAAATCCTGAGTCCCAGCGCTGCACCCACAGCCCAAACCGTTACTCAAGCACCGCCTCCCAAAGCTGTAACAACTGTCCCTTTGACCCCAGGTACGGGCAACAGACAGGTCAGATTATTAGGACAAGTAGAGGCGGGAGAAAGGGCAACACTAAGTCCGCAAATAGATGCTAGGGTACAGCAAGTTTTAGTTAGAGAAGGCGATCGTATTACCACTGGCATGACCGTAGCTATACTTGATGATGCCGACTCTAGATTAGCTTTAGCTGAAGCAGAGGCAAGATTAGCACAGGAAAGAGGCAACTTAGCTCGATTACAGGTAGGTACTCGTCCCGAAATAATCGCCCAACGTCAAGCAGAATTAGATGCAGCCAGAGCCAGAGAAACAGAAGCTAGAGATAACCTTGAAAGAGTATCAGGTTTAACAGAACAAGGTGCATTATCTCGCAGAGCTTTAATCGAAGCTAGAGCCGAAGCCGAAGCCGCAGCTAGCGAAAAATACCGCGTCCAAGCTTTACTCGCTGAGGCACAAGCAGGACCTACTGGAGAAGAAATTGACGCGCAACAAGGCTTAGTAGCAGCAGCACAAGCAGCAGTCGAACAAGCCCAATTAGCAATGCAGCGTACAGAAATTAAGGCAGCCTTTTCAGGAATTGTGCAATCGCGAGATGTCGATCCTGGGGATTATGTAGAAGTAAACGATCCTGTTATAACCATGGTTAGCGATCGCTCTTTAGATATCTTTTTAGAATTGCCAGAGAGCTTAAGCGGACAAGTCGCACCAGGGATGAGAGTTAATTTGAACGCTAGGGCATTACCCAACTGGCAACAAGAAGCAGAAATTACTGCCGTAGTCCCCACAGCAAATACAGCCTCTAGAAGACAGTTAGTTAGAGTTAGTTTGGATAATCCACCCCAGGGATTATTACCAGGAATGGCAATACAGGCAAATCTCGATGTACCAGTTGAAAGTACAGATACTTTTATCGTGCCGAGAGATGTCTTAACCAGAAGAGGTAACGAATGGCTATTATTTGCTATTGAAAATAACCAAGCACGCCAAATAAGCGTGGAGATGATTGCAGACATGGGAAGAGAAGTTGCAATTGCCAATCCCCAATTACAAGAAGGGCAAAATATTGTCATAACAGGTGGAGATGGTTTAACTGACAATGCGAAGGTGCAAGTAGTAAGTAGTAATTAATAAGTATTTTTGTTCGTTTTCACAGATATGTTTTAATTCACAACCATGCTCGAATCTAAACCCCAAACCCCAAATCGAACTAATCTTGGTTTAAAAACTAAAGATATTGTTGCTGCTTATACTCTGTTGCGGATAGTTGTAGGAATAAATTATTTCAATCATGGAGCGACCAGAATTTTTAATATTCCTGGCTTTATGGATGCGATGGTTAATACTATGGAACCTTCTTGGATTCCTGAATTCTTGGTCAGAATTAATGCTGCTTTAGTACCAATCGTAGAACTAATTGTGGGTGCATTAATGATTGTTGGCTTTTGGACACGCTCGGCATTAATTGCTTGTTTTATTCTGATGGCTATTTTAATGTATGGCATTACCATTATTCAAAATTGGGATGGGGCTAGCATTCAATTAATTTACAATATTGTTCTTTTTATTCTCTTAGCAGGATTAAGTTTTAATCGTATTTCTGTAGATGGCTGGTTAAAAAGTAAAAGTGATCGCCTTTCTAAGTAGTGAGTAGGAAGTAGAAAGTAGGAAGTATTGAAACAAGAAAATGTTTATCAAACTAGATAGAAAAAAATATATTACTTTCAACGATACGAATAGCGAGTCAAGGCGAAAATTTATCGACGATAGATTATTTGAATTTAATCAAACTCAGTCACAACAAGTAGTAAAATGCGATAACTTAAAAACCAAAATACCTGATTTTATCGAGATTTATGCAGAAGTCGAACCAGAAAAATTAGTTGGTGGTTTAGTTAGCTATGTCGATTGGGGACGCTGGCTGTGTATAGATACTATTTGGATAGATGCGAACTATAGAAAACAAGGAATTGGAGAATATTTAATTAAATATGCCGAACAAAAAGCCATAAACAAAGATATTAAAAGAGCCAGGCTTTGTACCTTCGATTTTCAAGCATTACCTTTTTATAAAAAGCTTGGCTATACAATTTATGGAGAACTTAAAGATTATCCTGAAGGTCATACACTTTATTATCTTAAAAAAGCTTTGATCGATAGTTAAGAAAAGTGAAACAGTAAAAAATTATTGTTTATAATAAATAAATTACAATCTTATAATTAAGAGTTAATTACCAAATGAAATATCTTCCTTTAGCTGCTCGTATTTGTCTCTGTATCATCTTTATTAATTCAGGAATTGGCAAAATATTTGGTTTTGCTGGCACTGCCGAAATGATGGCGGGTCAAGGCTTACCAATTCCCCAAGTTTTATTAATCTTTACCATCGCTTTTCAATTACTCGGCGGTTTTTCTTTGTTGCTTGGCTACAAAGTTAAAATTGGTTCTTTGCTGCTGATTCTATTCTTAATTCCCGCAACTTTAGTATTTCACAACCCTATCGGCAATCCAGGAGAAATGAATTCTTTTCTCAAAAACATTGGTCTAATTGGTGGATTACTGATGACTATGTACGTTGGGGCAGGTGCATTAGGTGTTGATACTGCTACTGATAAAGTGCAACGCCAAGAAGAAGTAACGACTAATTATTAGTTATTTATAGATTGTAGGGTGGGCATTGCACTAAAGCATATGCTTTAAGACTTGCTCCTTTAAAGGACTCGTCTACGCCATCGCGCGTCGCCACCCTGTATAACTCAATTTTTCTCTCAGCAATTGCATTTTTATGTGGTGAGTAAAGTAAAGAATCTCAAGAAAAGTTTATTTGAACGAGACATCTATTTAAATAATATTTTTCAGAAATGGAAATCAGCAATCAGTTTGATACCCAAGGTTATATCGTTATAAAAAAGCTTTTCGATCAACATGAAATAAAAGAAATAACTTTGATTGTTGATTATATTTATCAGCAATGGCTAAAAAAAAATCATGATGCACTGATTGCAGATCGGTTGATTAATATGCATTCATTAACCGATCCTATTTATTTTAAAGACAATGATCGCAAAAGGATTGATTTTTTTGAGATAGTTACACATAAAAAGCTTACAGATTTAATAGAAAGCATTTTCGGCAAAGAAATTTATTTTCATAATACTCAGCTATTTTTTAATCCTTATAGTAAAGAAACACTTCCCTATTGGCACAGAGATTTACAATATAGTTCCATAGAAGATAAGATTCAGGCAAAAGAACAAAGTAATATTTTTACTTTACATATTCGTATTCCACTAGTTGCAGAAAAGGGTGTTGAGCTAATACCAGGAACCCACAAACGTTGGGATTCTAAACTAGAGAAAAATGTAAGGTTTGAGCTTAACGGACATAATAATAGCGAAGAATTACCTGGAGCTATTCTTATTGAATTAGAGCCTAGAGACGTTTTGATTTTCAATGCACAAATGATTCATAAAGGAAACTATAAATTGAATCAAGTTCGCAAAGCATTAGATATTTGTGTGGGCAAAAAACATTCTTTCACCTCGGATTATCTAAATGCCAATGTTCTTCCCAAAAATAACGAAATAAAACTTATATCTAATAACCAATGGTACAAACTAGCAAGAGATATTGCATCAGGTAACTTACTCGAATTATGACCAAACTAATATAAATATTTAACGATAAAAGATAAATAACTAAGGACTAAAAAAATGAGTTTAATTAGAACCGCCGTTCGTTGGAGACATGGCACGGGAGTATTATTTTGCCTTCTGGCACTCTTTGGCATCCTAGCATTATTTCAATTACCCCTAGAACTTCAACCTGGAGGCGATCGCCCTGAAATCAGTATTTCGACTCCCTATCTGGGTGCATCTCCCGCCGAAGTAGAAGATTTAGTAACTCGCCCCATTGAAGAAAGATTAGAAGAAGTACAAGGGGTACAGGAAATTACCAGTACCAGTCGGGCAGGTATCAGTAACATTAACGTTGAGTTTGACTGGGGTAGCGATATTGATCGCTCTCTTGTCGATGTTCTGAATAAGTTACAGCAAGTCGAAGCCCTACCTACAGAAGCCGATGAGTCGGATGTAGAAGTAGTGAGTGGTAGCAGCAGTCCCATGATGTGGGTGATTTTGACACCCAAGTCAGGCTTTACTCCCGACGATAATCGCTATCGGGATTTAGTGGATGATGTAGTTGTGCCTCGTTTCCGTCAGGTGCAAGGTGTGGGACAGTTCTTAGTTTCTGGCGGTAGAGAAAGGGAAGTTGAGGTGATTGTCGATCCTAAAGCCTTGAGCGATCGCAATCTGACCATCGGCGACGTAGCTGCTACCCTACGCAATAATAACCGTGATATTCGCGGTGGTCCTTTAGTTCTAGGACGGAGAGAGTATCGAGTGAGGACTGTAAGTCGCATTCAGGATGTGGAACAGTTGGAAAGCTTTGTGCTGCGTCGGGATGAGTCGGGAACGGTTTATTTGGGAGATGTAGCTCAAGCACGTATGGGTCGGGCAATCCAAGACCGAGCTTTAATTAGAAATAATGAACCAGCAGTAGCCGTGGGCATTATTCGCCAGGTAGGAGGCAATGTCCCCGAAATATCGGCAGGGATTAGAGAAGCTTTAGTAGATTTAGAAGCGAGATTTGATCGCGAAGGAGAAGGCATTGCTTTTGATATTCCCTATGACGAAAATGACTATATTGAGGAATCAATTTCCTTTGTGCAGGGGAATTTAATTATCGGGGCGATTTTAGCAGCTTTGGTATTACTCTTATTCTTAGGTTCGTTGAGGACAGTAGGGGTAATTGCGATCGCCATTCCCACTACTTTAATTACCGTCTTTATCATCTTTTATATCTTAGGTCGTACCCTCAACGTAATTAGTTTAGCAGGGTTAGCCTTTGCCGTAGGGATGGTAGTAGATAATGCTATTGTCGTGTTAGAAAACGTCTTTACCCATATGCAGCAGGGAAAAACACCGATGAAAGCTGCGATCGACGGGACGCAGGAAGTAGGCGGTGCGATGTTGGCTTCTACCCTAACTACCGTAGCTGTTTTTGCTCCGATAGTATTAGTTACGGGAGAAGCAGGACAATTATTCTTTGATATCGGTATTGCTCTTTCCGCGTCGGTGATGTTTTCTCTCTTTGCAGCCTTAACCTTAATTCCCATGTTAGCGGGACTGTTCCTCAAGCGAACTGAAGCAGATGGAATGTTAGAGGGAGGAGAATATGGGGGTGGTAATTGGATAGAGCGAGCTGTTTACAAAACTTCTGGAATATTCCGCCACTTTCAAACCAAACTGGAGAATTTTCTCTTAAAAACCGTCCGTTGGTCGTTAGGACAGGGCAAACTCAATCGCCGCCTAATCGTTCTGGCACTCCCAATAATTTTATTAGTCACCAGTTTTCAATTATTACCCCCTGCCGATTACCTACCCCAAGGAAACCGCAACCTTATTCTTTGGCTAGTCGAACCCTTCCCTGGTACGAGTATTCCCGAAGGGATCGAACTTACTCAAGCACCGCGAGATTTCATTCGCCAACAGCCAGGAATAATGCGTACTCTATACGTATCACGTCCTGGTTTAAGAGCGATCGCTGGTTTCGTCGAACCCGAATTAGCTACGGGTAATAACCTCGATGCCTTGGTTAACAATCTGCGAGAAGCCAGCGCCAACTTTCCTGGTTTCCGTTTTATGGTACCGACACGACGCTCGATTTTCCAAGACCCTGGTAAAGAATTTGAAATCCAAATTATCGGCGAAGACTTAGCAGAATTAGATCGCATACAGCAACAAATAACTCCCCAAATTACAGAACTAGAGGGAATCCAAAATGTTCGTGCCGATTTTGTTACGGGTGCGCCAGAATTACAGGTTATCCCCAACCGCGAACGTCTAGCCGAAGCAGGATTATCGGAAGGAGAAATCGGCGACATGGTACAGGCTGCTTTAGGTGGTTTACGCGCTTCGGAATTTGTCGATGGGAAAAGAGAATTAGATGTTTCTGTAGAACTGCAAGATACCTTTGTCCAAACTCCTGAACAGCTACGTCAACTGGCTATTTATAACGGCGACGGTCAACGGGTACAGCTATCTGATGTAGCAGAAGTTTTAGAAACTACGGGTGCAGATACCATCAACCACGTAGACTTAGAAAGATCGATTACTCTAACTGCTTCTGTAGCCAGCGAAGCACCTCTAGGCGCACTGATTGATCGCACCGAACAAGAAATCCTCGAACCTCTCCGCCAAGAATTACCCGCAGGTTTTAGAGTTGAGTTGGCAGGATCAGCAGACGTTTTAGCCGAAACTCTGTTTCAGTTAGGCTCTACTTTCTTACTTTCTTTGGTAATTACCTACTTACTATTGGTTGCTCTATATCGCTCCTTTATCTACCCTCTCTTAATCATGGCAACAGTACCGATGGGAATGACTGGCGCGTTATTATCTTTAGTCATTGCCAACACCATCCCTGGTATGGTTGTTCCCCTGGATATGATTACAGGTTTAGGTTTTGTCATTTTAACTGGGGTAGTGGTAAATAACGCCATTCTCTTAGTTGATCGGGCATTACAACTGCAAGATGAAGGTATGGAATACGATGCCTCACTCTATTATGCCGTAGGCGATCGCTTGCGTCCCATTTTTATGTCCGCAGGTACTAGCGTACTGGGTATGTTACCCTTAGCAGTGCTTCCAGGTAAAGGCGCGGAACTCTATCAGGGTTTAGGTATTGCTCTTACAGGCGGTTTAGCTTTATCTACCTTCTTAACTCCCACAGTAATTCCCGCTTTAATGGGATTATTACAGGATTTTAAACCAAGAAGGAGTAAACAAGAGCAAGAGCGTCACTCAGAATCTAGAGAACTGCTAAAGGACAAAAGTTAGGAAATTAGTGTAAAGCGATCGCTTTACACTAATTTCAACGTTTTAGAATTGAGCCATAAAATATCTTGGCTTATTTCAGATTGACGAAGTCGTGATGTCAGCCCCGTCGTTTTACGCCCCTCTTAAATGTCGCCACCTGCGGGCGACATCGAGGGCTTTACAAGTCACGGGAAGCTTCGCTTCCCCACACATGCGGGCAAGCCCTTTGTGCTTCGCAGACGATGGCGCATCAGCGCCGTTTGCCTGAACTTGGTTCTCAGGCACTCGTGACGGACGCGGCGGGGTCTCTCTGACCTTTGAAGGCTGATGCAGACCAAAAAGAATACCTTGAGGATCACGACAAGAACAAAATCTTCCAAAACCAGGTTCATCATTTCCTGATTGGTCTATTTCTCCTCCCAGTTCTCTCACTCGTGCGATCGCTATATCTAGGTCGGGTACGCTGAAAAAAACTAAAAATTGAGGATTGGGATCGTTACCATGTAATCCAGCTTGGAACGAAATTCTCTTGTAAAATGGCTTTGGTCGCTATATCCACATATTGAAGCAATATCCACGAGACTGTGGGAATCTGAAGCTTTTATAAGCTCATGAGCATAGTTAAATCGGATAAGTCTTGCTGCTGCTTTAGGAGTAATGCCGATTTGGTTACGAAAACAGGTCGCAAAGTGGCGATCGCTCCAGCCAATTGTTTGAGCAAGTTGTTTGATTGGAATGCAGTCTTTATGATACTCAAGTTGACTCCAACCCCACTGTATTTGCGAGCGAATAAGTTGATTTGAAGTTGCTATTTTTTCTAAGATAATTCGCTCTACTAGAGTTCTTCATAATATCCACTGTAAGAATATACCCATTTTTCTAAAAGAATAGATGGCTTGATCCTTACAAATTCAAAAGCCGAAAGTTTCGGTTCTCTCAATTTCGATTTTTTAGTTAAAGCCATATCACTCTTTATCTATTTAGTCGCTATTTCTTGTGATTATGCGGTGAAGTACGATCTCGCCCTAAAGATACCGCTTCGCATATAGGCATTGCGCTTTACAACTAAGTAGAAGATATGGAATACGATGCCTCTTTATATTATGCCGTAGGCGATCGCTTGCGTCCCATTTTTATGTCGGCAGAAACGATTGTACTGGGTATGTTGCCTTTAGCAGTGCTTCCAGGTAAAGGCGCAGAACTCTATCAAGGTTTAGGTATTACTCTTACAGCTAGTTTAGCTCTCTCTACTTTCTTAACTCCGACGGTAATTCCTGCTTTGATGGGATTGTTACAGGATTTTCAACCTACAAGAATTAAAAAAGAGCAACAACGTCAAAAAGAATCTGAAGTGTTAGTGAAAAGTAAAAGTTAGAAAATATAATTAAAGCGATCCGTCAGGTTACGAATTGTATAATCACTTACTTTAGGATGGTTATTGTGCTGGGATTTTTATTCGGAAATTTGAAAGAACTACCAAAACCATTAGGTAAATATATTGTAGGCATTACACAGTTAGATTTTACTGATAAGAGTAGAAAAAAGGTATTTTCATTTGAAAAAGATGACGCATTTAGAAAAATCCCTGTAACTATTTTTTATCCAGCCGAAAGTAATCAGAATAAAGATAGCGCGCCTTATTCTGCTCCAGAATCATTAGAGGCTCTGAGCAAAATGACATTTGGACTCATCTCAAAAAATGTCGCAAAAGTTAAGACTAATTGTTATAAAAATGTACCAATTGCATCAAGTAAAGATAAGTACCCAGTCATTATTTTTAACCATGGTTATGGTGGTTATACAATGCAGAGTACAATATTATGTTCGGATTTAGCTAGTTCTGGATATATAGTTGCTTCTATTGGTCATCCTTATGAGGCTTCAGGTGTAAAATATTTAGATGGCAAGGTAATAAAAATGGATAAAGCTATCCAGAAAAATTTGAAATCTATTACTTCTTTAAAATACTTACAAAAAATATTTGCAGCATCTACAAAAGAATATTATTCAGACAGCAAAGCAATGGAAACAGCAGAATATATTCTAAGAAACAATGATGATTTAACTAACAACGTAAAGATATGGGTAGATGATTCTATTTTTGTTGCTGACCAATTAGAGACTTTAAATGAAGGGCAAATAGAATCAATATTTAACAACAAGTTAAAGCTCAATTTATGTATTGGTATAACAGGTCATTCTTATGGAGGAACAACCGCGGCTCAGACTTGTTTAAACGATCGGAGATTTGTATCTGGAATAAATATCGACGGTGCAACTTGCGGCGACTTTTTGTATCAAGATATTAATACACCTTTTATGCTTTTAGGTACCCATCTGATAAAAAATATTTCTAGAACGACTTATATATACAATAAAAAAGATACGTATATAGTGACATTAGATGATACTCAACACATAGGCTATTCAGATGCACTATTTATAGCAAGACAAGCAAATATTCTGAATCAAATAGGTAAAAGAGAAAAATACGAATTTCGTGAAATTATTACCAATTATCACTTGACCTTTTTTGAAAAATACTTAGTTGGAAATCAAGAAATTGAGTTAAAAGACCTGAAGTATGATGGCGTTGAATTTAGGCAGAAATTAAATAACAAGGAAGCAATTTAGCATCGCAGAATACACAGTCTCGATTATTTTTATTATGATTCATATTGAAATCATAAAAATTTATTTCAATTTATATAAAATTTTATTCGAATCTTGAGTCAAGATAAAAACAGTAACTAATCCTAATATAGCTAATGGCGGGAGTATTAAAAATATACTTTCTATACAAGCAAGAATAAGACTAAAATAATAATTTTTTTTTGCTAATATAAAAATTCCAGATAAGAATAAGCAAATAGAAAAAATTAATCCAAATAAAGATACAATAATATTCAAAACAGGATTGACAGAATCTGAAAATATTGACCAAGATAAAAACAATAAAAAGACCAAACTTATTATGCCAATTCCTCCTAGTATACAATGAAAGATTGAAAGAATTGTCAATATACGACTGTTATTATTCATGGTGCATATGATTGTAATGTACAAACATAATTTTTAGCACAGTATTAACTTCAAAATTATTTTGTAATTATTTTTTATTGCGATCGCTGCTTTTAAAAATTATGTGGTGAAATGCGATCGCTGTCGCGTTGATTATGTAGTGAAATGAGATCGCGCCTTACAACTTCAAGCAGAAGGAATGGACAGAGATGCCTCTTTATATTATGCCATGGGGCGATCGCTGTCTTAAATTCATTGGTCAATATGCTGCTATCTTCTTTGAAGACAGAGAACTAAAGCTATTTAGGCTCACATTATAAATTAAATTTCCAGATGCAATATTTAATTATGCGGTGAAGTGCGATCGCATTTCTATACTAAAGTTCAGATTTTAAGTAATTTGAAGCGTATTAAGTTCGGGGATAGATTCACCTTCTGCTTGCCAAGCTTCTAAAGTATATTTTAATAAGCTAGATATAGTTGTTTGTGTGAATGGAGTTATGGAGTCAAATTTTATCAGCACAGTTTTTCTTCCTTTAGCACTATTTATTGTCATGTTTGGTATGGGGCTAGGGTTAACATTAGATGATTTTAAACGAGTTATTGTTGAACCAAAAGCTGTGATGGTCGGTCTTCTTGCTCAGCTTATTGTGTTACCCATCGTCGGTTTTGGATTGGCGACAGTTTTTCCACTCTCTCCTGAGTTAGCTATCGGAGTTATGATCCTCGCTGCTTGTCCTGGTGGTCCAACTTCCAATATCATTGTCTATCTTATTCAGGGGAATGTCGCTCTCTCGATTACCCTAACAGCAATCAGTAGTCTGATTACGGTGTTTACGATTCCTCTAGTAGTTAATCTGTCTATGCAAAACTTTTTAGGGGAAGAGACTACTTTGCAGTTGCCTTTTATTAAAACAGTTATTCAGATTGCTGTCATTACTCTGATTCCCATTAGTCTCGGTATGCTGCTGCATCGTTATCAAGCAAAGTTTGCAGCTAAGGTTGAAAAAACTGTCAAATGGTTGTCTTTGTTCTTTTTGACATTGATTATTATGGGTTTACTTCTCAAGGAACGAGCAAATGTCCTGGGCTTTTTCTTGCAGGTTGGCTGGGTGACGTTCACACTAAATATTGTCATGATGGTTTTAGGATACAAAATTGCTACTCTTGCCAAGTTAGATCGACCCCGTGCCAAGTCAATTACTATTGAAGTCGGGATTCAAAATGGCACTTTAGCGATCGCTATTGCTAGCAGTCCGACATGGCTTAATCTGCCCGCTATGGCAATTCCTGCAGCAATCTATTCCCTAATTATGTATCCCACAAGTGCTGCCTTTGGTTGGTTTGTGAAACAACAATCTCAGCAACAATAAAACTTATATTTAAGATGTTAACCCTCGCTATTCTTCCAGGAAAAGGTGTAGAACTCTCTCAAGGTTTGGGTATTTTTTTTAACGGTATATTGCTTTAAGTAAATAATAATTAAAATCAAGGTATCGAATTACTATTCTCGTTTTTTAGAAGTTGGCAAGTAGCTAAATTTGGTATGCTTGAGCTTGAATTTGCCACAGATGAGCATATTCCCCCTGTTTTTGCAGTAATTCTTGGTGAGTACCCAGTTCGATTAATTTGCCAGCTTTTAAAACCATAATCAGATCGCACATGGATATGGAAGCTAAACGATGAGTAACTAAAATTGCCGTTTTACCCGTGACTAATTCTGAGAAACGGTTGTAGATTTCGTATTCGCTGCGGGGGTCTAAAGCTGCTGTGGGTTCGTCTAAAACTAACAGTTGAGATCGCTTTTCTCTGATAAAGGCTCTAGCAATAGCGATTTTTTGCCATTCTCCTCCAGAAAGTTCTGTCCCGTCAAATTGTTTGCCCAATAAGTTTTGGTATTTATGTTCTAGGCGATCAATCTTCTCGGCAATTCCTGCTTTGGAAGCTGCCAGTTTTAATTTTTCTAATTCCTCAAAAGCAGTTAAATCTCCTAAGGCAATATTTTCTCCAACTGTCAAACTATAACGACAAAAATCTTGAAACACTACCGCTATTTGTTGTCGCCACTGATTTAAATCTAACTTTTTTAGGTCGATACCATCAATGAAAATTTGACCAGCACTAGGATCGTAAAGTCGAGCTAACAGTTTGATAATAGTTGTTTTTCCCGCACCATTTTCTCCTACCAAAGCTACGGTTTTACCTGGTTTGAGAGTAAAAGAAACTCGATCTAATGCCAGTCTGCCATCGGGATAAGTAAAAGATACATTGTCAAAGACAATTCCTGATGCAATGGGAGTAGGTATATTTTTGTCACTAAAAATAAGCTCCATAGTTGGTTTACTGTCTAAAAATTTAAACAGACGCTCCATAAAAATTAAAGCTTCTTGCAAACTAAAAAATTCACCAAATAAGACTTGTAAGCTAGTTTGAATGTAGTTTAAAGCTTGAATAAATAGTAGTACATTCCCCGCGGTAATTTGATTATTTACTGCTCTTATAACTACCCGATAAAAAGCGATCGCATTACCGCCAGCACTCAAAATTTCCCAGATACTTAAGTTCCAAGCTTGCTTGCCTCGTATTTTACGCATGGCTCTATATTTATCAGCAAAGGCTTCTTGATAACGTTGCTTAAATAGAGAACCTAATCCAAACAAGCGCACTTCTTTAGCATAGGTATCTGTTAATAGTACTGAAGAATAATATTTCATTCTTCGAGTTTGAGGGCTTTTTCTCGACATTGTTTGCCAAATATCCCATTGGATTTTAAAGGAGAAATAAACCTTGGGAAATGATGTAGCTAGAAGTAATAAAGGAATCCACCACCCCAGAGGCAATAACAAAATCAGCATCGTCATGAGATTAAGTAAATATTGACAACCATTGCCAAAAAACATTATCAGATTTAGTGGTTGCCGATTAACTTCCTCTTCAATTAATTGAAGCTCATTATAAAAATTAGTGTCTTCAAAATAAATTAAATCCGCGAAACTGTTGGCTTTATCCAGGATTAACAGATTTATATGATTGGAAAGTTTTTCGTTGGTATTTCTAAAACTAGCGTCATGAAATGGTTCTAAAATACTCTGTAACAAAATAGCTAATACCCAAGCAAAAACTAGATAAGATAAATTTCTAGAATTATCTAGCTGTTGAGAATTTAAACCACTCGTCACAGCATCAACTATTTGTTTATTAATCCAAATACTGAAACCAGGAATGATACCTCGTACGAGGGTCATGAAAGTTAGAAAAGTAACTTCTTTGGGAGCAGCCTGCCAAATTAAAGGCAAAGAACGTACCAAAATTCGGCTATATTTAGCAAATAAATTAAAATATTGCATTTACTTTGAAATCTGAAACTTTTATCTTGATTGCGTTCTTAAGAGAAATCTGACGTTAAAACTCCAAGAGGTATGGAATACGATGCTTGTCTCTATTGTGCCAAATATTGATTGCTATCTTTTGACTGCATGAAAAGAGTTGAGCGCTTTAGTCTATCCCTCTCCTGTCACTTTCCGAGATTTGAACTACAATAGAAAAACTTTTGAGAAGCTGTGAGGCAGAGAGTGCAATGGATATGGATGTAGAATTACAGATTCTTAAACATATAAAGCGATCGCCAACATCGACGGTTTCTATATTTAATTTCTTGAAAGTTTACTAATGCGAGCGCTCTCTAAATTTTCAATCCTTGTTCAAATGAGATCGCTTTATCCCGTTCTCAATTATTAGATGGCGATCACAATAAAATAGTACAGAAATATCAGACGATACCGTTTGAGTTAAGAGTTAATTGTTTCGGTGGACAATGAGCTGGGACTAAAACTTTTTTTGTCTTTTATATTTTTGCCCACCCTACGACAATGCGATCGCTCGGCTAGGGATCGCATTGTCGCTTTATCAAGTTTTCAATGAGCTTAGTACTGGTTTTTCGTTTTGATGAAGTTGGTAGCGCGATCTTAGTCGGCACAGAAGCGATCACTCTATTAAGTTCTCAATGATCAATATTGCTATGACCCGAAGGGTACGCTCCGCGATCGCATTAGGAAAATTATCTATAGAAACTAAGAAAGTCTAATTAATTTGAAGGTGAGAGATGCGGGGGATCTAGAGCCAGATCCGATTACCCTTCTGTATAAAACGAGCCATCGGGCATTAGCGTAATCGAAACTCGACCTATTTTCACCTCTTGGGCATATTTCTCTTCAGGTGCGATCGCCTCTTTCAAACAAACTGGCATTACACCATGGGGAGGAAAAGCCCAGTATTCACCATTACGCACAAAAAGATTGCTATAGCCGTTTATTTGACACCATTGCTCGCAAACTCCACGAATAGCATTAGCTAAATTAGAGTAATTTGAAGTCATTTAGTTTTTTCTTAGTTTCTGTAATGATTTTTGATTTTGTAATCGTATACTCGGACTCCCACAACTGCTTGAAAATCGCGACAGTCAACGGCACTTTTAGTCAGAACCTGACATGGATTAACTGCACATTGTAATTCTCGACAATTCATGAAATAGATACAGCCAGGACAGGGTGTTGAATGCCATTGTTGACGTTTGATAATTTTATTCTTGATCTCAATAATTGCTAATCTCAAAAACCAGCTAAACATCACAATTAGTAACAGAGGGCAGATAACTACTCCTAGGGTTAACATCATATTACAGAAAAACACACTGCCAATCATTTTTTATTACTAGCTAATAATCTATCTAACCAAGTATCTACAGCCAATAAGCCAGCGAGAAGCCGCACTATCAACCAAACAAATTGAAACGATAAATTATCACTGAGATTAGATTGTAAAACCACAGAAACTAACGATTGTTTGCCTGTTATTTCATTCATTACTTTTGATTTACCGATTTCATTAAGTAGGAAAAGCAGCAACCAGTAATAAATTTACTCGTTACCGCTTATAATTTGAGGAGAATATTAATTTTAAGTAGCTTGTATTAGTCATTAAATTCCTAGATTTAGGCTGCTACAAGCTGTTTTTCCATTTCTTTACTGTAGTTACCTTCACTAGCTGCACTGTTTAGCTTTGCTCTATGCACTAGTATTTTTTGAGCTTGGGACACATTTTCTGATTGACCACGCCAATGATCGAGTGCTGGTTGTTGAATAGCACGGGCATAGGAAAAAGTTACACGCCAAGGAAATTGAGTTCTTAAGTTAGCGTTCATATAATTAAGATGAGCCGAAGCTCTGTCTTGACTTTGTCCGCCTGATAAGAAAGCGATACCAGGCACAGCAGCAGGTACAGTGTTGAGCAAACAACGAATAGTTTGGCTTGCTACTTGTTCCACATCCGCTTGAGTAGAACAGCGATCGCCAGAAATTACCATACTAGGCTTAAGAATCATTTGCTCGAAAGCTACTCCTTGCACATACAGCTGACGGAAAACTTCCTGTAAAGTACTTTGAGTTACTTCATAACAACGCTCAATAGTGTGATCGCCATTAATCAAAACTTCAGGCTCCACGATTGGCACTAAGCCCCCTTCTTGACACAAGGCTGCATAGCGAGCCAAACCATGAGCATTTGCTTCGATACAGCCATCGCTGGGAATCAGGTCGCCAATGGTAATTACCGCACGCCATTTAGCAAACCGAGCCCCCATGGCGTAATATTCGGCAATGCGACCGCGCAAACCATCTAAGCCTTCCGTTACTTTTTCATTTTGGTGTCCCGCATAGTCTTTTGCCCCTGTATCCAGCTTAATCCCTGGGATTATCCCCACGTCTTGCATCACCTTGACAAAAGACACGCCATCACTTGTAGATTGGCGAATGGTTTCATCATACAGAATTGCCCCGCTAATATAGTCCCCTAGACCAGGAGCAGCTAGGATTAATTCTCGATAAGTACGACGATTTTCTTCCGTGGTGGCAATACCCAATTTGGCAAATCGCTTATTACAGGTGCCGTTGCTTTCATCCATAGCTAAAACGCCTTTGCCCTCAGCCATCATAGCCTTGGCTGTATTTATTAGCTCCGACGCATATTTATTAGTCATGATCTTTTTTTCAAGTAATGTTAAAAAAATCATACAGTTATTGAAAATTAATTGCAATAAAATCCAAAATAGAGATATATTGATTTTGTGCATAAAATGCGAAAGTTACCAGCCATGTTTGATGTATAACGGGCGAGATCGGCATTGCCCGAACCAGGGCAGTGTCACGTCCTTGCTATTCTGAATAGAGCCTCAGGGTAGTTTTAGGTGTCAATCAGGTAAATGCTATGGGAATGGACGCAGAATTCTCCAACATATGTATCATTTTGTGACTTAAGAACTGCTGATGCGTTGATAAATGACGTATCAGTAGCCTTTTACTTATCTCAAGAAAACCCAACGATTAAGAAGGATTGAGTTAATCAGCTAGTTTGATAATTGGCTTTATAGCAAGCCTGATAGTATTTCTCAAAACAGCACTGAATAAAAGTTATGAGTCAATCAAAACGTAAATCTACCAAAGCAATAATATCTGAACGTCAATTGCGAAAAATGACCATGATTTTGTCAGATCGTTGGCTAGAAACTCAAAAGATTGTTCAAATCAGAAATTCAGTAGCAAAAAATCCCCAGCGACACAGAAATCTGTGGATAGAGCAAATTAGTCTTTAAAAGGATCATAGTCAATGAATGCATTTGAACAGGTCAAAAGTTTAGCAATGATTAGCAAGGTAGAAGCAATTGTACACTTGTTTAGAATCGAGTTTCCTGAATGCCTTGCCGATTTAAAACCCTGGGTTCAAACTAAGGAAACTGAAAAGTTTGAAGATCCTAGTTCAATTGATATTGCTTTTCATTTTCCTGATGCTAATTTGTCCTGTCGGTGTCAGAGCGTTTTGATGCAGCTTAAAATTCATCAAGACTTAAATCAACAGTATTATCAGGCTATCGGTATTCGGCTTTCAGGATATGCTGCTTATCAAGAGCAATGGCAATTTTCTACCGTAGGATACTGGGAATTTTCGGGAATGTTTAAGCCCGAAATAGTAGCTCAAGAGCAATTTAAAAGAATCTGTTGTCAAACTTTACAGCTATTCAATGCTTATCAAAAACGATGAGTCAATTAGCTGTATTAGATTTTACAGGACAGGTAATAAAATCAAAGAAGTCTTCTGCTCCGAGAATTGTATGTCTGAGTGCAGCAGGACTTGATATTTTAGTCGAGTTAGGTTTAGAACCTGTAGGATACATATCAAGTATTGCAGGCAATGCAGAATGTTATGGCGATCTCGTCAAAAGCTTTACTAATGTTGGCTCTTGGATGTTTCCCAACTGTAATGCTATTAAAAATTTACAGAAGATGAAAGCCCACATCATTCATGCATGGTCTGAAAAAGCAGAGAATCAGCTATATTTTCTTAAATATCCCACAAGCTTTCCTGATACTTCTTTATATCCTCAATAAAACGCGGAGGATAGACATTGCGAAATTTATGATGGTCTTGAGGAATAGTCTCGATCATAAAGTCAATCATTCCTTGCGGGTCGAGTTGCAAATCATTACCTGCAAATAGTCGCTGTACATCACGAATGGGCTTCTCAGGGGTGAAGTTATGGTTGGGGTCATACCACTGGTCGAGGGTATCGTACATACGATCATTAAAGCCCGTACGGAATGGTCCAGGGTTAATAGTGGCAATCTGTACTCCAGTACCTTCCATTTCCTCCCGCATCAACTGTACGATAGCTTCGAGGGCGTGCTTGGACGCACAATAGGGTGCGAGAAATGGAAAGGTGGAAAAACCTGCTATGGAAGAAGTAATGATAATTTTTCCCTGGCCTTTTTTGACAAAATGACGGGCGAAGGGCTGTATGAACTCTAAGGTGCAGAAGACATTCACCTCAAATACACGACGTACTCGATCTACAGCAATTTCAGCAATGGGGCCCGTTTCGCCAGTAGCTGCATTGGGAACTAAAATGTCGATTTCGTCGGCATATTTCTCAAATATAAATTCCCGTTCCTCTTTATTCAATAAATCTAGTTTAGCGACTTCAATTTTCACACCTTCTTGTTGTGCTGCTGCTTTCAGTTGAGTAACCTGAGGCCAATTTTCACAGGTAGCAATTACTTTATGACTTTTTTTTGCCAACCCCAGCACTGTACCTTTACCAAATCCCGAACCTGCACCTGTCATTAAAATTGTTTTACTCATTAGAAATCTCCTTTCTTGTGAAATATTTTTATTTATCAAGCAAACTTAGATGATTTGATGACTTTTATAGATCGCTGGTTCGCCATCTAAAATGTTCTTGAATTTTTCAATCGCCGAGGTAAGATGGGGTGTTTCCCAATGTGTAGATTCAGCATCCGCATCTTGCCATTCTTTAAAAGAGAGTATGGTGTTTGGGTCTTTTTGGTCGCGATAAAACCCATATCGCAACGCCCCTACTTCTTGGCGAGTCTGTTGTGCTAACTCTTCTAAAACCGTAACTAGCTCTTCAAACTTACCTGTTTTAGCCTTCAATACGGCAACAGTGTATATTTTTTCGCTCATAGTATTTGCTTTTTTATCTCTAAATTTTTATTGGTTACTACGATTGAAGTCGGGTGTATTAATTGTCTTTAAATCGGTCTGCATTAGAAGCTAGGGTAGTCTCAATATCACCTCGACCAAAAAATGCAGGTACGGGTTTAGGTTTTTCTAAAGCCCTTTGGGTAGCAGGTCGTTCGTCAATACGGTCAAACCAAGCCTGAAGGTTGTTTAGCCCCTCTACAGAAACCTTTGCCCAATAGTAAGCTCTCGCCCATGGATAAGTAGCAATGTCGGCAATGGTGAATTCATCTCCTACCAAGTAGCTTTTACCCTCTAACTGTTTTTCCAATACTTCGAGTAGTCTGCGGGATTCATTTACATATCGTTCAATGGCAAACTTATCCCGATGTCCTTGGGGTTCGGCAATTCTTTGAAAGTACATCGCCTGTCCCATCATTGGTCCAATGCCACCCATTTGAAACATTAGCCATTGCAGGGTTTGAGAGCGAGCTTTTTGGTCTTGAGGGAGAAACCTTTGATATTTTTCCGCCAAATACCAAAGAATTGCACCCGACTCAAACACGGCAAAATCGTCATTACTTCGATCTACAATCGTTGGAATACGTCCATTAGGGTTAAGCTTCATGTACCAATCTGACTTTTGTTCCTTTTTAGAAAAGTCAATATAGGTTAAGTCATATTCAACTTCGGCTTCTTCCAGAAAAATTACTGGCTTCCAGCCGTTCATAGTGGAGGCTGTATAAAGATGAATGTCTGGTTGTTTAGTCACAATGTTTGCTCGCTTCTAAATTGATCGGTGTTCTTTGAGGAGTAATTAAACATAGTCAGGATTACTGACTTGAGATAATACTTTTGGGAACGTCTGCATTTTTAGAAGGATTAAAACCGAGAAAAACTTTGGTTAGGTGATGAATATAACGCTCTTGATCGGACTCAAATTGAGGATTTTTAACGATATTATGACAAGAAAAATGAGGTGACTCCTCTAAACCACAATATTCCTGAGATTTACGCATCGGCAGTAATACTTCTTCTGCCGATCGCCCTTCAAAAAAGCTATTCGGATTATCATTATTAAAAACTTCAATCGGTGCATTCCAGGTAGTAGAAAGCATGAACTTTTTGCCTTTCATCAGTCCCCCAGAGCCATATTCACCAGCAGTAAACGCAAAAAATTCACTATAAGCATAGACCTCATCTATATATTGCTTTAGGGTTGATGGCATCGTGAACCAGTAAACTGGGTATTGAAAGATTACTGCGTCAGCTTGCTTGAATTTAGCGATTTCTTCTGGAACTTCGTAGCCGTCTTCAACAATGGTAGTCAAAATTTCATAGCGATCGCTCAAAGTTTCTACTGCGGTCTTAAAAAGACTTTGATTGTAGTTACCTTTAGCAAATTCGTTAGTTTCTTTGCCTAAAATTAAAAGCAGAGTGTTCATTAGTTGCCCCGATCAATTTGGTATTCGTTACTGCCATAACTGAAAGATATAAAATCAAACTACTATAGTCAACCAGTATACTTTTAGTAACCAGGTGAGCAATGAGTGACAAAATTAAAATTGAAACCGACAATCTGGGGCGTAAGCAGGCAATTGAACCTTGTCTTGAACCCTGCCCAATCGAACGGGGAATGAGACTGATCGGCGGAAAATGGAAAGGCTCTATTCTTTGGCATCTCAAGGATGACCCTGTTCGTTTTAGCGATCTTGCTCGTCAACTCGGCGGAGCAAGCAAAAAGATGGTAACTCAAAGACTAAGAGAGATGGAGAATGATGGCTTAGTAAAGCGAGAGGTAATTAATACCAGACCTTTTGCCGTAACTTACGAGATTACTGATTTTGGCAGAACAACGCTTTCATTTTTAGAGGAGTTGAAGCAATGGGCAGAGGAGCAAAATATCTAATTTGCCTTAACCAAAAACAACCATTTATGGGGATGTTTCCTAATGATTAGAGGTGTGAGGAGATGTATACGAAATAGAGGAATTATGGCACTATGGCAACGGTACACACATGATTAATTTGACTCTAGATAAACTGATGCCATTAATTTATCCTGAACTTTTTGGCAAAGTGAAACCACCAGCTAACCTGAATAAGAAGACAAACTGAATCAAGAGAGATTAAGGGAAATAAGCTACATTAAGTAAGCTGATAACGATCTCAAAACTCTTTGACAACTTCTAGAAGGCGCTCCCAAAGAATCCTGGTTAATATTTGCTTGCTGCTAAGTTTAGTATGGCAAGCTACTCCCCTTTATTTAATCTTATCCCTAGCCATTAAAGGTTTGCAGTCTGCAATCCCTGCTTTGATGCTGGTAATTAACAAAGCGATTATAGATTTGGTCATTGCCAATTGGGGTAATAATGACTTTGTTTGGCGGTCGCTGATTGTTTTGGTAGCGATGCGGTTTAGCGTCAGCTTATTAGGAGCAATTTCTAATCAAGCCAGTCTTTATATCAGTCAAGTATTTAGCGATCGTCTCGACCTCCATACTAAATATGTCATACTCGAAAAGTCTACCCAGCTCGATCTGGCTCATTTTGAATCCCCAGAATTTTACGACACCCTAACCCGCGCTCAAAATAGCGGTAGCAATCATCCAGTAAGAGTAATTCAGACCCTTACTGCTATCTTTGGGCAGGGAGTAACTTTAATCAGCCTGCTGGGTTTATTGTTGCAGTTTAACTTAGCAATTATTCCTTTACTCTTAGTTACCGCCTTACCCTCATTTGGTACCAGCATCATTTACTCTGGCAGACGTTTTTGGATGACTCGCAGGGAGACAGAAAGCTGTCGCTTATCAAACTACATCCATCAAGTTTTAACTAATCCCGAATTTGCCAAAGAAGTTAGGTTGTTTGATTTGGGTCCCCACCTTTTAGGACAATGGCGAGGGATTCGGACTGATTTTAATCATAAATCGGCAGCGATCGCCAGTGAATATACGAGGATGCGCGGTTTAGCAGGAATTTTGGTGAATAGCGGCTTTTATCTAGCATATGGTTGGACTTTAGTAAAAACTATTGGCGGTAAAATTTCCGTTGGCGACTTTACCATGTATACAGGGGCATTTAGCCAGGCACAACAGTTATTGCCTGCTATTTTGGAAAACATTGCCAAGATCTACGAATCAAATCTCTACGTCTCGCAATATTTTGAGTTTCTTAACCTTAAACCGCAGATAGTCAATCCGCATCGTCCTCAATCTTTTCCCCAGCCTATTACTCAAGGATTGTCACTGCGTAATGTGAGCTTTACCTATCCTGGAGCCGCCCAACCTACCCTGGATAACCTCAATTTAGATGTCAAGCCAGGGGAAAGCATTGCTTTAGTTGGTCTTAATGGTGCAGGTAAAACCACTCTGCTTAAGCTTCTAACTCGCTTATATAATGTAGATTCAGGCACAATCTCCATCGACGGTATTCCCCTGCCAGAAATCAAATTGTCAGAGCTGCATAACAATATTGGTGTACTTAACCAAGATTTTGCCCGTTATCAACTCAGCGTACAAGACAACATTGGTTTTGGTAACTTATCCGAAAGAGAGAATCAGGTCAGAATTCAACAGGCAGCAATCGATTCAGGTGCATCGCCAGTAATTAAAACCTTACCCCAAGGATTGCAAACTCGTCTCGGAAAAATGTTTAAAGGAGGAGTCGATCTTTCGGGGGGACAATGGCAAAAAATTGGCATGGCGAGGGCATTTATGACCGATGCACCGATTCTGATTTTAGACGAACCCACTGCGGCACTTGATGCGATCGCTGAGTATGAGCTGTTTGATAAATTTCGGACATTAACCGCAGGAAAAATGACTTTTTTTGTTAGTCATCGTTTCTCCACGGTGCAGTTAGCAGATCGAATTGTGGTATTAGCAAACAGTCGTATTGTAGAAGTTGGCTCTCACGCCGAATTAATGACCCAAAATGGTCTTTACGCAGAAATGTTTCTCAAGCAAGCCTCTAGCTATAGCTTATAAAGAAATTAAATTTCCCTCCCCACATTTACGGATTTTGTCGGTAAAATTACTTAAAAATGAGTATGATTCAAGATATAGATAATTATAAATAAGTATAAAAGTATCTAATCAAAATTTTTTATGAAGCCAAATTTATATTCTCAGAGGCTGTTACAGTCTTTGGAAGATTTTGTGCAACAGATGTACGTCTTGAAGCGCGCCGATGACCCCAGGCTGGTTGCACAATTGGTTATCAAGTGGACTAAAGGTCAACCTTTACTAACTAAGAGTCTTCTCTACTTGATTTTGGAATACCAGCTTAAAATAGTTCGTGGTCAGGAAGCTGTTGTAGTAGAAAAAATCATCAGAAATCGCCTAATTAGAGAGTTCAAACAGGATAATTTGACCCTACCGATTAGGAAATTACTTTATACCAAAAATCTCATCAGACTATTAACAAAAAAGGGTGGAACACTTAACAGTGAGGAGAAAACTTATCTTAAAAACCTACAACAAGAACTAGGTCTTTCTAAACAGCAGGGTAATATCATTCGCGAAGAATATTTAAGATCGGTTACTCAAGTAAATAATGTAAATTCTTTATCAGTAAATTCTTTATCAGAGTTTAATTCAGAGCATCATAGTTTAGCTACTAAAGATTCTTATGATGATTTAATTCTTCTGTTAGAAAACTCACCAATTTACGATCAATTAGCCCCCGCTAATACCCTAGCTCAAAGCACTAATCAAAAGTCCCATCTTGTGAGGTGGATCAACCTTAAAAATTTGGGTTTATTACTGCTCATCCCTTTATTATTTTTTGTTGTCAGACAATTTAATCGCCAACCAGACAGAACAAATTCAGTAACCAACAGTCTCCCAACCGAAGCAAAATGTGCGGAGTTGAACACCATTCAATCGCCTCGCATGAGTTTAGGGGACAAGCTACTAACTGATAGTCAAAAATATAACAATCTCGATCCTAGCAGCAAAATTACTCTGTATCAGGCGATCGCGGCATTTTCTAATTGTCAATATGTCTCAGCCCAAAATAAGTTTGAACAAGCCTTGAGCATTAGTAAAAATAATCCTGAAGCTCGCATCTATCTCAATAATACTCAGGCAATCACCCAAGAATACCTCAAAATCGCCGTCAGCGTCCCTTTGGTCAGCAAGCCAGGGGTTGCTTGGGAAATTTTACGTGGCATTGCTCAAGCCCAGACCAAAGTTAATCAGCAAGGAGGAATTGAGGGCAAACAATTGCTAATCCAAATTGTCAATGATGATAACAATCCTGAATTGGTCTCTCAATTGGCACCGCAAATAGTTGCAGATCAAGAGATTTTGGCTGTAGTCGGACACAACGACAGCAATACCTCCCTGGCTGCATCCGAGATTTACCAGCAACAGGGATTAGTCATGATTTCTCCCACTAGCTCTAGTACTAAGTTGTCGGGTATTGGCGATTACATTATGCGAACAACCCCCAGCGTCGCGCTTTTGGCAAACACTTTATCTAGTTATGCCTTAGTCAGCTCCCTCAATAAAATTGGCGTTTGTACTGATTCGAGTAGTTCAGCAAGTAGCTCTTTCGCCGCGGAGTTTGTAGCGGATATTAATCAAAATGGAGGAGAGGTAGCTGAGGTAGAATGTGACTTGGGGCAAGAAAACTTTAACCCCGTAACGGTAATTGAACAAGCGATCGCTGGAGATGCCGACGCTCTTCTTCTGGCGGCTTCTGTCAAAAAAATCGATCAGGCAGTTTCTTTAGCTCAAGCAAACCAAGGTCGTTTATCCCTACTAGGGAGTCATAGTCTCTATACCCATGAGACAATTGACACAGGAAAAGCAGCAGTGGCTCAAATGGTGCTATCAGTTCCCTGGGTACCAGATACTAATTCCCCAAGTGATTTTACCGCAGATGCCCGTCAGCTATGGGGAGGACAAGTCAATTGGCGTACTGCGATGTCCTATGATGCTACCCAGGCAATTATTACTGGTTTACAGCAAGCTACTAGTCGAGATGAACTCCAGTCAGTATTAACTAATCCCAATTTCGAGGTTGATGGTGCTACAGAGACCTTTCAGTTCTATCAAGGCGATCGCCTTAGTCAAGTTCAGTTGGCATATATTGGCAAATCTAATCGAGATACTGATAGCTACCAGTTTTTACATCTTGAGATTAATCGCCAAAATTAGATCGACTCGTCCCCTAAAATTTTCCTGACCTAACTCTATGCTGCTATACTTCCTCTGTAGCCGTATATCTCAGTAAATATAGGTAAATGTTCAAGTATAATTTAGCGCAAATAGCAATTTCTAGTTAATATTGATGAGATAGGTACCAATTTAGGCAAATGAGGAATCAGTATTGAATAATCAAAACAGTACAAAAAATCATCATAACTGTGATTTACGCTTTAACTCCTATTGTTTTCGATTTTATTAATCAATACCGTCATCATAATGCCTCTTGCTGCTGATTCCATTTAGAACATTTGTTCCTCAGAAAAATCGCCCAAAATGTATTACTGTATACCATAAAAATAGCAGACAAGCTTTTTTTCTAACAATTTCTTAATTTTTTTGAGCAACTATGTTAATTTAACTTAAGTAGGGACTTACACAACCCTAAAAATTCTTGCACATACCGTTTTTTTTCGGAATAAATAATGACAAAGACTACCTCTGCAGTTAAGGCTTTCATTTCCAAGCATGACTGTGAGCCTCTGGCATATCAGAGTTTAGATAATGCCGTAGCAGCTATTTGTTGTGACCAGCAGTTTAAAAGTTTGTTACTTTCATTAATCGACAGTCCAGCTTTCTCTCGCGATTTAGGAGCAGAGTTCGCTGCTGCTGGTGCAGTAACAGGTTTATCAGCCTGTCGCCGACTTCGGAGCTGCCTTAATCTTTCTTTGAGCAGCTTTTTTGGTTTACTGGCGGAGTTGTTATCTGCTTTTGAACCTGATACTGGAAAAGAGTGGTATACTTTTGCAAATCGAATCCACCGTTCTGAACTAGGTAATACCAAACTCTTAAATTACCTCTTGGCAAGTAGTGAGCATGATTTTTATCAGGATTTAGCAGCACGTTTGGTAGAGGAAAATCCTCATGCCATCTATCCCACATCTAGCTATCGAGAGAGCCGTGGCTATGTTGAAAGCACCGCAGACGACCAGACAATCGAAGCAGTAGTAAGTTCCAGCACTTTCACCTCAGTTAAAGTTGTTGATAATTCTCTTGACCCTGAGCAGTTGATGCTAAGAGATCAGTACATCTCTCATGGGCGATGTGTTTGCTTAGTAGACCAAAATGTCGAAAGCTACTTTGGCGAACAGCTTGAACATTACTTTGACTACCACGGTATTAAACTAGAGAAGCTGGTCTACCGAGCGATGGAAGTAGACAAAGGAATCTATACCGTTGAGAAGATGCTCGGTGATTTCAAAAACTTAGGGGTATCTCGTAACGAACCTGTATTAATTGTTGGTGGAGGAGTATTAGCTGATACAGGGGGATTAGCCTGCGCTCTTTATCACCGTAACACTCCTTACATCATGCTTTCTACTTCAATTGTAGCTGGTATTGATGCTGGTCCCTCTCCACGAACCTGTTGTGATGGCTTTGGCTACAAAAACCTGTTTGGGGCATATCACCCTCCAGTAGTCTCCATTACAGACCGTTTCTTTTTCAAAACCTTGAAAGAAGGATGGTTGCGTCATGGCATTATTGAGATCATCAAAATGGCTGTTACCAAAGACGCACAATTGTTTGAATACATGGAGCAAGCAGGGGCAAGATTGATTGAAACCCGCTTTGGCACCATAAACTGTGAGCCTGAATCAGAAATCAACGGTCTTTCCCAAAAGATTTTGGGTGCAGCACTCCGTAGTTATGTAGCCGCCGAATACGACAACATGTATGAGACTCACCAATGTCGTCCCCACGCCTATGGACACACCTGGTCTCCTGGGTTTGAGATTGAGGCAGGCTTACTCCATGGACACGCAGTTTCTATTGGGATGGGTTTTGGAGCATATCTCAGCTATCGCCTGAACTGGATCAACAAAGAGCAATTTGAACGTATTATGCGCTTAATTAGTTCTTTTGGTTTGAGCCTATGGCACGACATTATGCATAGAACTGATACCCTATGGGCATCTCAACAAAAAATATTTGAGAAACGTGGTGGCAATCTAGCAGCACCATTACCAAAGGGTCAAATTGGTCAATGTGACTATTTGAATTTCTTGAGTCGTGAAGATCTTGACCAAGCAGTTGCCGAGTATCAAGAAATTTGTCAATCTTATCCTCGAAAAGGGTTGGGCATTGAACCTCACTGTAGTGATGTTGGACTTGAAGACCCCTCAACTGTGGCTCATGCACCTACAGAGGATAGTTCTGTGATCGAACCCTCATTATCGGCAGTTTAATTTTAAACTTTGTTCCCTCAATATTAACCATAGACATATGTCTTCTGAAGTTTTTGATTTTGTAATTCCTTTGTATCGGGTGCGATGGAATACACGTGCCGTACTAGAGGGAATTACCGCTCACTACGAGCCGAGAGCAATCCACGTTATTGCTCCCGCTACTCAGGTCGCTATACTCAAGCAAAAATCTCAGGATTGGCATACCTCTAGTCTTTATCTGCACGAAGAAGAAACCTTTTTTAATTCAGGAAATTTATCAAAGGAGAAAATTTGTGCAGAACTGGATTTAGGTCAATCTCTTTATACTCCTGGTTGGTTCTATCAGCAACTATTAAAACTAGGAGCATATGAGGGAATTAAAGATCTGAGTGAATGGTATGTAGTTTGGGATAGCGATTTGCTGCCCGTAAATGCTTGGCCCTTGATTAATCAGGAAGGAGATACTATCCAGCGCTCATTTGCTTTATTACAGCATAACGGCTGGGGAAATAGTGATATTGTCTCAAAATGGGACAGCTGGATTTCAACCGTGCTGGGAGTTGAGCCACTTACCAATGATGAAGGCACTTTTATTCCCCACCATATGTGGTTTAAACAAGAACATCTGCGCTCTTTTGCATCTCAAGTCAATGAGTACTATCAATCAGAAGATCATTGGCTGTTATTGATGATGCGTTCTGCTAATGAGTTTGGTACTTTTAGCGAATATTGGTCTTATGTCTCTTGGGCAAAAGCTCAGGCTGCCAACGAACTGTCCTTTCATCCTTATAAAAGTTATGGAGTAACATCGGAAAGATTCTTTGATGATGGTACAGGTTTATTTTCTGCGACATTAAAGCAAAAAGTAAATTTAGCGGATGATACTCTCCCTGCTTATGCACACATAGAGTCATTTATCAAAGCAGAATATGATTCTGCACCACTACCTTCGGCATTATCTTTTGAAAGTAGTCCTCGACATCTCAAAAAAGATGAAGAAAATATGCATATTGAAGAATTGCGATCGCGTTGGAATCCTAGAAATGTTAACCAAGAAAAGGGAGAAGAAGAGATAAAACTAAAGCAAGTTATTTAAATTAATGTTTGCATACATTAAAATTTTGTTAATAACTTGACTATACAGCTTAATCTGGCATAGGTTTTTAACATTTCTTTCGGGATGATGACTAGCTATAATAAGTTATCATCCACTTTTCTATTGAAAAATTGGCGTTACTAATTAGAAAGATGACATATTTAATATTAAGGTTCGTAGCCATTAGCCATTAGCCATTAGCCATTAGCCATTAGCTTTTTGTAATTAAGGAAAAAATAATAACTATAGAAATCATTCCATAACTGTGCAACGCCGAAAAATTCATATAAATATCTGCGAAATAATTCTGATTAGACTATTGTCATTTATAACTGGGAATACTAATTATATAAAAGAAAGTTTTCAGATGAAATAATTAAGTGACACCAAATTTATTTAGAAAAATAACTATTATTAATTTAAAAACATTAACAATAAGCTTTTGAACCAATTTCTGTTTACAACCTAATTGATATTAAACCTGATCATAATTTTTATGCAGATGGCTTCTTGGTTCATAATAAAGAAGGCGGAGGTGGAGGTGGAGGTTATGGGAGAGTAGGAAGTAGTCATTATCCACCTGTAATTACAGAAAAAAACTTTTTAGGTTTTCTGCAAGCATCAGCTATATTGATTTTAGGATTATCTGGTGTGATATTCTGGCGGCAAATATATAATTTTATTATTTATATTGCTACTTACAAAAACTTTATAGAAGACAGTAAATTAATTGAATTTACTCAAAATATTAATCCTCTTTTTAAAAATAAATATTCTATTTGGTACAGTCGAGATGATCAAATATGGGAACAAGTGCCATCTCGACCTGAAGTGAGAGAATTAGAATATCAGGATTTTATTAGTAAAACAGAATTACTTGATAAAGTCGAAACTTTGTTTATTCAATATCAGAACGATTGGACACATAAAGACTTTCAGTCAATGAGACAATATGTCCTCGAACCTTTTTATACTAAGCAAAAAGCAATTTTTCAAAGAAATTTTGGAGTCAATTTTGATATTGTTCATAATTGTAGCTTATCTCAGATAGTACCCTTAGAGGTAGAGCTGGAACAAGATAAATGTTTCATTCGCCTGCAAATTAATGGCGAGATGATCAATTTTAAGCTTTCTCCCGAAGGCTATGTTCTCAGTGGCAAATCTGAACCTCGTTTGTTTACCGAATACTGGGATATTCAATTAACCTCAGATAAAAAATGCTATTTAGCAAATATAAATCAGACCTTAATAAATTACTCTTAAAGTCAATTCAAATTAAGCAAAACTGCTTTTAAATATTACTAAGTAATTATTTAACTTATTAATTAATTTAAGTATTTCTCAAATAGACTTCTTGGCTAAATCTCTCAGTTAGTAGAGTTTTAACAAATGATAAATGACAAATGACAAACAAAGGCGACAAAGGCATTCTTTGGGTTCCGCATGTTTCTCTCACATTGTTGACCGCCTTCGGCAGTCTAAAATTATTCGTGCCAGAAGTCTAATATATTTGAAATCTAATTAATTACTGATCTTGTGAGCAGGAGTCTGGAAAAACCAAGATTGACTTTGGTGTTTAAACCAGTCTAGTAAAGGTAGGCGTAAATCAAGTAACCATTTATTTCAGTTAAAATCCTAACTGCATTTAACTTCCTACTTCCTACTTCCTACTTAAGCGAAGCGGCACTAGGTTATTTATCAGCCTACAATAGGTATTTTAATGAACAATGACTAGATAGCTTGTTCAAGATATTACTAGTTAATTTAATGAGCAAATATGTTGGAGATCCCCATTACCACAGATACCGCAATTAATCGTTTTTGGACTTTGGTTTTAGGAGTCTTGCAATTAAACCCTGAGACTTTTGAGTTAATTAACAATTTACCTCTGGGTCTACTTGCCAGTATTTTAGTAGTATTGCTGGCTGGTTTATCACAAACCTTTGGACAAAGCGTAATGTTATTTATTAATCGGGTGCGTCCATTACGATTTGTGCTTTCTGTGGCAATTGCGGCAGTGTTATTTGTTTTTAACTACAATTTTTGGGTTTTAAGCACCTGGTTGGTTGCTAGATGGTTGCTAGAGGTGAACTTGCCAGTGTTAGAAGTAGTTAAAACTTTGGGTTTTAGTTATGCACCTTTACTATTAGGATTTCTCATAGTCATTCCCTATTTTGGGATGCCGATTTTAGTAATATTATCAATTTGGACTTTAATGGCGATCGCCATAGGCTTAGGTACAATTTCTGATCTGGAGATTTGGCAGGCTTTTGAGTGTTGTCTGGGGGGCTGGTTGGTATTGCAACTTTCCCAGCGCGTCTTTGGCAAAGCGATCGCTCGTATTACTAGTAAAATAGTTGATTGGGTTGCAGGGGTAGAATTGATTACCGAACCAGATTACCTCGAACAAATGCTTTATAGTGGTTTACCGATTCCCCCTGCTAGTTCAGATATACCCAATTTGTTAGGAGAAGCTGCCGAAGAATCGTGAACAAACAGTTTTTTAAGCGTGCAGCATTAATTTTACTAGCTTTGGGTCTAGTGGCATTTTTATCTCCTGCAAATGCTTGGTGGGTAAGATGGTATTCGTTTATTGAAAATCAGTTGTTTAATCTACTGCTTGATGGTGGCAGAATTATTGGTATAGCCTTTGTCTTGGCGGGTTTATTGGCACCCTTTGAGGCTTTAGGCTGGTGGGCGGGATGGTATGGAAACTACCGCGACACAGTTCATTTATCTGTTCCTCAGTGTAAACTAGCTGCAAGCAACGCCACCTCCTGCGCCCCCCACTACATAGTTTATCTGGATGGGATTGGCAAAAGCTCTTTTAAATATTCCCTTCGCGGGGCAAAATTTTTACAGCGGTTAGAAGAATCTTTACCCAGCGATCGCATTTTAATTAAGAATATTATTCCCTATTCCGTAATCAATCTGCCCTTAACTATTGGCAGACCATTCGCTAAATTTTGGCAATGGATTGAACGGACATCTAAATTAGAAGTGCTGGTTTTACTGCGTAATATGTTTCAAGTGGCGGTATCAGTAGATAGTCGCTATGGTCCAATATACAATCGCGGGACAGCACAAATAATTATTAATCGCTTGTTGAATAAAGGTTATCAACCAGGAAGCGGTACTTTAATTACTTTAATTGGCTATAGCGGTGGCGGGCAAATATCCTTGGGTGCAGTTCCCTATTTAAAAAAAGTTTTGGCAGCACCAATTGAGGTAATTTCTTTGGCGGGGGTGATTAGCGGTAATAACGAAGTAGCCCAGGTAGAGCATTTGTATTATTTAGTAGGTGAACAAGATCGGGTTGCCCGTTTTACTCCCTGGTTGTTTCCCAGAAGGTGGTCAATTGTCAGTTGGTCTAACTGGAATCTGGCTAAAAGTCGGGGAGAGATTAGCTTTATTTCTCTGGGTAAAGTGGGACATGATTCTAAAAATGGTCCTTTGGATGAAACAGCTATTTTAAGTAATGGTTGCAATCATTTAGAGCAAACTTTAGATATTATTTTACGCATTCTGACTCGTGATGATGGCGAAGAACCCTTTCCTGCTGCTGTTCCTGACTATCCAGCCACAACTGTATCAGTAGTTAGTGATTATGCTAATTATGTTCAAGCTAAGTTTAATCAACTTAATTATTATCCCATCAAGCAATCTTACTCCAAAAACTATCTACCTGTCGGGGAATGGTTAGGACGTTTAATTTTGCCAGAGGTAACAGAACGTTCTCGTGTCAACGGAGTTTATTTTGAAGTCCACCATGCACCCGCTGCACCAGAACTAGTCGGTCAAAAGGTATACTTGCGTTGGCAAAATCGCCCTGACCTTCAAGCTTATGTCAATCAAGTAAAAACCAGGATTGACTTTTCCGAACAAGCATACCAAAGTGTTAACCAGGGAATTGTTCATCCCCTACGTTTAAACCACTGGCGACAGGTGCAGGCTTTAGAATCCTTGGCTGCTGCCAGAGATTATGATGATGTTATGGTTGCGTTAACTTCGGTAGAAGTAATGACTGAACCTGAGACATGTTTATATATTTCCCGTGAACCAATTTTAATTACAGGTAAATATTACGCCCTGGTAACTGTTACCAAATTAATGACTAATAATCAGGCAAAAGTCCGTCATTATAATCCTGATACTGGTAAGTTTGATGGACAATCAGACATAGTTTATATTCCCCAGATAGTAGCAGATCGCAACGGCGTTTTACCCGCCACTGCTGACCAAATTACTGAATCCCCTTTAAATAAAACAGGTTGGTATATCTATGGTGAAAAAAACCACCAAGGCATATTTACCGTAAAAGCGATCGCACCACGCAATTTATTTCAGCTACAGCCTGCTAAAGTGATTTCGGGGATAAATAAAACCACTGACTATGTTCATAATCAATATTGGCGAGGAATCAAAGCCAAAAAAAGTCAGATCGATTCAATTCTATTAAACCCCCGTAACCTACCAGAAACAGAACTAATCAATTCCTATCAAGAGGGCGATCGCCTGCTACTATTGCATACTTTTGGCGGTATTGGCGGTAATAAAGCCGAATTTACCCCTTTAGGCATCTTTTTTGGTCATTTTGCCTTTGGTTTAGCAAAAGTAATCCGCGAACCGATCACCCAAGAACTTCGGTTTAAAATTAGCTATGCCCAAGTATATACCCAAAATACAACGGGAATTATTGCAGGTAGTTTAGACTGGACAAACTTTACAGGCGATCGCCAGTTTGGCTGGTTGGGTAGTCGTCCTATTACCGATATTGTCGTCAAATTAGATGTTTTTGACGAATATAACTTTGATGGCTTACGTCGCTTTCCCCTCAACGCCTTAGCCTATCAGTTAGACCGCATGATGGCGCGCTATCGTACAGGAGACGGTACAGGTGCCACCTTTGTTGGACCAGCCAATTCCTGTGTCCAAGATTCTTGTCAGGCTTTATATCAGGCAATTAATATGACCCTAACCGAAATTAATTGCAACTCCCAAATAAAGCACTGGATTACCGCTAACCCCGATCATCCCCAAACCCATCGAGTACAGCGTCTAGTAGCACTTAACAAAGCCATCGAAAGTAAATTAATCACCTGGCAAACTCGCGCTGACTGGGTAGATCCCTATCAATCTCTAATTGGCACCCGTTTAGCAGATCGTCCCGTAACTACCGTCGTTAACGCCCTAACCAGCTGGCGATCGCTTTTACCTCGTTTAGCCAATGATATCCTGGCTGAAATCTTTTTAAATCATGGTGCAAGTCTGTGGCTATTGCAATCCTATCAAGTAGGTGGTTGGGATGAAGATATCGAACCTATTGCACCAACAAAATTATGGATTTAAAAACTAAGGCGTTGGTGATTTGATGGATGATGTGCAAAGTATTTTGGTTTGTAGCTATCAGCTATCAGCTATCAGCTTTGAAGAAATGTGAATTATGCAAATTAATTGAATTTTCATACCTTTAAATACGGTTTTACTTCTTTTTCATCAATTTCAATAGCAGTTTTTAGTTCCATGGATAAAATATCATTTTGTCTATCAAATCCATCAAAAAAAAGTTCACCCAACTCATCTGTAAGATACAGCTTTCTAAAGTGCTTCCAAGTAAATTGATATAAATTAATCGTAGCTTGAAATTTAGGAATAATATCAAATATTAACTTTGTATCTTCAAAAATGTTTTCTATACCAACCCAAGACCATAGTATTTTTTCATTTATGTCTGATGAATTAAAAGCTCTCCTTTTCCAATGCAGTGATTCTAAAATTTGATTATCTATTTCTAATCTTTGATCAATAGCTTTAGAGTTATAGTATGTGCTTAGATCCTGATTGACTGACAAAACTTTCAAGAAACATTGTAGGAATTTGATTAATAGTATCTTTATTAAAGATATCAGTAACAAACTTTTTAATAGATTTAGTAGAATATCCTTTACGGATCAGCTCAAAAATAAATAAACTTGTTAATATTTTAATTTTTGACTTATATATTATCGTCTAACACATTGCTGTTAGTTAGTATTTTCTCAAGCTCTTCTATGCAATTTAATCCGAGTCTATTGTCCGATAATTCTTTATCTAAGATAGTCAACAAATGTAATAAATATGGAAAATTAGGCTTGTTAAACTGCATTTTTGTTATAATAAGAATAGATTCTAAATGTTTTATAGATTCTATTTCGAGGTTGATAAATTTATTTATAGAATCTAGAAAAAACTTCTTATTATCTTTATTACTCAATTTCTTTCTAGATATTTCATCTGCAAATTCTTTAAAAAGCTCATTGGGATTATAAACAATAATATGTGTTAACTCTTCTTCAATACTTCCAAAATATAAAAAATCTTGCCAATAATCTATGAAATAGTTTACTTTAGCAATAACAACTTTGTCCAACATCATTTATCATCTAACAACTTTTTTCTCTTTTAAGATTATAGTTATTAACGCTTTCTATAAAGTCATCAATAAATTGTTCCAAACTATCAAGTATGATTTGCCATGAGTCTTCATAAGATAAAAATACCACAACATTACGTTATCGTTTGATAAAAATTACTTGATTTCTCTTAAAACGATATTTGTATTTAGTAGCCTTACTGTTTGACTTTGACTATTTCGGAATAGTTTGAAAATTTCAATAAAATTCTGATATATTTCAGCCCCTATTTTTATTTAGAGCAATAGAGTAACTTAGAGCGATCGCTGTAACTTTGATAATTAAGAGATTTATCTGCCAATTAAGATTTTTGAAGTTTCTTAAGCAGGAATCAAATTTTTCAACTTCTCATATCACTCTCTCAATGGACTAAAGTATTTTTGATTACTCTTGATTTGGATCAAGCAATTTCGCTCAATTGAATTGGATAGCAAAGCTCACCAAGTTTATTGGTTGCGGACTGAAATCTAGAATTTCAGCGGCTAGTCCGAGGAAAGCGAATGACTGAAGAAGTCTGGGAGGGAAAGATCAAGGCGATATTAGGGTGCTTCGCGACAATACTTACTCCATCTGCTGGGTTTTGTGTATTTAAAGCAAATTTATTAAATCAAGATTTAACATGAATGAATCATTTACAGCACCCGATAACAATTCTAGTGAAGCGCAACAAGCTTTAGACAAAGAACGCAGGCTCCCATTAACAGGGTGGCAACAAGAAGTAGAGCAGGGATTAGAAAGGGGTTTAGAAGCGGCAGAAAGTATTCGAGATCGCACTATCCCTAATTTTTCTCGGGGAGAATTACCTCGTTATGCAGGAATTAATACCTTTCTGAAAGCTCCCTATTTAGAAGATGTCCGTAATGTTGGTCAGTATGATGTGGCAGTTGTTGGCGTTCCCCACGATTCAGGCGCTACCTATCGTTCTGGCACTAGATTTGGGCCTCAGGGAATAAGGCGTATCTCAGCCCTATACACTCCCTATAATTTTGAGTTAGGAGTTGATCTGCGAGAACAAATTACTCTTTGTGATGTGGGTGATATTTTTACAATTCCCGCTAACAATGAAAAATCTTTTGACCAAATTTCCCGAGGGATTGCCCATATTTTTAGTTCAGGAGCATTTCCCATAATTCTTGGAGGAGATCACTCAATTGGATTTCCTACAGTAAGGGGAATTTGTCGCCATTTAGGAGGCAAAAAAGTTGGCATTATCCACTTTGACCGTCATGTGGATACCCAAGAAACAGATCTAGATGAAAGGATGCACACCTGCCCTTGGTTTCATGCTACCAACATGGCAAATGCTCCTGCAAATAATTTGGTTCAGTTGGGGATCGGCGGATGGCAAGTACCTCGCCCAGGAGTAAAAGTCTGTCGCGAAAGAGCCAGCAATATTTTAACCGTAACTGACATTATGGAAATGGGATTAGATGCTGCCGCTGATTTTGCCTTAACTAAAGCCCTTGATGGTACCGACTGTGTTTATATCAGTTTTGATATTGATTGTATTGATGCGGGTTTTGTCCCTGGTACGGGATGGCCTGAACCTGGCGGTTTATTACCCCGCGAAGCTTTATTTTTACTCAAAAAAATTGTGCAGAATGCTCCTGTCTGTGGATTAGAAGTTGTTGAGGTATCTCCTCCTTACGATGTTAGTGACATTACTTCCTTAATGGCGACTCGCGTTATTTGCGATACCATAGCCCATTTAATAGTATCAGGGCAGTTACCGCGATCATCAAAACCTGCTTATATTTATGAGCAAGCACAACAGGTAGATTATCCTTGGCAGTGAAATAGAATAACTTCTGGTAATTTAGCACACATGGTTAGAGTACTCGCTCCCATATATAGCAGTAGATGTGGATAAGCCCTTTGTTTAGACTTGCTGAGTCTAACGACTTGCTATCGCAACCGCAACCGCCGCACGTGGGCAGGTATACCTCATGAATGTGAACGCGAGATGTGTCGACAAAGGCGATTCAGTTTGCCGCATGTTTTTCTCGGCTTACAGAATCGCGCTGTTTAGAAACGCTATAAATAACAAGTAAAAGAAAGATGAGTGAAAAAGTATATCAGCAAGATCTTGACGTCTTTTATTGATTAAAGAAGCAGCTAAAATTGACTAAAAGCGATTACCCGCAGGGTGCGCTGAGTCTAATGACTTGCGATCGCAAAGTGACAATCAGCTACAATATTTTATAATTGTTGCCCAAAAAGAATACTACTCAAATATTGAAAGATCTGCCATGATTTCAAACCAGCAAAGTGATTATTTATTTAGAATTTAGTCTAAATTCATGCAGGGCTATTTCATTTTCTATAGTGCCATTTGAAGTCTCTCAGTTTAATTACGCACAGCACACTAGAGGCAATAAGATTTATTTTTACAATTATCTGATAACAAGTTGATATTTGAAGATAAAATATACATTAAGTACAATATCTAGTATCAGTCGCGTTTTCGGTAACTTTCACCACCGCCACGAATTCTCGATCTAAGCTATTTTCAAAGCATATATTATCTTAAAATTTATTCAGGAAAATCAATGACAGCAACATTTTGCGAATACAAGCCAGGTTTAGAAGGCATACCTGCTACAAAATCTAGTATTAGTTTTGTTGATGGTCAAAAAGGAATTTTAGAGTATCGCGGGATTGCGATCGAAGAACTAACTAAAAGAGGCAGTTTTTTAGAAACAGCATATTTACTGATCTGGGGTAAGCTTCCTAGTGAAAAGCAACTCGAAGAGTTTAAGACCGATATTCTACTTCATCGTCGGATCAAATATCGCATTCGTGACATGATGAAGTGCTGTCCTGAAACTGGTCATCCCATGGATGCTTTGCAAACATCTGCTGCGGCACTGGGTTTGTTTTATGCTCGTCGGGCTTTAGACGATCCTGAATACATTAGAAAGGCAGTAGTGCGGATTTTGGCGAAAATTCCGACGATGGTGGCGGCATTTCATCAGATGCGACGGGGAAATGACGCGATTATGCCCAATGATAATTTAGATTATGCGGCTAATTTCCTATACATGCTGACGGAAAGAGAACCTCATCCTCTAGAGGCAAAGATCTTTGATGTCTGCCTAACCCTACACGCAGAACATACGATTAACGCTTCCACCTTCTCGGCAATGGTTACAGCTTCAACTTTGACCGATCCTTATGCGGTAGTTGCTTCTGCGGTAGGTACCCTAGCAGGACCTCTTCATGGAGGTGCCAATGAAGAAGTATTATTAATGTTAGAAAATATTAAATCAACTCAGGATGTTCAGCCCTACGTAGAGCAATTAATTGCCAACAAACAAAAAATCATGGGATTTGGACATCGAGTTTATAAGGTAAAAGATCCTCGGGCTACGATCCTACAAGGTTTAGCCGAAGAATTATTCGATCAAACAGGACACGATCATTATTATGACTTGGCGCTGGAATTGGAAAAAGTTATTGAATCCAAACTAGGTCATAAAGGAATCTATCCCAACGTTGATTTTTATTCAGGCCTAGTATATCGCAAACTTGGTATTCCCAGTGACTTATTTACTCCTATTTTTGCGATCGCTCGTGTTGCCGGTTGGTTGGCACACTGGAAAGAACAGTTAGCGGTAAATCGCATTTTCCGCCCAACTCAGATTTATACGGGGGAACACAATGCGCCCTATATTCCCATGGCAGAAAGATAAGGACTTGTTCTGGGAATGAATGAAGCGAAGTAAGGCGGATATTCCTCCTCGGGTCAGGTTTGTCATCGGCAAAAAAGTTGTTAAGATTTGTAGATGGCAAATTCTAGGTTACAAAAATTAGGCAATTACCTCCGTCCCCATTGGCGCATGGTATTGTTGGGTACGATCGCACTTCTAATTGTCAATATTTTAGGAGTGTATATTCCGCTATTGATTCGAGACAGCATTGACCAATTGCAGGGGGAATTTAGTTTCTCTCAGTTATCTCGTTCTGCACTCTGGTTATTGCTTTTAGCCGCAATTATGTGGTGTTTTCGGATGTATTCCCGTACCTCAATTTTTGGGGTGGGTAGACAGGTTGAATTTGGCTTAAAGCAAGGAATTTTTCAGCATCTATTAACTATAGAACCTGGTTATTTCTCGAATAATACATCAGGAGATTTGATTAATCGTGCCACTAGTGACGTAGACAATATTCGCCGTCTAGTGGGTTTTGCCGTATTAAGCTTTATCAACATTATCTTTGCCTACACCTTTACCTTGCCCGTAATGTTGAAAATCAATGTGCGGCTTACGCTATTAGCGATCGCCGTATATCCAGTAATGTTAATTACGGTTCAGCTATTTAGCGGCAAACTAAGACGTTATCAAGAGGAAATTCAGGTCAAGCTTTCAGATCTTAGTGAATTAATTCAAGAAGACATGTCTGGCATGGCATTGATTCGGATCTATGCTCAAGAGGCACAGGAAAGAGAAGCATTTAGACAAAAAAATCAGCAATTACTAGAGGCAAATCTCAAGTTAGCCAGAACCAGAAATTTACTTTTCCCCATAATTGAAGGAATCTCTTATATTAGTTTATTAATTCTACTGTGGTTAGGTAGTGGCGCGATCGCCAATGGTCAAATTACCGTGGGTGACTTTATTGCCTTAGTTTTATTTGTGGAAAGATTAGTATTCCCCACTGCCCTTTTAGGATTTACCATCACGGCATATCAGCAGGGAGAGGTAAGTATAGATCGGGTGGAATCAATTACTAAAGCCGAACCCAAGATCAAGAATAGCCCTCAGGCGATCGCTTTTCCTGTAGCAGATCTTAAAGGCAAAATTACTGCCCGCAATCTAACCTATACCTATCCAGGCTCACATGTTCCTGCCCTGTATGATCTTAACTTTACAATTAAGCCAGGGGAAACCGTAGCGATTGTTGGTTCCATTGGTTCAGGAAAATCGACTCTGGCTAATGCTATTCCACGATTATTAAATATTGAAGGGGGAGAATTATTCTTAGATGATTGTGATGTTACTAAGCTAGATTTAGCTACCCTGAGAAAAGCGATCGCCTATGTGCCGCAGGACAGCTTTTTATTTAGCACGACCATCAAAAATAATATTCGTTATGGTGAACCGCTGGCAGAAACCGATGAAGTAGTTCAAGCAGCGAAACAAGCCCAAATTCATCCAGAAATCCTGACCTTTCCTCAAGAATACGAAACTTTAGTTGGGGAACGGGGCATTACTCTCTCTGGAGGACAAAGACAGCGAACTTCTCTAGCTAGAGCATTAATCACCGAAGCCAAAGTACTAATCTTAGATGATGCCCTCTCCAGCGTAGATAACGAAACCGCCACCAGAATTTTAAATAGCTTATCCCCTGCCAGGGCAAATAAAACCGTTATTTTCATTTCCCACCAGCTTTCTGCCGCCGCAAGTTGCGATCGCATTTTAGTCATGGATCAAGGCAAAATTGTCCAAAACGGTACCCATGAAACTTTGATGCAAGAAACAGGATTATATCAGTCCCTTTGGCAACAACATCAGTTAGAAGAAGTTTTGAATTAACATGAGGTGAGGTGTATATATAATCATTCTAATTAATTGACCTATGGTCGTTCTAATTAATTTCCGTACCATCTCAGTAATTTGTTCGGGGGATTAGGGACTGGGGACTAGGGATTAGGGAGAAATAACTAGTACATACTTTCTTATGGTTTTTATTAGGAATGACTATACCTTCTAAGTTATTTTTTTTGGGTAGTAGGTAACGTCAGTAGCTTAGAGCTTAGAGCTACCTAAGTAGACTAATCTTGTTAACCCGAACTGACGTTAGGTAGTAGGTAGTAGTATCCTCATGTCACAATTTTTGGCACATCCAAACACTCGGGATTTGCACATCAAAACCTGATTTTTCATATGCTCTTCTAGCAGGAATATGACTTTTGTCTCCTCCTGTTGCCACAGTGGCAACCTGCATTCCAGATTCTTTCATAATCTCTATTGCATATTTATACATTTCAGTACCGAATCCCTTTCCAGAGTAGTCTGGATGCACTGCATTCAAACCAATCTCGCCTATCTTCGTTTCGTTATCAAGTTGTACCGATACGAATCCAATGACTCCTGGTGATAATTCGAGAACAAATAATTGCCATACAGAATCTGGGGCAAGCATTGAACTAAGCAATTCGTCTTGCTTATTGTCTTCTGGTTCTTGTGCTAGTGAATAAATTTCATCTCCTAGTATGTTTCGGAAAGAAGCGAATACAGGTCTAAACGCTTTCTGCCGAATGTCCTCTAATGTTGGCAGATCATTAATATTTGCTAAACGAATAGTAAATTTTTGGTTCATAATATAAATTCGTTTTGTTAGCACTCTAGATTCCAACTTTTACAGGGCTATCAGAATAACTTTGCGGTATGTTTATTGTACAGTCGCATTTTACCAGCTCATTTGATTACACTTTTCATTCCGATACAAAGTATTGATCTGCTTTGGTTTCAATATCTTCAATTTCCATATTCCTAACCACTTTTGCTAGATACTCAATATGAGCCATCCAGTGAATTTCATCTTTCTTAGCTTTTTTAGTGTCTCTAATCAAATGTGAAATATACTGACGGTAAAATGCATCAAATGGAATTGCAAGGGTTTCCTTAAATAAATCTTTGTCAAGATAGCCTAGTTTGTATAGGATAGATACCCGTTCAAAGAAATGCAAATATTCATGCAGACTTTTATCCTCTTTTCTCATTTCTCTATAGTCAAAAATCAAATTTTTTTCTTCATATTTTTTAAATAAAGCTATCATTTTGTCGCGAGTTTGTGCCGCATCAGGAGTTTCATATTGTTCATAAAGTTTAAGTGTTATGGTAATTTGATTTTGTTTCTCTTGCTGATCGGCTTGGAAATCAATTTGCTTTTCTAGTCTTTTTTCTAATAAATAGTTATTCAAAAATGAGGCAAATAAACCACCAAATAAAGCACTTATGAGAGTTGAAGGTATAGAAATCTCCATAATTTAGATACTAAATATCAGAGCTATTAAGAGTGTGTTTGTAAAGTAAACATTAAATTGTCAAGTGTGTCGAGTAATGAGTAATAAGTAATGAGTATAAATAATCTATCCTTGTCTCCCTTGTCTCCCTTGTCTCCTTGTCAAATCTTGCCTTAATCTTTTGTTTACAAACAGTCTCTGAGGCATAAAAATTGAAATATACATCAAAGTATACATTTTTACTCTAACAGAACGTAAAAAACAGAAATAATTTTAACGTCAGTTCGGGTTAAGAAGATTAGTCGGCGAGATTAGCTCTAAGCTCTAAGCCATAAGCCATAAGCTTTATAGCCATTTATTTTACCTAAGAACAAGTAAAATATCACCTAAATGATAAATTTTGAATCTACCTTATAGCAAGGGTTTTAGCTTATCCCAAATTCACGTTAATTTTAGATAAACTATTTTTGAAATAAAGCGATCGCACTTATCTCCATATTCGAGCGATCGCCTCATAGTTTAGTTGCCCAGGACTTACGCAGAGAAACCATGTGTAGGGTGGGGTGTGCCTCGCTTGAGGATATATGTAGAGTTTAAAAGTTGATTTCGCGTAAGTCTACTTGTCTTTTTAAATCAAAGATGGTAACAGCTCAACATCGTTGCTACCATCTTTGTTAATTTTCGGTAACAGAAACGTTCTGTTACCACAAGACGAAATATTTGCTAAAAGTGAGAGTCTTCGACACTGCTTCGCAGATCGCTTAAAGCAATTCTCGCCTGTTCGCGATCGTCAAAATGAATTTTTTCTGTACCCAAGATCTGATAATCTTCATGACCTTTGCCCGCAATTAAAACCCCATCTCCAGGTTGCGCTTGCTTGATGGCAGTGGCAATAGCCTCAGCGCGATCGCCAATTACCATTGGTTCTACCGTATCAGGAATACCAGCCACAACATCCTTGAGTATCTGTTCAGGATTTTCAGTACGGGGATTATCAGAAGTCACTACCGCCAGATCTGACAGTTCTGCGGCAATTTTACCCATTAAAGGACGTTTAGTGCGATCTCGATCGCCACCACAGCCAAAAACGCAGATCATTTTGCCACTAATAAAAGGTCTTGCCGCTTTGAGCAAGTTGGCTAAACTATCGGGAGTATGGGCATAGTCCACAATCACGCTAATATCTTGATTAGCATTAACTTGAACTCGTTCCATTCTGCCTGGTACTCCTGCAAAGTCGCCCAAGCAATTGGCTAATAAGTCCAAATCCAGACCTAAATGCAACGCTGCGCCAACTGCTGCCAAGAGATTTGCTAAATTAAATTGCCCTACCAAAGGAGAATTAAAAGCAACTTCTCCTACGGGAGTGTGCAAGATCCCCTTAACTCCTGTCGGTTGATAGTCCAAATTACTGGTATACAAATCAGCAGCCTGATTATTAACGCTATACGTCCAAACTCGATTGCGATCTAGCTGGCTAATTAGACGTTTTCCGTAAGCATCATCCAAGTTAATAATTGCTTTACCTGATAAATATTCAGGGCTAAACAACAAGGACTTTGCCTGGAAATAGTCTTCCATATCCCGATGATAATCCAGATGATCTTGAGTCAAGTTGGTGAATACTCCCACCTCAAAATTGCATCCCTTGACCCTTCCCTGGTCTAAAGCATGAGAACTTACTTCCATTACGGCATAATCATTTCCAGCCTTTACTGCATCGGCTAACATCGCCTGCAACTCCACCGCGAAGGGTGTGGTGTGGGTGGCAGTTTGACTGTAACCTGCCCATCTAGTGTACAGAGTACCTAAGATTGCTGTAGTCTGTTGTCCCTGAAGCAAGAAATATTCAATTAAGTGGCTGGTGGTGGTTTTCCCATTTGTTCCTGTAACTCCCACCATCTGAAGCTTGTTGCTGGGATAATCATAAAAAGCAGCAGCGATCGCACTACAGGCAGCAGTCATGTCTTGAGTTTGAATCAGACAACTATCAGCATTGGGTGGCTGTTTAGTTGCCGCTTGAGGAGTGACCACCGCGGCGATCGCTCCTTGTCCAATAGCACTACGCCAAAACTCGCCTCCATCAACCCTGGTTCCAGGCATGCCAATAAATAAATCTCCCTCTTGGCAGCTATGGGAGTTGGTGCAAACTCGATTTACTTCCAAATCCAGGGCGGAGTGTTCTGGCTGTTGAAGGTTTACCTTGGCTAATAATTCGCGCAACTTCATCATATTTATTTGGGGTAGGTGCAGTTAACGGTATTGTATTTTGGACATTTCTTTTTAGCAACGCTTCGGCGTTGCGTGCTTTCCACAAAGCCGCGACCAAGTTAGTCCAATGTCCGCAAATTTTGCTGTAACATTTGCTCCAATTTTGCTACTGTAGCGCGAGGAGAAAGGCGCGGCAAGGGTTTTTCTTGCTCCGCAATTTTTTGGCACAAGACGGGAACTTCATATTGATAAGCCTCGAACCAGTCTGAGCGAGTACTGATATTGCGAATTTCTAGCTCAAACTCAATGTTGCGGATTTGCTCTAGCTTGGATTGCAATCCTTCACAAAGATGACAACCTGGCTTACTGTATAGAATTAATTGCATAGCTCAACTTTTTATTATCTTAAATTGAGAATAGCAATTTTTGCTCGTGATCATCGGCTTTGTTGCTCAAAATGAATTTAGCTATGTTAGATGATGTAATCAAAGAATTTAAATAATATCATCCTGGTTTCAGCATGATGTCAAGTTACCAAATTACAGTTTTTGCTTATAAAAATATTATTTTTTAATTAGCAACTTCTGCTTTTTTTCTGTTTAAAATTACGATCTTTCTACTACCATAATTTTTATAAAAGCAAGATCTTGCTTTGCAAAATTGCATCAGTAAATTTAAGATTATATTTTTTTATGCAATTGCATAATGCAAGACAGTTAATTTTCGTAATTGTTGTTTTAACAAAGCAAAAATATTCATGAAATCTTGATTTATCCCGCTCAAGATAGATTTTTAAGCAGCGTATTGTTTAGTTATATTGCTTTGTGCAATTAAATGATCTTCTCTGAAACTCCCTTGCACCTACTATTAAAGGTGCAAATTACATACTAATTAATTTCTGTGAAAAATACAGTAAAGCAGGTTGTTTTGCAGTAAGAGAACTATTTATTCTAAGATTACAGTTATTTTGAATGTTGACAAAAAAAATAATTATTAGAGAATTAATAGATAACCCGTAACTTATCATTAGTTAGATTGAGTATTTAATTTTTATCGTTAAATTAATCTCATAAATATAGATTTATCTAGAATTAATTTAAGCTAAATATCTGCTTGCATTAACTGTTTCCAATAAAAATAACCGACAAATTATTGATGATAAAGAGTAATCACATGAGCCAAGAATATTGTATTAGCCTAGAAGCAGAAATTGATAGTGATTTACACCAATCTCTCTCCAGATATCTTGACTGTCATCCTTACTGGGACTTAAATCGAGTACTCAATGCTTCTTTATCTCTTTTTATGATGCAGAATTGGAACCAAGAAAACGGTCTGAGAAAACAAGATTATGATATTTGCACTCAGGTTTACCTCAATAGCATTTTTCAAGAGCATCGTACTCACATACAATATGAGCAAAATAATTAGATGTTGGTGATTTAATTTTAAGTGCTATATCTAATGAGAATTTAGTATTGCTTGTCAAGAATATGTATAGATAAAAGCCATAATTACTATTCAAGAGCAGCTAGCTACTATCTTTAGTCAGTACCTATAATACTGAGACAAGAAGTAGCCGCATAACATTAGATGAAACTTTCTCAGATTAGATCATTTGTTGCAGTTGCCAGGTGTGGTAAATTCAGCCAGGCAGCTATTGAATTAGATTTAACCCAACCTACAGTTAGTCATGCGATCGCTACTTTAGAGAGTGAGCTGGGTGTTCAATTACTGTTTAGAGGCAAAAAAGGAATTACTCTAACCCCAGCAGGAGAAAGTATCCTGATTTATTGCGATCGCCTATTCCAGTCTCTTGAAGATATAAAACAGGAAGCTAACCGCTATAAAAGTTTGGGCAGTGGCAAAGTTAGAATCGCGGCTTTTAGGGGAGCCGCAGCTCAATTATTGCCCAAAATCAAGGCTCAGTTTAGTCTTAAACATCCTCAAATTGAGATCAAAATTGTTGAAGAGAGAGATTGTCCGCAGGTTGAACAAGTGGTGTGGGATGGTCAAGCTGATCTGGGTATTACAATTCTACCTACATCAAAAGACCTAGACACTATAGAAGTATTGCGAGACGAATACATCGTTTTAGTTCCGCCAAATCAGCAGGCAATCGCCAACGAGGAGCATCTGAGTTGGACACAACTACGATCAATGCCCATTATTTCTTATCCTAATCAAAATACCTGTTTCAAACAAATCGAGCAATATTTTGCTATGGCAGGCTATCAATTTAAGCCAACAGAACAGGTGCGTGAAAGTGATACTATTGTCAGTCTTGTTGCCGCAGGCGCGGGAGCCGCTATTTTACCTCAGCTCTCGGTATTTCATATTCCCCAAGGGGTTTCCGTCTATCAGCTACCCCAACCTTTGCAGCGAATTGTTGCTGCTGCAACTCCTAAAAATACTGATTTAGCTCACGCTGTATGGGCATTTACTGATTTTCTTCAACAGCTCGATTTAAGTCAGATTTAACGTTTACCATTTAGTCTTTATCAATGTTCAATGTTCAATGCTCAATGTTCATTGTTCATTGTTCATTGTTTCAATTGTCAGCAATTAAATGTTTCTCTACCAAATCGGCAACTTGTTTTGGTTTAACTCGATTGTAACGAGCCTTGTCTGGCATCATCACTAATGCTGGGGCTTTTTTACACTGTTTGAGACAGCCTGTCTTTTTGATCGGTATTTCTCCGATTAAACCGCGATCGCCTAAAATACTCTCTAACTCCTGGCATACTTTCTTGCCGCCTTTTTTCCAACAGTTAGATTTTTGGCAAATTAATACTTTAGCTTTAGACTTGAACTTACTATCGAAGATGGGCAATAAGGAAACTGTTTTGCTTTTAACTGGAGGTGTTGGTGTTGCTTGGGAAACTAAGACGACGGTTTCAGCTTTATATTTAGTCTTACCTTTTTTTTGATTTTGCTTGGACTTGCCACTTATTTCTAACTGACAACCACGAGGCAAGCCCGATACTTGCTTTCTGAGCTTTTTAGGAACTTTGATCCAATACTTTCCTTGTTTAGCAACTAACTTAAGGTACTTCAGTTTTTTTTTCTGATAGTCAACTTTAGTTAGTTTGCCACTTAAGTGAAAGGATGAAACGACGCTATTGGCTTTAGTCATATGAATTAGAAAAATCGCTGATACTATCATGATCGTATGATACACACCAACAATTATTCAACCAGTCAATCAACTGATGACGTTCGGCACTAGATTGTCGAATTACGCTCCAGACTTGAGCCACAGTTGTAGGACTATGCAAATCTACCAGTAAAGGTTTATTAGTAGAACATTGACAATCTATCTCTAAATCCTGTAACCGACGATAGACATCCCAACGATAAGCCAATTCAACTGCAAGTACGGGACAATTGTTTTGATTTTCAACTGCAAAATTGGGTGGTTCTGCTTGGCGATCGCTCATCCTATATCTCCTCAGTGTGAATGTATTTGCAAATTCAGATTAGATATCATGCATGAATCGCAAATTAAGATTATCTGTCTCTTTCTTTAATGTCCAAAGAAAGTAGATTAAAGGCGGATCTCCATGTATATGGTGATACGTTCTTCTTCCTAGACAACAAGTAATTGCTTAAGATTCGTTTCAGAAGTCTAATCATTTCCACAGCTTATTGATAATTAAACTCAATTGGCTGTCTTGTCAAGATTATACACACTAATCGACAACATATGTCAACAAACAATAGATCTTATTTGTTATTGGCTGTAGCACTACCAAAAACCGTACTTTTGACTTTAACTAAGCTGGGCCAATATTGACCAATCATTTTCTTGAAGGGAGAAGTTGTTTCGGGTATCCAGCGGGTACTGCGGGAGTTTTGCGGATTGGGATCGATGTTGTAAGCGTAGGTAGCAATAGAACGTCTGAATGTACCCTGGGGGAAAGATATGGGATCGTAACCATGAAGAGTATAGTCTCTGGTAAACATGATCACGCAGCGGTTAAATAACGGCTCAATTTCGCTAGATTCACCCGTCACCGTATGTTTGAGCTTTAATTGTCCTCCATACTCTTGTTTCCAGTCTGGGTTTAAATAAAGCAAGATATTGAGGTTGCGAAACCAATCGTGGTGCAGGGGGTGATAATTAAAGTCAATATGCATATCGAGGAAGCTGCCTTCACCACCTTGATGGATTCCCCCACCGTGAAATTCTCGGTCAATAAATACGTTTTGATTAGTGATTTGACGAATAATTTTTTGAAATCGTTCGGAAGTAAAATCTTGATAGATTTCCCTACATTCTGCTGAAACTTCTTTAAAGTTTGCTTTTTCGTACTTGTTTTTGGCAAAGATATAATCTCTACTTTTATTGAGATTATCAGCACCAGGAACAGGAAAGGTGTCTAATATTTTATATAGCTTACCTTCTTCGGCAAAATTATCAATAACAACATAAGAGAAAGGTTTTGCGGTAGCAAATTCTTGCGCTAGCTGTTGAGTATTTTTCTCAATTGCTGAAATATTAATCATAGTTTTTTATTTATAATTTATCAATTAATAGTTATTAAAATTTATTTGAAAAATTGGTTAAAAGTATTTTTACAAATTACTTTATAGACCGATAGCAGTACATTTGATATTTAGCTTCTTGTGTACTAAATAAATATTGCTAAAGTTCATTACTAGTAAACTAATAGAAGTTGCGATCGCAGCTCCCATTACTCCCCAATGAAAAATCAGAATATAGTTGAGTAACGTATTTAAAATGGCGCTAAATCCCCCTGTAACAGCAGTATATCTTTCATTACCTGTCATATTTAGCAATAATCCTCCTAAGCCAGTTACTGTAAATATTAATTGACCTAGACTAAGAATGACCAGGGCATTTTTACCCTGAATAAATTCGGTGCCAAATAAAGATAAATACCAGGGACTAATCGCAATCAAAATAACCGTAAAAACACAGGTGGGAAGTAACGCAAGTCGAGCAGTTTTAACGATAGTTGCTTCAAGCTTATTTAATTTTCCTTCGGAATATAAACGGGCAATCGTGGGAGCCAGAGCGCTACTAATTGCCATTAAGACAAAGTTGATTAACTGTGCGCCGCGATTTACAGGAACATAAATTCCTGCCTCGGTAATACTGCTTAAACTACCCAACATTAAAATATCAACCCGAGCATTAATGACATAGATTCCCTCTAGCAACATAAAAGGTAAAGCACTCGCAAACCACTTGCTAACTTGATATTGAGGTGAGACCGAAGAAACTTGAGTTGGTAAAAATTGTTTTAATAAAACTTGACTAATTATTAAAGTCAATACTGTCACTAAGGTATAGACCAAAACACACCAAGCCGCAGTTAATTGATCTTGCCAAATCAAAAAAGCGATAACTATCGATAAAATAATCGCCACTGGCGCAATTAACATCTCGGGAATTAGTCCCCAGCTTACCTCCTGTAGACCTCGCATAGCACCTCTTCTGAGATTTCTTAAGGAGGTAAAAGGTAATGCCGCCATCGCTATACAAAAAGCCAGAAACAGCGGTGGATCTTGAGCCATGCCTGTAAAAAATGCGATCGCAACAGCGATAAAACTCAATCCGAGAGAAACTAAGAGGGAAATCTGATTTGCCCAGCGTAAAATGCCTCGCAGTAGTCCCCAAGCAGCTTGACCATGATAAATTGCCACTTCTCGCACCAGCAGATTATCTAGTCCCACCGTGCCAAATACTCCTAGTAGATATGCCCAAGAAACAGTATAGGTATAAATACCAAAGTCATTTGCCCCCAGAAACCGAGCCAAGATAATGTTAGTCAAGAAAGTACAGCCCATGTAGGTGACTCTAAGACCAAAGCTGCCAACTATCTGCTGGAATAAACGGTTTTTAAAATTTGCAATCGCATTATTTACCATGATTCAATTAGATAGTAGAGACTGAGGTGGTAGGAGACAGGGTAGGTTCTGATATTGCAGGATTAAAGCCAAATTTCTTTTGATCGAACCACAGTAAGCCCAGACCAGTAGTGATTAAGAAAGACCCCGCTAATCCACCCATCAAAATAGAGCTAGGACGAGGGTTAGAAGGCTTTTCGGGCAGATTGGGCTTAGTTACTAACTGTAGGGGGGGATAAATCGAATAAATGTTTTCCTGACCTAAATCCAACTTAGCCAGGGTGGCGGCGAAAACAGTTTCTGCTACCTGTAAGTCCCTGGTCAGACTATCTACCTCAAACTGTCCTTGAGACATACTGCGTAAACGAGCTTCTAAAGTATCAATTTGCGCTGTTAACTCTTGGTTGTGTGCTTTGAGACGTTGCCACTCAGCACGGTTATTAACTAAATCTTGCTGTAAACTTTCTCTGGCTAAGACATTTTGCGGATCAAGGGTCAAGGAGTCCATTCGAGCTAAAACCGTCAGGCTAATGGGGCGACCTAATATTTGAGCTGCTCTTTGTCTTAGGGCTGTAGCAGTATTAGTCAATTCCGCCTGTTTATTTTTAATAATGGGATGATTGGGGGTAAAGCGTTCGGTTAAATTAGTCAAAGAACTTTGCGCTTGAGCATAACGAGAACGATATTCCTGATAAACAGCATCACCTGATAGCTGATAAGCATCTCCAGTAAGGGGAGCCGCTAAACTATCAATATCTCGCTGTAACTGAGCGTAACGCTTGCCTACACCCTCTTGTTGAGCAGCTAGTTCCGCTTTTTGGCGACGTAAGTTTTCAATATTATCGGTCAAGTTTTTGATTTGCTCATCAGTGCTAATACCAGACTCTGCCCGATACTGGGAGAGTTTATTCTGTGCCGCCACTAGCTTTGCCTTGGCTTCGGCGAGGGTGGCTTGGGTTTCCTCTTGTTGCCTGGCTAATTCTGTTTGCCGCAAGGACTCAATTTGCTCAATCATGGTTTGATGAAAGGCTTGGGCTTTGGCTCTGGCTTCTGCGGCGCTACTACCATCAATTTGAAAAGCAATGATGCCGTTTTCCTCATCAACTTTAATGGTTGGCTCTTGATATTCCTCCACGGTCATATCAACCTGTGCTGCTGCCTCTGCTAGAAGATCGGGACTAGTGGCGACATACACATAGTCATTTCTGGGGTCTTGACCTGTGGGTGGTGTCCAGCCCCCTGCTGCGGGAGTTGCTTTTCCTCCATCTGGTAGCACAACCTCGACTCCTGAATCAGTCTCTAGTATTTTGACCCCCCACTGACTGGTATAGGTGGCAGGAGTAAACTTCAGATAAGCTAGGGCTGAAATCCAAACTATACTGTTGAGTATGATTCCCCTACGGCAAAACTTGAAGAGGTTGGGTTGCTTGTCTTTGGGTTCGTCCGCATATAGAGGTGTGGTTTGGGTTGCCAATAGTTCTGGCTTACTATCACTGTTACTCAAGGGTTGAGCGTCACGATAGCTAATTATTTCACTAGCATTACCTTGATTGACCTCAGATGAATCAGTAGCAGTAGCTAAATGGTTTACCTGACAAACTTGCTTGACAGCAGCAATTAATCCCTCTGGATCAATAGATTTGGGTAAGTATGCCCCTGCACCAACCCGAACCGCCTGTTGTCCATATTCTTCGGTATAGTTACCAGTCAGAATAATAACCTTGACCCCTGGGAAAAGATTAGAGATCATGCTCGTCAATTCCAAGCCAGAAATACCCCCAGGCATTTCCACATCCATCAAAACCAGGTTGGGACGGAGGGTTTTAATTTTGGCTAAGGCTTCGATACTATCTTTGGCAGTATCAACTACTTGTAAATTTGCTTCTGGCTCAAAATAGCTTTTAAGTTGTTCTCTGATGACTTTCTGGTCATCCACCAGTAAAACTTTGATCATGGAGTTCAGTTGGGTTCAGGTTGTGATGTTATTAAAATGATTTATCAAAAAGCTTTTAGCCTTTAGCCTTTAGCCTTTAGCCTTTAGCCTTTAGCCTTTAGCCTTTAGCCTTTAGCCTTTAGCCTTTAGCCTTTAGCCTTTAGCCTTTAGCCTTTAGCTTTGGTTTGATAGCTAAAAGCACCTGCTGAGTAAAAGAGCAAGACTTCTCTAGGTCGTTTTCAATTAGGTAGAGTCTTAACTCTATTTAATTGAGTTAATGGCTGGGCGAAGCCCTTTATTATTCGTAGCGGTGTCAAGCCAAGTAAAAGAAAACTATCGGGTTGAACCAGAGGTAGCAGGTATAGTATCAGGTAAGATATCGACCTCGAAATCGGAATATGCAGGTGACACACAAGAACTCAGTAAATTTTCATAGGCGATTAAGTCCCGATTGTGAGAAAATTCTTGCTCATAACGCTGTAAACTAGCTGCACGCATTCTTTCCAGTTCAGCAGCATTGTCTAAAACCAAATCAAATTGTTCGGCACACTGAGTTTCGTCAGCAAAATATAGTGCTTCTGACCCTGCAACCCAGGAGTTGAAGTGGTTACTTTGAGCTAACACAGGTGTCCCCGCTGCCAAAGCCTCTACCAAAGAAGGATTGGTTCCTCCAACAGTGTGACCATGGACATAAATTCGGGCATGATAGCGTAGAGAATTAACGATCGCTTTATCATAAACACCCCCAATAAATTCCACCTCATCACTAGCCGCTGCCATAACTTGGGCGTGATATTGATTGGTTTGAGGGGTGTAGCGACCAAGGACTACAAGTTTATAACCCCGTTTTTGTTGAGACCATGCCGCGACAATTTCTAGGATTGAGTTTTCTGGTTCTGGTCGAGCAATTACCAACGCATAGCGGTCGCATTGCAGATTATACTGACTTAATAACCTAACCTCAGTCTTAGCTACGGCTTCAGTACCGTAAGGAATTGTGGCAATTTTGCTCGGCTTAACTCCACCCTGGACATAATAATCAGCAATCTTAGGATGATCTGCCACCAGGCGGTCGCTAAACCAAACCCCACATCTTTCATTAATAAAAAGCCAGGATTTTTGAATGCCATTCCATTTTTCACGCCACCATTCCATACCGTCCATGTTGGTGACAACCACTCTTTTTTTGAGCCAATAAAGTAAAGAGAAAATAGCAGTATTGTATCCTAGAACTAATACTACCCCATCTTTTTTGAGGGCATCAATTGTTGATTTGTAATCAAAAATAATTGACCATAAAGCACCATTGTTGGGAGTAGGAATATGAACTAAATTTATTCCTTTCCAAGTTTTAGGGGTGGGATTTTTCCCTGAATCTTGGCAGTATACGGTGATCTCCCAACCTCTTTTAACTAAATATAAAGCTAAACGTTGGGCAAAGGTTTCAAATCCACCGTGATTTCCAGGTATTCCTCTAGTTCCTAAAATTAATAGTTGGCGTTTCATGTTATTTTTTTATTGAATTTAAATATTATTGGCTTAATTAAGATGTTGATAAATCTCTAAAAGTAGTTGGCTGCAATACTTAATAAGATTAAAATATTTATAATTTATTAACTATCAAATTGATTAATAGTCAAAACTACTTAGATGTCATAACTGTTCAATACTATTTAACTTTTATTAAGGCGACAAGATATAGACAAAAAATAATTATCATCTTCATCTTGGCTATAAATACGGAGAAAATACAAACAGCTTTTTAAAACTGCCTAATTGAATTTACTGGAATTTAATTACACTGATGCTGTTGCTGTTCTAACTTAGATTTAACTTGAGTCGATAACTCGAAAGAAGCCTGACTATATAAGCGTTCAAACTCTTGAATAAAATGCTGCACTACCTTAGAGTTCTTAATAATGATTAGAGCTTCATCATTATTTTTATTAGCAGCCTGCGACCAGTTTTGTGATCCAGAAATTATTAACTTACGATCAATAACTGTAAACTTATGATGAAGTTTATCGCCGCGCTCTAGCCGAGCTATGCCAATAGTGTTAAGTGAATCTATCCAGGGATTGTTGTCATTTTCTGCTTGACAGTTTCGGTACAGAGTAATGCCCAACATATCCAACACCTCGCTATAGTAACGATAGGCAAAACCAGGGTCAAATATACCTTTAATCTCAATACCCTCTTTATGCTTTTGCTGTAAAACGTCAACTATTTGCTGTTCACTAAAAACAAACAAGGCTAAATCCACAGATTCAGTCGCCTGATCAATAGTTTTAGCAATTAAACCATTAGTACTGAATTGCCAATCCTTTTGACTAGAAGTAGGTGAAAACTGGAGGGTAATCTGAGTATTGTTCCCAGTAATTAATTTAGGCGATCGCCAGGGTTTATCAAGACCAAATCTGCTATTGTTATTATTAATCCCGCCCCACATATAGTTAAATTCTTCCGTAAAGAGACTAGCTAACTCTGAATTTTCAATCCGCAACAAATGATTGACATTTCCCCTGGTAGCTAACTTATCTAAATCACCGTAAATACCACTAACGGTAAAATTAGCTGACCCAGTAATTACCACCTGTCCATCAACCACCATGAATTTATGATGCATTAAACCGCTTCCTTTGGAACCATCGGCAGTATCATCAATTAAGGGAATACCAGCCTGTTTCAGAATAAATAAAGCATCTCCTTGAGCTATTTTAGCCTTACTTAACTTGCGATCGCGATTCAAATCTACTAATTGTCTAAACTGTTCATACTTCAGGCGATCGCGCTGATTTAATTGCTTAATTTTCTGAGGACTAAGTGTACTTAAAGAACGACTATAATTATTATCTAAAATAACTCTAACTCTGACTCCAGATCGATGACTCTTGACCAACTCTTGAGCAATCAAAGGTAAATTAAGCTCTTGAACTGCTAGATCAATTGTCTGCTTGGCTGAGGCGATTTCCCGTATAATTACTGATTCTAAATTATCCCCCGAACGTTCTATCTGACGATAAGGCTCAGTGTAGGGTTTGGCTTTACTAAGACGATGATTAAAATAAACTTGGATAAATTCATCCTGAGGTAAACTGTCAAGCTGCTTAGAACTTTTTGTACAAGCTGAAATTAAGATTAAGCAACATAACAAGAGCCATCTGAAACAATTCATAAATTGGGGCGCGCTGCTAGAAAAATAATTCATCCAGCATAAGCGAATTAACCAATAATTTACTATTTTCTCAAACGGTATAATAGGTAAAATTTTGTAGTTCTGACACCATGGTTATTGGGTGATAAGATACCTGAAGTCTAATCAGCCTGTCACTAAAAGCATAGAGATAGAACCAAAGTAGATAACCTATGTCCAAACTAAATATTATTCACGGTAGTTTTCGTTATTTATTATTCTTGACTTTATTATTCTTAGGGGTTTCCCCTAGGCTACAAGCACAAGAGACGACTAATCCCGCCGACTCAACAGTAGAATCGACAGAAACTGTGGAGCCTGATAATTCCAATCCATCTCCCAAATTTGACAGTATTTTTAGCATCGAAGGGGGTAAGAGATTAATGACGGAGGCAGATCAGGCAATTGATTCTCAAGAGTTCAGCTTGGCTGCCGAAAAGCTACAGAGTGCGCGACAGGTCTATAATCAATTATCAAATTTTTATCTCCAGTTATTTAATAGCTTTTCTGGATTAGATAACGCCGCCGCCGAGTCTCATCGCAAAAAAGCCTTGGAGACCAGTATTGAACGAGATAAAGCGACTTATCAGCTAGCATTAGTTCATAGATCGCAAAATCAACCAGAGTTGTCCATTCCTTTACTGGTGCAAATTGTGACTTCTCAGAGTCCTCTGAGTGGATTAGGCAAAAAAGCCTACGAACAGCTACTGGAAATTGGCTTTGTCGATGCTCCCATCACTCCTCCTGCTCAAAGGGATACTACTCCTCCAGAAGAATCTCAGCCCCCTGCTACACCTCCTGTAGATGTTCCTCCTGCAATTGATGAGGGACAAATTCCTGAGGGGCAGCCCACAATTCCTAATCCTCAAACTCCTGGGCAGTAACTTCTGTAACATTTGCTCAAGAAGTTGTGTTTAAAATTAAACTTAGGCATCTTTACTTAGGAAAAAGCTAAGATAATTACTCTTAGGTGTAATCACCATATATGACATGAAGCTAGCTATCGCCAATTTAGCTGTTGTTCAATCGTCATCGTATTACCATTGCCTAAGATTTACTAAATACAAATCAAGCTAATCATGATTAGTCCCCAACAAGTTGAAACCATAATTCAAGAGAAGTTAGATAATGCCGAAGTCAAGGTAGTTGGCGATGGAGAGCATTTTGAAGCCATTATTATTTCTCCTGATTTTGCTGGCAAAACCAGAGTCAAACAACATCAAATTGTTTATGGCGCACTGCAAGCAGAATTAGCCTCAGAAGCGATTCACGCTTTGTCCTTAAAAACCTACACTCCTGAAGCATGGCAAGCTACTGGGCAAGCCGTTTAATGTTAAACATTAATTTAAAGTCTTGTAGTCAAAGGGTTAAGTAAACTAAAAACAAATTGCTATAAATTCCTACTACCCCTAATAGTAGGTTAAGTAAAATCATAACAATAGGTAATTTAAACTAATGACACCTGAAGCAAAAGCCAAGATTGAGCAGTTAGTCAAAGAAAACAAAGTGATGGTATTCATGAAGGGTTCAAAGCTAATGCCACAGTGTGGTTTCTCCAATAATGTAGTGCAGATTCTCAATACATTGGGCGTTCCCTACGAAACCTACGATGTTTTAGCCGACCCTGAAGTCCGCCAAGGAATTAAAGAATATTCTGAGTGGGCAACTATTCCTCAGATCTATATCGACGGTGAATTTGTTGGTGGTTCCGATATTGCGATTGAGCTTTATCAAAACGGAGAACTACAGCAAATGGTAGAGGTAGCATTGGCTTCTTAGTTGATGCTCTCACCAAAAATTTTTAATTTAAGTTAAGTGCAAGGCGAGTGATATACATCACTCGCCTTTTACTATTTAATTAGATCAGTCAATAACCAATCAAGTTAGTGATGATAGCTTGAAGCCAAACCCAGTTTTAGTAACTGAACATTACGCACAATAAAGGGATTGCCCGCATGTACGAAAAGTTGGTAGTTTCAATGGGCTATGAAAATATAATAATTTACCCTTTCCCCTTTACCCCTTAACCTTTTCCCAATCCTTGCTGATCAATTAGTACATAACATCAGTTAGTAATAATCCGTGTCGGTTTCCATTTGAGTTTGAGGAGAAGACAGCTCAAAATTAGATGGATCTCGCAAAAAGCGCAGCGCCTCTTCTTCTAAACGGTGAATGAGATATTGTTCGACAAAATCACTATTACGCAGACAGGCAATATATCCATCTAGGTACAGTCTAATTTCCTCAAAACTGTATCGTCTACGCCACAGATCGACCATGCCATCTGTAATTTTTTGATAGTGTCGAATTGTTTGAGGATCTTGGAGAATCATAAATCATGTCAGGCTATTTTGCCCTAAATATCCGTGAGATTGGTTGGTTACTAAATCTTTAGTTCAATTTTATTTTACTGTGTTGTTTTTTAACAATCACATCTTTTGTCAAATTAATTGCCGCGAGAACCTCGTAACCATCGCTACAAAATCTTGTTGCCAGCTCTGGTAGCCTTATGCTAATCAGAATTCCCCCTAAATTTAATGAGGAAAAAGTGGTTTCAGCACATATCTCAATAGTTGAAAGTAATCCTCACTTGCGCTCACTACTAGGTTGGCATTTACAACAATCGGGTTATGTCGTAAGTCAATCTGCTAGCCTGCAACAGGGTCGAGATGCTTTTTATCGGCATCAGCCAGCATTGGTAATTATCGACTCTGATTTACCAGATGGAGACGGATTGGAACTATCTCATTGGTTGTATCAACAGCAAAAATCGCTCATTTTGCTTCTTTCTGCTCGTAGTGGTGAGCAAGATATCGTTAGAGGCTTGAAAACTGGTGCCGATGACTATCTAACAAAACCTTTTGGGATGCAAGAATTCTTGGCACGAGTGGAAGCTTTAGTCAGAAGAATGCGTTTAAATGGCTCTGTTCCTTTGTCAATGGAGTGTAAAGATCTCAAAATTGACCTAGCGCAGCGACGAGTGCAGTTGAAAGGAAATTTTATTGAATTAACACCCCAGGAATTTAGTCTCCTCTATGTCCTTGCTCAAGCCGAAGGTAATCCTCTCAGTCGTTCAGAATTGTTGCATCGTGCTTGGCCAGATGCAATTGATAATCCCCGAACAGTAGATACTCACGTACTATCTTTACGAAAAAAGATTGAATCTAATCCACGCCAACCAAGTATAATTCAAACTGTTCGTAATGTAGGTTACTGTTTTAACCCTGAGTTAATCGAAGCTAAAGATACTTCTCCTCAAAACCCAGTGACAATGAATAGCCAGTCGAATATGGGTAACGGTTATAGCACCAACAGCTTGCCAGCATATGCTCGTCGTTTACAGAGCTAACGCTCCATTGTCTCGACAGAGCGAGACTGCAAATTCGTAAGTAGCAAGTAGCGAGTGGCAAGTAGCAAGTAGCAAGTGTGTCTTGCCGTTTGACTTGCTTCGTTGCTGATTTAAAAACTAGGGTTTTCTATATAGTTATGGTTTAAGCCCTTTTACCTTCTACCTACATGCGTGCAAGCCCTTTGTCCCCAAACCTATCCTTTAAGTGGTGTATGTGAACAGGATTTAGTATCATAACCAATCTTGTTCTTGACGAGTTTGCAATTCTAGTATTTTTTGACTTAATCTCTGGCAATTTGATGCTGTAGCAGGTATATCCTCTTCTAAAAAACCCTGATTTAACAATAAGAGCCGATCGCAAAATCCCTGAAGCAATTCAAGCTGATGAGTCACTAGCAAAATTGTCAGGTTTTGACTTTGATTTAATTCTCGCAGCACGGCTAACAAATTACTAGCAGTTCCCACATCTAAAGCCGATGTCGGTTCGTCCAGCAAGATTATTTCTGGCTGCATCATCAACCCACGAGCGATCGCAACTAACTGTCTTTGACCCAAGGACAGTTGTAATTCAGTTTTGCTCATCCATTCTGAAGGTAGACGCAATAAGCTGGCATAACTATCAACCCGATTACGAATCTCCGGCTGCGATATATTTTGCAGTCGCAGAGGATAGCTTAGAGCATCAATCACCCTCATCCCTAGCAATTTTGGCTCCTGATTTACTAAAACGATTCTACGACGTAGTGCTACGGGTACAAGTTGCTCTAATCGGACATTTTGAAGATATATTTGTCCCTCATGAGGAGACACTAAATTATTCAACAATCTGAGTAAGGAAGTTTTGCCTGCACCTGATGTTCCAATAATGCCGATTTTCTCCCCTGATCGCACCTTAAAGGATATATTTTGCAGTAGTAAATCAGAACCTAAGTTTGCCAATAAACTCACTTGCTCTAAATGCAAAGTTGATTCACTATCTTGATTGCTCATAAATTACCTGATTAAACTTGAGATAAATTAAATATCAATCCACACAATTTGATAAAAGTACAATACTATGTACAATGCTTCCCTTGGTTGAGTTCATTTCAACCAAGTGTACTAATTATCGATTGAAGCAGATAATAACTTAATTCTCACTGCTAGAGGAGTAAAAAATTGAGGTTGACTAAACTGGCAAATTGGTTTTCTGACGGTGATTTAGAAAAATATCAGCAACAAGCGGAGCATGCTCAGCAGGCAGAAGCTCAGTTGTCAAAAATGAAGTCTAAGGTAGATAAACTTAATCATGATTACGAGAAATCTCAAAAAGAATTAGCCCAAACCAAAGCTCAGCTTCAGATTAATCGCGGATTTCAAATTGAACTGGGAGAAACTCAGCTTAAATTACAGCAGGCACAAGCTATGGTGCAACGCTATAAACAAGAGCTGTTTGAACAACAAAAAGAGTTGAGCCAAAAGCAATTACAGTTTCAGCAGACACAACAAACCTTAGCTAAATTATCTCAATCCCAAGATTGGATCAACCAGATTAAAACTCCGATTCAAATTGTTGATATCAAAAAAACTTTGCCTAAAAGAGATTTTGAAACTCTTTGGGGATTTGGAATTCTTACCCCAACTGTAGATTCTGTGATCGATACAGGGGCAATGTTAGTTAAGGGTTGGGTGCTAGGAAAAAAAGCCACCGCTCAAACTGTTAAGGTTACATATCAAACTGAAACTATCTTACAAACTCCTGTGGAGCTGCGTCGTCCAATTGTGATCCAACAATACCCAGATATTCCCAATGCTAACCAGAGTGGATTTGAGTTTGCCTTAGCTGTAGCTGGAATCACCAAGGAGATTGAGCTGAGTCTGGAGGCGATTCTCAGCGATCAAACTGTAGTTTCTCTCTGCAACTTCGTCTTGAAACCTCAGACAATTGAATCAAATGACACATAAAGTTTTATTTAGTTATAGTTAAACTGTTAACGGATTATGTTTATTAGAAAGGGGCAACCAAAAACATAAAAAAAATATTAAAAAAGTACATAGAGATTTAAAATAAAATTTAAGGTGTTCGGAGGAACAAAGTGTTTTCAAGACTTGCACATCAGCATCGACAGTTCGTCCAAGATTTAGTGATGTCACTTCAGGCTCTGGCAGTAGTACTGGAGAACCAAGGATATCTCGCCTCATGTTACACCTGCGGCGGTGAAATGAATAGTGCTTCGTTCATGGTTAGTTTAGGTGGCGATCATCTAATCCGATTTTTGGTCTCCGATTATGGAATTACCTGGACGGAAATGAGAGATGATCGCGAACTAATGAAATTAGAGGGAGCAGAAGCGATTAATCAACTGCAAGATTTAGCAGATTTGGTTAAATATCAGGCTCAACCATTGTTGACTCGGTCTATAGGAGCAGACGTTACTTCAACTTTACAGGGTGTGTAGCTTATTTGACCTTGCCATAGTGTAATCAACATTACATAGATCAAATTAGACTTTAGATTATTTAGCCTAGGTATTGAGCTATTTTTTAAGTATTGATACTATGAGCGTTAAAATTAAATTTTATATAGAATCCCCAAAAGAATGCTTCACATATGAATACTAGGAAACTGGGGGGCTAGGAGACTTGGGGAGAAGGATAATGCTTGAAAATAACCACTACCCACTACCCACTACCTACTACCTACAAAATGAGCTAGCGGCTAATCTCAATTCCTCTTTCTCTTAGCTGCTGCATAAAAAATTCTTCTAAAGAGGGTCTGGCTAGTTGAATGCTGACTAGTTGAGCTTCAACACTATTTAGGTGAGTAACAAATTGATTGGGATCAGTTTTTAGTTGACCATGCCAATAATTGTTTTCACGAGTCAGATTGCTCATCCAAGGAGCCAAAGTTTCCGAATCAGTGTTGGCAACAATAGCCTGATAAGAGTTTGATGAACCCAATAACTCCTCAAGAGACCCCTGACAAATTAATTCTCCTAGAGCCAGAAAAGCAATGCGATCGCAAATTTGCTCAATATCTGACAAGACATGAGAATTGAAAAAAATTGTTTTCCCCTGCTGTTTTAAGGACAACACAATTTCTCGCATCCGATAGCGACCCATAGGATCGAGTCCTGACATCGGCTCATCTAAAAACACAATTTCAGGATCATTAATTAGAGCTTGAGCCATACCCACCCGTTGCAACATGCCTTTAGAGTATTGCTTGAGTTTTTTACGGCGTGCTGTAGATTGAGCTAATCCTACCAAATCTAATAATTGAGGAATGCGTTGGCGCTGTATACTTTTGGGTAGCTTAAATATCCCTGCAATAAATTCTAAAAATTCCCACGCAGTCAAAAAATCATAGAGATAGGCATTTTCAGGCAAATAACCAATTTTCTGCTTAACTTGGCGATCGCCTATAGGCTGATCGAGAATGACTGCCTTCCCTGTAGTGGGACGAGTAATACCCAGCAAAGTTTTTAACAAGGTTGTCTTCCCTGCACCATTAGGACCTAATAATCCAAAAGTTTCACCTCGATAAATACTCAATGAACAATTTTTTAAAGACTCAATCTTTTGATTCATCCAAAAGCCAGTGCGGTATGTTTTGCCCAAATTCCAAGTTTGGACTACGGCTTGAGGATGGTTGAGAGGAGAAAATGATAAATCAGCAGCATGCATGGGATTACGATCAAATCATTAACAATCATTAACTGTATAGTTCCCTTAAAACTGATTTTATTTATATCGGAGACAAATATTTATCGTGGGCTTACTAAAAAAATATAGAGTTTTTAAGTAAATTCACTTATTGTAAATATAATTAATGCATTTTAATTTAATTTTTTTAATAATTATTTTTAAACCATGAATATTTTGTTTACAATTACTCGTGCCGATGCTATTGGGAGCGCTCATGTGTATGTTAGAGACTTAGCCGTTGCATTACAACAGGATCGGCATAAAGTTTTAGTTCTTACAGGACAAGAAGGAGCATACAACCAATATCTTAAGGAAGCTGATCTAGAATCAGTTGCCTGTGATTCTTTGCAAAGACAGATTGATCCTATTGGGGATGGCAAAAGTTTACGCTACATGCTCCACATAATTGATCTATTTAAACCTGATGTAATTGCGGCTCATTCTGGAAAAGCTGGTATTTTGAGTCTGATAGCTGGACGCATGAGTAATGTACCCTGTGTATTTACTGCTCATAGTTGGTCATTTACTCCAGGTATTACAGAACCTAATCGTAGGATTCATCGCTGGCGGTCAAAATTGCTCGTACCCTTAGCTAGCAAAATAATTTGTGCCTCGGAATTTGATCGTCAAATTGGTTTACTGGCTAATTCAAATCCTCAGAAATTACTAACCATTCATAATGGGATCAAGGATATTACTCCACAGTTGTCAGCAGATCCTACTCAATCTGATCCAGTTAGAATTGCTATGGTGGCACGGTTTGATCCTCCTCAAGATCATTTATCTTTAATTCAAGCTGTTAAAGATCTTGATGCAGAACTAATTTTAGTTGGAGATGGCCCTAATTTAGTCCCAGTGCAACGGCAGGTAGAGAAATTGGGAATTAGCAATAAAGTCAAATTTTTAGGTTTGCGTCAAGACATAGCGCAAATTCTATCTGAGGTACAAATTTTTACCCTAATCTCAAAATTTGAGGCTTTACCCTGCACCATTATTGAAGCGATGCGGGCAGGACTTCCTGTAGTCGCTTCAGACATAGGCGGTATCAAAGAAATTGTTATCGATCAGCAAACAGGTTATATAATTCCTCGTGGCGATACTCAAACTTTACGTCAAAAACTAAAATATCTGATTGGTAGTGAGCAAGCCAGAATTAGTATGGGAATTATGGGGCGACAAAAATACGAAGCTCAACTTACCTTCAAACACATGTACGAGCAGACTTTGTCAGTATACACTGAAGCGATCGCCACACGCTCTCAAGTCGCTACTTCAAAATCTGTTTAGAATAAAAGTTGATTACCACAATGTTACTTGTCCCAAACTAAAGGTAATAACTCCTCGAATAAGAATAACATCGCCTCCATATGTGTCTGCGATATCTCAGTAGACATCATAGTAGACCTCTTGAGCTAACTTCTCATTTACGCCCTTCAAACTTTTCTTCTTTGTAGCAACGCTAGTCAAGATGTTTCCACCCTTCTCTCACATTTGTTTTTGTAAAACTTTTTAAAACAACTTCACATAACACAACGATTGATGATGAATTCTGCACCGAAACCATTTGGAAGCGATCAGTATTGGCAAATAATAAAGAGGCGTTGGCTTCCTGGTTCACTAGTTTTTATATCGATACTTATCTTGGGTGTTGTAGCTACTACTTTAAAGCAGAGTGTTTATGAGGCAGAAGCAAAGTTAAAGTTCAAAGGAAACTCGGTGAGTTTTTCCCTAAATGAGGCGGGTGAAGCTTTAGGTGGTCTTTCCCTGATCGTGGCTCAAGAAAATCCGATTGATACTGAAGCAGAGGTTTTACGTTCAGTTCCTCTAATTAAAAAGACCATTAACGACCCCGTACTTGAACTCAAAAATGAAGATGGTAATAAACTAGCAGTTTCAGCATTCCTCAAAAATCTAAGCGTTGCCTCGGTAAGGGAGACAGACATCTTGAAGGTTTCTTATGTGTCCCAAAATCCTGAAGAAGCGGCAAAAGTGGTTAACACTTTGGTTAAAAACTATTTGGAAAATAACTTAGTTGTCAATAAGGCTGAAGCAGTTTCTGCCAGAGAATTTTTAGAAGAAAAGTTACCTGTAGCTGAACAATCGCTGCGAAAAACTGAGACGGCGATACGTCAGCTTAAAGAGTCTAACGGTTTTGTCGCACCAGAGGAAGATACTAAAGCTTTAATTGATGGACTTAAACAGTTACAGGCAGAAATTGCCAAGACCAGGGGAGAAATGGCAAATGCTAATTCTCAAGCAGGATATATTAGAGAGAAACTTGGTTTGACTGCCGAACAAGCGGTAGTTTTAACAACGGTTAGTCAATTTCCTGAAATTAGAGAAACAATATCCAAACTGCAAGGAGTAGAATCAGAACTAGCTGTAGTTAAAGAAAAATTTAGCTCTAATAGTCGCAACTTAGTTGACTTACAGGAAAAAATAGCCTCGTTGACACAACTACTAGAGCAACAAACTGTGTCTGTTGGTGGAGAACAGGCTAAAGAGATCTTTAACAATATTAAGACTGGAGAAATTCAGCAAGAGCTAATTAGTGAATTGATTAGACTTGAAGCGAACAATTTTGGCTTAAGACAGCAAATTGCCAGTTTAAGGGAGATCGAGCAAAGTCAGCAAGACAAAATTAAGCGAGTACCCGAACTGGAACAAAAACTGCGGCAGTTAACTAGAGAATTACAATCTTTTGAATCAACCTATTCGATTTTATGGCAACAATTACAAACAGTAAGAATTGCTGAAAGCCAAGATCCAGGAAACGTTAGAGTCATTTCTAATGCAGTTGTTCCCCATAATCCAATTTACTCTCGCTGGCTTGGTTATCTTGCTTCTGGCTCTCTAGCCTTCTTGGCAGCAGCAGGGCTAATTTACCTGTTGGAGATTAACGATAAATCGATCAGAACTATCGAGGAAGCTAAGCAACTCTTCGGCTATCAGTGGTTAGGAACGATTCCTAGAGTTGATCGAGTCAAACTCCCGCATAGCCTTGCGCCTAACGGTGGCGCAGGATCTAGTTCAGATTCGGCGATTCCTAAGATTGTGGCTAGAGATTATCCTTCATTACCTTTAAGCGAATCTTATAGAATGCTGCAATCTAACATTAAGTTTGCTAATTCTGTTCAATCGGTCACAAGTATTGTTGTAACTAGCTCTGCTATTAAGGAAGGGAAGTCTACAGTCGCGGCTAATCTTGCTGCATCTATGGCTCAGGCAGGCGATAGGGTTCTATTAGTTGATGCTAATCTTCATAGTCCGATACAGCATCGTATTTGGAATGTAGGCAATGATAATGGTCTCAATAATGTTATTGCCGAGCAGTTAGCCCCCAAAATGACGGTTCAGCAAGTTTTTCCCAATCTTGACTTACTTAGCGGTGGTACATTGATCAGTTCCCCTGCTACTTTGCTCGATTCTCAAAGAATGAGAATGCTGGTGGATTATTGGGCGGAAAGCTATAATTTCGTAATTTTTGATACGCCATCTTTAGAGCTAACTGCTGATGCTCCAATTATGGGTCGCATGGCTGATGGAGTTTTATTAGTAGTTAAACCAGGGGGGTTAGAGCGCAGTCAAGCATCATATGCCAAAGAAATTTTAGACCAGTCTGGACTAAATATATTGGGTCTTGTATTTAATAGTGTTGCATCTCAGTTTGATTCCTGGTCTTCTGGCTACCCTGCTTTTGTTGAGTCAACCATAGCTCCTCTGAATAAGCTACCTGGAACTTCTCAACCAGAAGAACTCTGGAATACTATATCTACCCTAGCCAAAGAATCTAAGGAAAATAGATTGGCTAGTAATCTTGATGACTTGGAGTTGAGAAATGCTCCTTTAAACAAGTTAGAATCGATGGTGTTTCATTTACAGCATGACTTGTCTGATTTGAGTAGATTAGTCAAGGAGCAAGAGGATGAATTATTACTTCAGCGTCAAAAAGTAAAAAATCTCCAACGAAAAGCGAGTATTGCCGACGGTAATGAGTTGTTGTCCATGGAAAATCAAATTAAGCAAGAACAAGAAAGAAAGAAAATGTTGGATGAAACCTTGGTGGGACAGAGACGTAACTTATCAAAGCGTCGAGATATGTTGCATCAATATCAGCGAGTATTGGAGGAGAGAAAAACTGCCCCTCGCATCTAATATTCAGCAAGCTTTGATCAGCCTTGTGGGTAAACCAAAATATAATAAAACTAAGCTAGTAGAAATTTATTAGCAGTAAATTAATTTGTTTGATCACCAAGCTATCAAAAATGAAAATAGTTCTATTGTGGCTGATTAAGGGTTATCGCAATTTTGTCTCGCCTCTGTTTCCTGCTACATGCCGTTTTCAGCCTACTTGTTCGCGCTATGCTATTGAGGCGATCGCCTGTTATGGAGCGGTCAAAGGCAGTTGGCTAGCAGTAAATCGAATTTTACGCTGTCATCCTTTCCATCCAGGTGGCTACGATCCGATTCCTCCTCCACCTCAAAAATCATCTGATGATCAAAAATAAACAACAATTAAATAAATAATTAGTGTTTT
>JBCDDK010000009.1:0-90963 GCA_039180345.1 Cyanobacteria bacterium P01_G01_bin.39 | reverse complement strand
ATTTAACAATTTTAAGACGAAGAGCATATTATAGTTTATTAGAAATAATTATCATTAACCAGAAAAAGCAATTTATTGGGTTTACAATGCTTCTGGTCAGTTCGACAAATTTTTGCAGCAAGTAATTAACTGTAACTACTAAGTATAAGGAATATAAATGAAATTATTGTCAGTATTTTTATTTCGTTTTTTGACTGTTTCAGGATTATTGACTGTTTCTCTAGGAGGCATAATTGCGGTTCGTCCCGTTCAGGCAGAGCAGACAGTTAGAGCAGAGGAGATTGAAGGAGAAGAAAGACCTGGAAGAAAAGGAAGACATTTAGACACGGAGATGGCTTTAGTAGAGAAATCCCCCAATCTCCAGATCCCCCCCCCATCGACAAGTCAGCCATCTTTGATCGACTCAAAGCAGCAAAACAACATCAGTTATTCGGCTGCGGATTTGCTAGCTCAGGGAGTTACTAGAGTTACGGGAGTAGAAGTTGTCCAGACTGATGAAGGGTTAGAGTTAGTTTTAAAAACCGTAGCGGGAAGTGAAAGATTAGTGCCGTTGATTTTGCCTGAAGGTAACGATCTGGTAATCGAGCTTCTCGATGCAACTTTAGCATTTGCCATCAGAAACGGTGTTACCGAAGTCAATCCCGCACCAGGAATCAGTCGGGTAACAGTAAATCCTGGTGATGAAAATAGTATTAGAGTCAGGATTACAGGGGAAAACCAGGCACCAAGTGCGGAGATTTTACCTGGTAGAGATAATTTAGTATTAAGCGTTACGACCGATGGCACTACCACAGCAGATGATCCAGATGATTCCATTAACGTAATTGCTACAGGTCAAGGGGCAGAAGATGAATACTTTGTGCCTGATGCCAGTACTGCTACCCGTACCGATACTCCTATCCGCGATATTCCCCAGTCGATCCAGGTAATTCCCCGACAGGTGATTGAAGACCAGCAGGCGATCGAACTTGAAGAAGTATTGAATAACGTCAGTGGCGTAACGACTGGTGGGACAAATGGTGGTAATGGTGAAAGTTTTAATATTAGAGGATTTAGCGGCGCTCCTGTGCTTCGAGATGGTTTTAGGCAGTTTGATGGCGTTCGAGATGAGGCTTTTACGGAGACGGCAAATCTGGAGCGAGTGGAAGTACTAAAAGGTCCTGCCTCAATTTTGTATGGCGAAATTGAGCCTGGGGGGGTAATTAACCTAGTGACGAAAAAGCCCGTAGAAGAAGGGTCTCTTTACAAAGCAACCTTACAGTTTGGAGATGATGCTTTAGTGAGTCCGAGCATCGATTTCTCTGATTCTCTTACAGCCGATGGCAGCTTGCGCTACCGACTCAATGCCCTATACCGACATGAAAATAGTTTTCGCGACTTCGACGAAGATTTTGAGCGATTCTTTGTCGCCCCTGTAATTAGCTGGGAGATTGGCGATCGCACTGACATCACGTTTCAACTAGACTATACAGATAGTAAGCTTCCCTCCGACCTTGGTCTTCCAGCATCGGGAGATAGCATAGATGTACCTTTCGATACCTTGATTGACGAACCCACCGATATGTTTGAACAGGAAGTGATTAACGTCGGTTACAATTTAGAGCATCGCTTCAGCGACAACTGGAAATTACGCAATGCTTTTCGCTTTTCGGATCGAGATATTGATGGTACTCTAACGGTTCCACTTTTTTTTGATGCTGATACTGGTCTTGTCACCCGTGTTTTCGCAGGTCAAGACACCGACATTCAAAACTATTCACTACAGACCAACGTAGAAGGCGAATTTGACACGGGTTCAATCGAACACACACTTTTGTTTGGGATCGATCTTCAACGCAGCGACTTTGATGAGATTCAGTTATCGGACTTCACTACTGACACCCTCAATATCTTCGATCCTGTTTTTGGTACATTTGACGACGTAGATCCCGATGACCTGCCGGTTAGTAGTGATTTTGATACTCAAAGAGATCGCTTAGGAATCTTTTTACAGGATCAAATTGACATCTTAGACAACCTAATTTTATTAGCAGGACTACGGTATGACACTGTAGAACAAACTATAGTTACTGGTCCGACAGATTTTGACCCAGAGATTTCGGAGGAAGTTCAAAACGACGACGATTTTATTCCTAGAGTTGGATTGGTATATCAACCAATTCCCCAAATTTCGCTTTTTGGCAGTTACTCTGAATCTTTTAGCCCCAATGATGAAACTGACAGTAGCGGCGATATTTTAGAACCTGAAGTCGCTGAAGGATTTGAGTTTGGGATTAAAGGTGAAATCCTCGAAGGAAAACTATCAGCTACTCTCGGATACTTTAATATCACCAAAAAAAATGTTGCCGTACCCGATCCTGAAGATTTTTTCTTTTCGGTGGCAAGTGGAGAACAACAAAGTCAGGGAATTGAATTGGATATCATTGGTGAAATTATGCCAGGGTGGAATATTGTTGCCAGTTATGCCTATATTGATGCCGAAATAACCGAGGATGAGCCAGATCTCGTAGGCAATCGTTTATTCAATACTCCTGAAAACAGTGCCAGTTTGTGGACGACCTACGAAATTCAACAGGGAAGTTTACAAGGTTTGGGGTTTGGTGGCGGTTTTGTGTTTGTTGGCGAACGCCAGGGGGATTTAGCTAACAGTTTTGCCGTAGACGATTACTTCCTAACTAATGCGGCACTATTTTACAAGCGGGATAACTGGCGGTTGGCGCTAAATTTTGAAAATCTGTTTGATGTTGACTATATTGTTTCAACTTTTAACAGAAGAGAATCTGGTAACGAAGTAGGCGATCCTTTTTCTGTTATTGGTTCGGTTTCGATGGAGTTTTAATCATTGAACAATGAACAATGAACATTGAGTTGTAGGGTGGGCGAGTTGTTGAAACTTTCACAATATATAGTCAAACGGACTGTTTTGCCTACCAGACTTTGAGTAAATGGATGGTTTTAGGTGTATGAAAATGTTGTTGTGGGTTCGGTTTTTGGTAGTGGCTGCGATCGCATTAGGTGCGACCGCCTCTTGTCAAAGCCAAGCAAACAGGCAAGAAATATCTACATCTAATCGAACCGACTGTCGTACCGTCGAACATAAAGCAGGAGAAACGGAAGTTTGCGGTCAACCCGAACGGATTGTGGTGCTAGGTGATTACTTCCTAGAATCACTACTCAGTTTAGGTTTACAGCCAGTAGCATTTGCTGGCGTAGTTGCCTTCCATCAAGGAGATTACGATAACCCTAGTCAACAAATTCCTTATCTGGGCAATCGTATCGAGCAATCTATAGCTAATGTTGGTACGGCTTATGAACCTTCAATTGAAGCTATTGCTAAAGTTCAGCCCGATTTAATTGTCGCTAATCATGGTGATTCCGAACTGTATGAAATATTATCGCAAATTGCCCCTACTATCTCACTAAATAGGTTTGAACCAAAAACTAACTTAAAAGCGATCGCGGTCGCTGTAAATCGATCTGGTCAAGCCGAACAACTATTAACTGAAACCGAACAAAGAATTAACGCAGCCCGCAAAACCTTTGCTCCTGTAGTAGCTCAAAATCCGAAGCTGCTTTTATTCTATTCAGGGCAATTAAAGCAAATTGTTTTCGACGCCCCCGACAAACCTTGTTATTCTTTACCTCAAGAATTAGGATTTCAATTGGTGTCACTTCCCGAACTTGAAAGGTCTCAGCCCAATTCGCCACTAACCCCGATTTCAATTGAAAAGCTACCTCAACTAAATGATGCTGATTTAATTATTGTTTTGGGCATCAACTTGGAGAAAGGAAAACAGCCCGATAACTTCGATCACCATCAGCTATCAAAGATAAAACAGGCATGGCAAGAAAATGCGATCGCCCAGTCTTTAGATGCTAGTAAAGTTGGACGTGTTTATTTTATCCCAGCTTATTTATGTGGGACTTTTCCAGGGGCGATCGGTACGGAGCTCTATTTGGAAGAATTGGAACAACAATTACTATCTCCTTAATGAAAGTTACTTCGTATTTCCAAGCAACGCGCTCTCTCCCCGACCGAATTATCATCAAGTTAGATGCCAGTAAAGTAGGAAGAGTTTATTTTATTCCCGCCTATATGTGTTTGGGTTTGCCTGGAGCGATCAACACTGAGTTTTATCTGGAAGAATTAAAAGAACAATTGATATCTTCTGATTGAATCCTATTCTATCGACCTCTTGAGCTTAAAACTCAACATTTTTGTAAATAATACTTTCTTTAGTTAAGTTGACAATACCCAATGCGTACGTAAATCCTAATTTATACTTTTTTTGACAATGTCTGCTTACTCAATTGGTATGATTGCGATCGCTATATTACCTTTAACCGACCCAGTATATATTGTTTTTGTTTTGCTATTACTGATCGCAATTGCTCCTTTAATCTCTAGATTTTTACGAATTCCTTCTTTAGTAGCGCTGATTTTGTTGGGGACAATTTTTGGCGATAACGTTTTAGGAATTTTAGTCCGAGACAATCGACTAATCCTACTAGAAAAATTTGGTCTGCTGTATATCATGTTGTTAGCAGGCATACAAATGGACATTAGCAATTTTAAGCGTTTCGGCTTACGCTCTCTAGTTTTTGGGCTACTAACTTTTATTATTCCCCTCAGCGTCGGATTTATCTCGGGACAACTGATGGCATACAGTCTAATTGCCTCAGTCTTGCTTGGTGTTCTCTATTCTCCCCATACCCTCGTTTCTTATCCGATAGTAGCTAGATTGGGAATCACGCAGAAAGAAGTAGTTGCTGTAGCAGTAGGAGGAACAGTTGTTACATCAATTTTGACGTTGGCTAGTTTCTCAGTTATCCAGGCGATTGTCAATGACAGTATAGGATTTTTTTTGTGGATCAAATTGTTTGTCCTATTACCTATATTTGGTTTAAGTTATTGGTTACTTGTTGCTAAACTCGGTAATCTTATTTTAAAAAAGACAGAAGATTTTTTGATCCCACAATATATATTTGTTCTTACCAGTTTGTTTGTAGCAGCCACTGCCACACAATTATTAGGGGTAGATGCGATCGTTGGTGCTTTTATAGCAGGACTCGCTTTAAATTCATTAATTTCTCTCGATAGTCCTCTCATGAATAGAATTGAATTTGTGGGTAATAGTTTGTTTATTCCCATATTCCTAATATCTGTTGGTGTTCTCTGCAATCCTCAAATTTTATTGGCGCATCCAGAAATTTTGGGTATTGCTTCATTTATTATTATTGGTGCTATGGGTAGTAAATTTTTAGCTGCTGCGATCGCAGGGAGAGCTTTTTCGTTTTCTGTTACCGAAATAATGACTACTTTCAGTCTGACAACATCTCGTGCAGGACTAGTCTTGGTGATTGCTTTATTTGGCAAAAGTAAAGAATTTTTTAATGAGGAAATTTTTAATATTATTGTTCTTTATATTATTGTCACTTGCCTATTAGGTCCTCTAATTGTTGAGTTATTTGCTCAAAAATTAGCGAATAAACTATCTATTACCCATCCCAACTAATAAGAGGTAAATAAAAAAATTAATACTGGGCAATTATTTTTTGAGGCGATTAAATTTTTTCCGAACTATTGATATAACCAATCTAAAAAAATATTAAAATAACTTTTACATTCTGTTTTTACTGGTAAAATAAGAATAGCCCAATGAGTTGTGAATAGACCTCTTACACGAATACAAAATTTGGTGGTTTCAACGATTGTTTTAAATTCTCCAAATAGCTTGTTGAAAATAGCTTTAAGCTATTCATGAAATTATTTATGTAAGAAGTCTAATGTAACTAAGAAGTTTTGATATTCGTATGAGTATTAATATCTGATGTTACGCACTCATCTATCTGTGAGGGCAGGGAAGGGGATAAATTGTTCTTTTTTCATTTTTTGTTGAAACTATCAAACTTTCATTGTTCTGCGTAAGGTCAGTTAATACTTAAAAAGAAAAAATTATGAATCTTAAAAAGAAAGTGGCTGTTATCGGAGCTGGTCTTTCTGGACTTGCAACTATCAAAGAACTTGTAGAAGAAGGGCATGAAGTAATTTGCTTTGAAAAAAATGATGATATTGGTGGAGTGTTCTCTAATATAGGCTGCTATGATTCGGTAGAATTAACAGTATCTAACTACTTCATGGCATTTTCAGACTTTATGCCACATAAGGAAAGTGTACGTTTTTGGAAGAGAAAGGAGTATAAAGATTATTTAGATAAATATGCTGCTCACTTTGACATTATCAGACATATTCAATTTAATTGTTTAGTAAAAGATATAAAAAGATTAGAAACAGGATTTGATATTACTATTGAGAAAGATGATAAATCATTTCATACTGAACATTTTGATAACTTAGCTATTTGCTCGGGACAGTTTCAAAAAGCAAACATACCAAATATTAAAGGTCTTGATACATTTTCAGGAAAAATACTTCACTCTAGTAAATATAAGAATTCTCAGCTTTGCGAAGAAATGTTCCGTGATAAAAAAGTTTTATGTTTAGGAATGGGAGAATCAGCTGCAGATGTTGTTACTGAGGTATCGCAAATAGCAAGCTCCACTATTTTATCATTGAGAAGATATCATGTGTTTGCACCGAAATATATCGGTGAAAACTCAAACTTTACTATCGATGTTCTACAAACGAGATTCTGGCATAGTCTACCAGTACAAGAAAAAGAATCTATTATTAAAGGATATTTTTCTGATATATTGAGCGATCCAAAGATTCCAGAAGGTACCCCAGTCAAATTTCTATCAAAACATATGCTTGAAGCTTCAGAAGAACCTGGAACTATAGTCACAAAAAACGAACGCATTTTTGAAGCAGTAGCAAAAGGAATGGAAGTAGATATTGGGGGCATCGAAGAGATTTCTGGGTCTACTGTTTTATTTAAATCTGGACGAAAAGAAAAAATCGATTCTATATTATTCTGTACTGGATTTGAATTCAATCTTCCTTTTTTAGATTCCAAATATAAAATCAAAAATATTAGAGACTGCTACCTGCAAATGTTTCATCCTCATTTAAATAATGAGTTAGCATTGATCGGATTTATTAGACCTCATCAGGGAGGAATTCCCTTAATGGCTGAACTTCAAGCTCGATATTATGCCTTAGTTTTATCTGGTAAAAGAATTTTACCAGATAATTTGGAAGAACTCGCCCAAAAGGACAAGAAAAAATGGGAAAATGAGTATTACGTTACGCCTCAAGTCTTTGGATTAGTCAATGGAGCTCGCTATAACGAGAAGATAGCTCATATAATAGGATGCAAGCCTCCTATGCCATCTCCTATTTTCTCTTTTAACAAATTTTATATATATTGGTTTCATCATATTTGGCCATGTCAATTCCGACTTGTAGGACCAGGAGCAAGAGAATCTGCCAAGTATAAATGGACTTTAGCACCTTGTATTGATGAAGATAATAAAACATTTTTGCAAAAAGTTTTAGTTGTTTATAGAGATTTTTGGTTAAATTGGATTAAAAGCAAATTTAGTAAAAATAAGAAAAGAAAATGGAGACCTATTTTTAGTAAATGAATGCTGTTGCTTTTAGATTTATCCCTCTTTTATGACTATGGGGCAATTTTATCGAATTAACAGGCAATAGAGGTAAAGTTCTGTAGGGAATAACTTTGAGGAAAAGGAGAACCACGAAAGCGATTCATAATGTTGATTAACTTGGAGAGCGAAAAAAAGCGGGGGAAATCGCTTAAAATGAACTCATGTCAGAGTCAACCCCGCCCGTCACATATCAGCTAAAAATAGTGTTAGTCGGCATCAGTCCGATGATTTGGCGACGGATAAAAGTGAGCAGCGATAGCACCATTGCCGATCTGCACTACATCATTCAAATCGTCATGGGCTGGAAAGAGGAACATCTACATCAATTCCTTATTCATGGCGTACATTATGGCATCAATTACCCTGGCACGGGCGAATTTATGGGCAATGCTCATGAAATCAGACTATCCAAATTTGGTTTCAGAGAAAGAGAAAAATTCAGCTACGAATACGACTTTTTTAGCAATTGGAAACACCAGATTAGAGTAGAAGCAATTTTGCCTGATGAAAGCGATCAAGTATTACCAATATGTACAGCAGGCAAAGGAGGTTGCCCTCCCGAAAACTGTGGTGGTGTGGTTGGATTCATCACACTTCGCCAACAACACAGTCGATTTAAACTAGCTGCCAGGTTTGCAGAAATCGTGCTGTCAGAAGGCATCGAAAAAATTGGTAATCATATAGAAGAATTGAGAGAACTTAATTACTGGGCGACAATTAACGACAAAACAGACTGCACCAAAATAAATAAATTGCTGAGTCAGTACGCTACAGGAGACGAAGCCTGGAAAGATTGTCTCGATCAAACAATCACAATAGGATGAAAGTAACAGTACAACTGGTCATAGAATCAGAACAGGGAAATCCAACTCAAGTCTCCTCAGTAGGAGAATGGCAAAGAGATGAACCCCTTCAACCATCAAATTTAGGCTTAACTCTGGCAGAATCCAAACAATTACTCAAAAACATTCAACAGACTCTAGTTGAAGAACAAATAAATCAGTACCAGCAAAAACAATCAATATGCAAGAAGTGCGATCGCCAACTACGACGTAAAGGGACGCATTCTCTAACTTATCGCACCCTATTTGGGACATTAAAACTCAACAGCCCTAGGCTATTTCACTGTGACTGTAAAGAACAAGAACAAAAAAGCTTTAGCCCTTTAGCCACTATACTTTCAAAGCGAACCTCACCCGAAAGATTATATCTAGAATCCAAGTTTGCTTCTTTAATGTCCTATGGATTGACAGTCAAGCTTCTCGAAGAAATACTTCCCCTTGAAGGCAAGCTCAATGCAGCTTCAGTAAGGAATAATCTCCATGAAGTTGCTCAAAAAGTTGAAGCCGAACTGGGTAAGGAAGAGTATATATTTGCCGATGGCTGTGAAATGGAATGGAATAAACTACCACGACCCGATCTGCCAATTACTGTAGGCATTGATGGTGGCTATATCCATTCCTGTTCCCCAGAAAAGAAGACCAAAGAATGGTTTGAGGTCATTGTGGGAAAAAGCATCACTGATTCGGGAGATACCAAATGCTTTGGTGGTGTAACCAGTTACGACCAAAAGCCCAAACGAAGGCTATTTGAGATTCTCAAGTCTCAAGGAATGCAGATGAACTAACAAGTTACCTTCCTTTCTGATGGTGGAGAGAATATCAGAGAGCTTCAGCTTTATCTCAACCCCCAAGCAGAACATTTACTCGATTGGTTTCACATCACCATGCGAATAACGGTGATGAAGCAAATGGCTAAAGACCCTGAAATTAAGCCAAGATGGCGCCAAAAATTATTCAAAAGGCTAGAGAGCATCAAATGGTATATCTGGCATGGCAATGTATTTGAAGCTTTACAGGAGATAGAGTCTCTAGAAGACTTGTGCTATGGAGATTACGAAGATCTAGACGAAGATGCTGAATTTGACCTCGATCTAGAAATATCCCCCTTAAAACTACTAGAAAAGGTAGAGGAATTTCAGTCTTATATTGAGAAAAATGCTAACTTGATTCCCAACTATGGCGAGCGTTATCGTTGTGGAGAAAGGATCGCTTCGTCTTTTGTCGAATCAACGGTCAATCAAGTGGTCAGCAAGCGATTCGTCAAAAAACAGCAGATGCGTTGGAGTAAAAAAGGCGCACATTTATTACTTTAAGTCCGAAATCTGGTTATTAATCAGGAATTACGTCAACGCATAAATAGTTGGTACGAAAAATCTATGCCACCAGTTCCAGCTACTTCGGGATGAAAAAACTTGTCCAAAAAGAGCCGATCTAGGGCAAGTTTTCTATCATGAGAGGTGTGAGGGGTTGATTTTTCCTATCTGACTCAGTAATGCCCAACTATCATTTTTGGGCAAGTTGGTAATAATGCCACGCACTGCTCCTCCACCAAAAATTCCCAATCGAGACAAACGTTCTCGCGAGCATCTTTTTCCGACTGAAGTCGCTGCGATGGTTTCTGCTGCCAAGAAAGTGGGCAGACATCCAAAAAGAGATTCAACTCTGATTTTAATGGCTTACCGTCATGGCTTGAGAGTATCTGAGTTGGTAGCTTTAAGGTGGGAGCAGATTGATTTTACTGGCGGTACGATTTATATCAACCGACTCAAGCATGGTGTTAGCTCTACTCATCCTTTACGTGGTGTTGAATTAAGAGCTTTACGGCAGTTACAAAGAGATTATCCTGAATCAAATTATCTGTTCGTTTCTGAACGAGGAACTGTGATGGCTGCTGCTACCGCCAGAGGAATTATCGAGCAAGCAGGAAAGAGAGCGGGATTATCTTTGAGCGTTCATCCCCATATGCTACGTCATGCCTGTGGGTTTTATTTGGCTAGTCGAGGTCATGACACCAGGGCTATCTGTAGCGACCCGAAATAATAAACCCTTCGACCCGCAATAAAGACGTTTTTCAGCCCACATTATCTGACACTATAAATGGTTCAAACCCACAATAAATGACAATAGACCCAAATTATTCTGACACTAGCCCGAAATAACACTCTTCGACCCACATTAAGTACCAATAAACTTTCTTACAGAGGAATACCAATTTTGAGAATTTGCTCTCTCATATCAGTGGTTTTTTCAGGAGGGAGTTGATTGTGGAGAAATGAACGTACTTCCGATGGTTTGACATTAAGCAACCTAGCAATGGATTTAACGTTGTAGCCATGCCGAATTAAGTTAGGTTCAAGGTCATCTAAACCAATAGCCAAAACCGTTTCCATAAATTCAATAGTAATCGGTTTAAGCCCTACCTGATAAGCTTCGTTCATGGCCAAAGTAAGATATTGCTCAATCTGTAGTGGTGTAGATAATCGTTGACTCAAATATTCAATAGTTTCCGATTCTAAAATATCTGTGGGTTGCACCTTTTCTTGAGTAGCTTGGGTTAAGAGCCAATTAATATACTCGGATTGATTACCTCGAATACCTTCTAAGACAAAAGCCTGAGTTCGTCCTCCAATTTCTTCCAATGTCGGTCTTCTCAAATCATTTTTGAGCTTGGGATGTCCTGCCAAAATAACGCTCAATCTCTCTCCATTACTGCGTACCAGTTCGATTAACTTTTTGAGGCTAACCAAAGTGGTACTGTGCAGTCCATGAGCATCATCCACAAACAAAGCTACAGGTAAACGAGCTTTTTGAATCAGTTCCAAGAGCAACCGTTCTCTTTTTTCCGAATTAGAAGGAACTTTTTCGACCTTATCTGGGGATAAATCGTAGAATAAAGCCGTAATTAAAGTAACCAGGCGAACTTTGTCCGATTCTACTGCTAAAGAACGAGAAACTACTACCTCCTTACTCTTAATTAAATCGGCCATCAGTTTTTGTAAAAAGGTGCTTTTCCCCGAACCGACAACACCAGATATGGCAATCAATCTGCCTTGAGCAATTGCTACTCTTAATTCCTTGGCTAAATGTTTTTGTGAAGTAGTCTCGAAAAATCCTAAATGGTCGAGTTCTTTCTCTAAACCAAAGAATTCCATTACTTCACTGAACATAAAAATAACCTCTGTAATTAATTTAATTAATCAAAATAATCCTTGATTTTGGTCATTACCTCTTTTTTCTTGAGAGTTTTTTCCAAAATTGCCTCAACTGCTGCCATTTGCTCGGAAGTCAATTTGGCTAAAGGCTTGACTAAGTAGTGAGCAATAGCTTTTTTGGCTTCAATAGCATTCTTAAAAGTCAATTCCTCAAAGGGGTCGGGGTCAACAAAAGAGCGAATGGGAAAGGGAATAACATTCTCTGCAACCTCTGGTAACTCGACTTGGCCAATGGCAGAGGTCGGGAGTGATAACTGAGCAGCTATTTGTTCGATACGGTCGGCTCTTTTTTGAGTATTAGTTTTCTTGAAGCTGCGGTAACTATTAAGGGGTATGGGTTTGCCGATGGGTGCATAAGGGCCATAACGATGCTCTTGATGTTCCACGTACAGTTCGCTATCGAATAGTCCCCACCACAAAATTACTTTTTCTCCTGCTAAATCAGGTTCAACTTCATAAGCCACTCCGTCTATGGAGATACGAGCATCCAGACCTACTTTACGCTTCTCAGGTTCTCTGGCAAAGGTACAAAACCTATCCCAACTACACATTTGTCTGATGCCATCTTGGGTTAAATTTTCGATCCAGTCTTCAATCCTGGAATGGGATTCTCGGCGATGAGATTGTTTATTGTAGTAAAGCAGAAACTGCATTAGCCGAGTATTAGCTTCGGAAATGGTTTCTGGTTCGTGGAGATGATAAAGAGTTTCGTGCATCTCTTTGACAGTGCGGAAAGGCCGCTCTACTTTACCTTTGGCACGAGCGGTAACTCTTCTGCCATCTTTCCCTTTAGGGACATGGGTGCGTACCTCAATCCCCAGATAATTCATAACTTTTTGAAATACTCGACTGCGACCGATTGGCCCATTATCCATGTACAACATCGAGGGGATTCCTTGGAAGGGAAAATCTGCTGTACTCTTGGCAGACATGGCGTTAAACAAAAACTTTAATGCTGCTCCTGTATCTTCCCCATACACCTCATGGTATTCCTGATAAGATACGCCACTGCGGTCGTCTACTACGCTATAGAGCATCAGTAAAGGCTTTCCTCTTACTGATTCTAATTCAACGGAATTTTTCAGCCGTTTAAGGTCGGAAGAACTCAAATCAAAATGCCAACATTGATTGCTGTATTCGGCTTCAAAACGGACGATTGGTGGTTGGCGAGATAGTTTCTCTTTGTCGTATCCCCATTGTTTGAGGTAGCGATTGACAGTTGTTTTTTTGAGTAACCCAGAAGGGGCTTGAAGATAACCATGATCCGTATTGATGCCATGTTCTTCTAAAAGCCGAATTGCCTGCACTGTAGACAAATGGCGACCTTGATTATTGCTAGTTCTAACTTTCAGGGCCGCAATGACTTCGCAATAACGTAATAAGTCTTGTTTGGGCATGACTCGCGTTTGCCCGTAATCAGTTCGGCGCACCGAATGGGGTAAACTGTGGTGACGTAAGTTACGGTAAACTGTCTCAGGAGAAACGCCATATAATTCTGCGGTTGACAAAATTAAAGTACGTCTTTCGGAACTGCGTTTGGGCCATCTGTCTAATCTTTGACGCAGCTCAATAATAGTTTCTAGAGGAATACTGGTTTTTCTCATATTCCTCTAGTTGTGACTTTTCGATTTGGATAGTTGGTTTCTCTCCATCCAATAATAGAGAGTTGAAGGGGCACAATCGACCAACCTAGCAATCGAACGTTTGCTAATTCCCTTATCCAGATACATGATTATTTCCTGTTTTCTGGGGTCTAGTTTAAGTTGGGCTGACTGTCTGCCTTTGGGTCTTCCCAGAGGTTTTCCCGATGCTTTTCTCTTGGCCAAAGCTTCTTTAGTTCTCATGGAAATTAATTCTCGCTCGATTTCTGCTGCCAAACCCAACACTGTAGCGGTAATGCGACTGGGCAAGTTATCGTCAAGAACCATTTGTTGTTTGGCGATGTGAACTATTAGTTCTCGCTGCATACAGCATTCGAGAATTTCTAGGATTTGTAGAGTAGAACGGGCCATACGGCTAATTTCTGCGAAGACAATTAAATCTCCTGGTATCGCAGTTTGAGTAAGCAATTGTCCTAGTTCGCGATCACGCCATCGCTTTTGACCCGATACAGAATCAGAGATAAATTCTAAGTGACCCAAAGAGTTTTTATTCGCATATTCGAGAATTCCATGACGTTGATTGTCAACGTCTTGTTGGTTAGTTGAGACTCTCAAATAGGCGTATGTAACCACGATTTTCTCTGCTGTTTGGTAAAAACAGCTAAGCGTATTTAATCAAACGTTTATCAATTTAATTAAACCATGATTTTAGATAATAAAAGCAAGTCTAAAACGTTCCTTTAACCTAGACAGTCATAAAGGCTTCTTATTGACAAATCTTTAAATCTCAGACTGGGTAATAGTTACAGGCTATTGGTATTTAATGTGGGTCGAAGAGTGTTATTTCGGGCTAGTGTCAGAATAATGTGGGTCTATTGTCATTTAATCTGGGTTTGAGACATTTATAGTGTCAGATAATGTGGTCTCAAAAACCCCGTTATTGCGGGTCGAAGCGTTTATCATTTCGGGTCGCTACAGCTATCCAAGCATACCTTGGTCATCGTAATATTCAGCATACCGTCCGCTATACGGAATTATCTTCCAAGCGATTTCAGGATTTCTGGCTGGATTGATTATGGATAGAGATCGCACGTGAAAATTCGTCGAGATCTTTATCTCCCCCACTTTTTTCCGCTCTCATCGCGATTGGCGCAGCCTAGCCGAAGGCATCGCGTGGTACAGCAATTTCTACTTCACCAAATTCCCCCTTTATTGTCTTTTTGCTACGTCCGTTACGACGGTTTTTCTTTTCGCGATCGCTATGGCTTGATTGAAGATGAGTATCTATTTCTGCTGTCAAACATCTTTCTACTAAAGCTTTTGTCAGTTGCTTAAGAATTCCTTCCTCACCCATTAAGTCTTCGGGATTTTGATACTCTTTGAGCAGTTCGTCGATTAATTCTGGTCTAAAAGTCATAATTGATGTCTCAGTTAATTAGTTCTTGCGTTCTTGTTTTAACCTTTGACACAAATTATTTTACAGTCCCGAAATTTACATTTAGACTTTAAAAAAGTCCTTCCGTAGCACGTTTCTTCCTTCTGTAGTCAATTTGGCATTTCTGCACATAGCCCAAACCGAACCGTCTCCCTCTGCTATTTCTCCTTCTAAATATTTACTATCGAGAGCAAACTGTAAGTGTTTTTTTACTTCTTCTTGAGTCACTTCTTTGTCGCCAAAGTCTTCCTTAGTGTAGCTGACTTCTTTCATCTCCTCGCCGTTTTCTTTAATTTTATTCAGCAGAAAATAAACGATATCATCTTTGCGTTCGTTCATTGGAATAGACATAATTGAATTCCTCGATTAAATTAAATGAGACTAATTTTCATTAAGCTTTGCAATCAGCATAATTAAAGAAAAGATAAATAATATCTGTCAAAGGTTATAAACCAAATTTACAGCGTAGTTCCTAGAAATATCAGAGAGCGGAAGACATATTTTGTAGGCAAATTAAAGTATAATTATTCTTAATAGAGCTAAAAATATTTAATTTGTGGGCAAAAGTGGTGCTGCTCCTGATGCTTTTTGCCTTCTGTTCCCTTCACTCTTAAAGTTCCACACCTTAAGTCGAATTGAGATGAAATCGATATTTCTACCTATTCTGAATTTCGAGCTAAATTATCATTTACGTCGCCCGACTTTTTGGCTGATTGGCGCATTATTCTTTACCATTGCTTTAACCGATGTGGTTTCTAATGCTTCGGGGGGCAATGCCTTTTTCTACATCAATAGTCCCTCGCAGATTTTTCAAACGACTATTTGGTATACCATCTTTGGTATTTTGGCAGCTTCGGCGTTGGTGGCAGAAACTTTTGTACGCGATCGCAACTATCGGATGGAATCGCTAATTTTAACCACGCCTCTCAAAAAATGGAATTATTTAGGGACAAGGTTTATTTCAGCTTTTGCCATGACTCTACTGGCATTCTCGGCATATCTGCTGGGAATGTTTATGGGGACATTACTACCAGGCTTGAATCCCTTTGCTTTAGGGGTATTTCGTCCCGAAGCTTACGGAGCTAGCTATCTATTGTTTACCATACCCAATTTATTTATCGTTAGTGCGATCGCTTTTGTGGTAGCTTCTAAAACACACAGCATGGTCATTACCTACGCCTCGGCGATAGTTTTAGTCATGCTTTATCTAGCATCTCTGATGATGCTGGGGACAGAAGTAATTAACTTTGAAGGCTATTCGCTGTGGGCAATTTTAGATCCTTTTGGTTTTCATGCTTTTGAAGAAACTACCTTCACCTGGACAGTAGAGCAACATAATACCTTGATGCCCGCCTTGACTTCTACCTTAATCTGGAATCGCTTGTTTTGGATCGGTTTGAGCATAATTGCGATCGCCTGGAGTTACGGTAGTTATGAAATGAAGTTAATTGAAGGCACAAAGGCGATTCGGTTTGCCGCATGTAGGCAGAGGGCAGAGGGCAGAAGGGAAAGGAAGTCGGAAGGGCATAGAGGGGCAAATGTAGGGGCGATTAGCGAAACGCCCTTACGACAAACATCATCTATCCAACAGAATCCCGTAAAGCAATGGTTGTATCGTAGTTGGTTTGAGACTCAGACGATATTAACAGGGAAGGCGTTTATTCTTCTGACTATTTTTGGTTTGGCTAGTCTGATCATGACGGCATTAGGGACTCGTACTTATCATTATTCCTATCCCAGTACCGATCTTTTGGTTCATGCTGCCAATATTTATCTTGAATACATTCTCTTGGCGATTATTATTGTCTATGCTGCGGAGTTAATTTGGCGCGATCGCAATCTACGCTTACAGGATGTTATCGATGCTACTCCAGTAGCTAACGGAGTGTTGGTTTTTTCTAAACTTACCGCGTTGTTTGTAGTGATTACTATTAACCTATTGCTGGCGATGGGGGTGATGGTAGCCTATCAAGCAGCCAAGGGTTACTACGATTTCGAGTTTCCTTTGTATTTTAAAATGCTGTTTGTCGAACACGCACCCTATTTTTATTTCACGGCAGTATTGGCAATTTTTACCCAGGTAATTACCCGTCAAAAATATGCGGGGATGGGACTGGCAATCGCCCTTTCTCTTGCTAAAATTCCTCTAGATGCTTTGGGTTGGTATCATAATTTGTACCGCATCAACCAAACCAACGATATTGAATACTCCCTGATGAATGGCTATGGGAGATTGCTAGAAGGGCATTTATGGTACGTACTTTACTGGGGTATCTTTGCTGCTATTCTAATGATGCTGGTTTACATCTTCTGGCTACGGGGAACAGATCGAAATTCCTGGAGGCGATCGCTTGAAATAGCTAGTGGTAAAGTAAAAGGGATATTAGGCTTTTTGATCTTATCCTTGGTGGCAGTAGGGACATGGATTTTTTACAACACTAATATCCTCAACGCCTATCAGCCCCCTGGCAAACAGGAAACCGCAGCGGAAATAGAAAGGCGGTTTAAGCAGTATGAAAGTCTACCGATGCCTGTTGTCACTAATACCAAGGTTGATATCGAACTATATCCCAATCGGGGGTATTTTGTTGCCAATGGAGAATATCAGCTAAACAATAATACCGACTCGTCCATAAAAGAGATTCACTTACTGACTTTTGTAAATTTACAGCTAGATCGAGTAAATTACCCAGGCATAACCCTGAGAGAGGCACATCCCGAATGGGGTTATTATATCTATGACTTAGCAACTCCCTTAATGCCAGGGGAAAGTCAGACCATGGAGTTTGTTACTAGCATTGAAAAACCCCAAGGCTTTCGCAACCAGGTAGACAGTGATGACATTTATACGGTCTACCCTAATGATGTTGTCGGTAACGGTACTAATTTATATAGCCCGTTTATCTTACCCTTTGTGGGCTATACCAAAATGGTCGAGCAGAAAAAATCCTGGTTGCGCTATCAACTCGGTTTACCACCGCTAGAAGAAAGAGTATTACCCCACGACGATCCCAAGGGATTAACTCAAGGCTTTCTATTAACTCATTTAGGTTGGGGCAATGTCGAGCTAAAGATTGGAACGAGTCAATCCCAAATTCCCGTAAGTACGGGTAAGCTAGTCAGACGCTGGAACAAAAATAACCGTAATTATGTTCAATATCAATCCAGTACCCAAGATAAAGGCAAGTTTACCATCTTTTCCGCCGATTATGCAGTACATACTGACAATAACTACCGCGTACCTATAGAAATTTACTATCATCCCCAACACGATTACAACGTTAAATTAATCGCCGAAACTGCGGGAAAAGCACTAGAATTCTACGAAAGAACCTTTGGTGCTTATCCCTTTGAGCAAATCCGCATTGTCGAAACCTCCTACTACGACGAACAGCTATTTTACGAAGCAGGAACAATCGGTATTCCTGAATTTCTAGTTTGGAAAAACCAGACGCAAGGACAGGGAAAAGAAAATGTAATTGATTGGGTAAGTTATTTACTCGCTCAATCTTGGTGGGAAGACAAAATTATGGCTGCGGATGTGGCTGGTGCAATGACGATCCGCGAAGCCTTAAGTAGTTATTCTAGTATGCTCTATCAGCGATCGCGACGCACTACCCAAGAGCAAAGATTTGCCAAGAAACAACAGATGCAATACTTCTTTCGAGGCTTAGGTAAAATTGACTTCAAAGAGCCAGCCTTAACCGATGTCTACAATGAATTTCCCATCGCCCGCGACAAGGGAGGTATGGTATTAGAACAAGTTGAAGATATTATCGGACAAGAAGCCTTAATTTCATCTATTCGAGAATTTTTGGTAGAAAATAGCTTTAAAAATCCTCCTTACGCCACCATAATCGATTTACAAGCAAAAATATTAGCTAAAGCCGATAATACAGAGAGTCTCATAATCGAAGAGTTGTTCAACAAAGTAATTACTTATCAAGTAGGTATAGCCGATGCTGTCTATCAACCTTTGCCCAATGGTAAATATAAAATTGTTTTAGATTTAGAAGGGCAAAAAATCTACACCACCGAATTGGGAAAACAAGACTTTTCTAACTTGGACTTCCCTGTAACTATCACCTTACAAGATGCTGAAGGACAGGAAGTCTACCGCCAAAAACATCAACTCCCCCAACAACAAACAACTCTAGAACTGACCATAGATAAACTTCCTACTACTGCTGCAATCGATCCTGACTACGTTTTACCATCAGCATTTTTGCAAAACAATATTAAACCGATTCGTCAGGCTAAGTAATAAGTATTGAGTAATGAGTTTTCATTGCTCTCTGTCTTCAATTATTAAATAAAAAACAATGGAAATTTATAAAGTTCATCTAATTCACGAAGCCTACGATATTGATGATGTGATTGAAGTGCCAGAAGATGAATATATTCTCGATGTAGCTGAAGAACAAGGCTTAGATTTACCCTTCTCCTGTCGTGCTGGAGCTTGCTGTGTATGCGCGGGAAAGGTTTTGACAGGAGAAGTAGACCAGTCAGACCAATCATTTCTAGACGATCGGCAAAGAGAAGAAGGATATGCTTTGTTGTGCGTAGCATATCCTAAATCCGATTGTAAAATTTCTACTCACTCTGAAGAAGAAATGTTTTAGCCGTTATTCTATAGCTAAACGTCAGTTCGGGATAAGCTGAAACCTTTGCTGCAAGACAATTTAAAAAAATCGTTTTTATCGGTTTTTCTTAGGTGAATAAGAAATTTGAACGCTTAAAAGGCTTATAGCTTATGGCTTATAGCTTATGGCTACCCTGACAGTCTAATGTTCTTAACCCGAACTCAGGTTAGCTAAGGATTTATGAGCGCGCCAAGAACTCATTTGTAGATAAAAATTAGGCGTTGTTGATTTCATGAAGTGACCCCACGTCGGTGCATTTCGCACTTTTTACTTGATTTGCTCAACAAGTAAAAATCATAAATCATACCTGGATTCAGTAACGCCAAAAATTAAACAGCTTTCAGTTTTGGTTTGCCGAAAAGTTCAGGATAAATTAATGGCATCAGTTTATCCAAAGTCAAACCGATCATGTGTGTACCGTTTCCATAGTGCCATAGTTGCTCTATTTCATATACATGATGATTTTGCACTGCCTTAAGCTGTTGCCCAAGACGATCTTCCTTTAGTTTCTCAGACAAAGGAATTTTTGAAGGAGGATAAGTTTGAACAAAAATAACATCAGGATCTACTTCTAAAATCTTTTGGAGTGATATGTTGGTCAATCCTGGCTCTCTGTTACGCGGAGGCTCAGACCAAGGATAATGAGTAAACTGTTCGAGAATGCTACCCATGGTGCCAGTACTAGTTTCAATAATAAACTGGCGGTTGTAATAATTAAAAGTTGACCCCCCCATAAACAGCACTGTTTTATATTTGCGCTGCGGTATTGCCGAATAATATTGAGTGAATCGCTGTTCCAAACAAGCGATCGCTCTTTCTCCAGAGGCTATTTTCCCTGTCAGTTTGGCTATATTTTGCAATCTCCTAAATGATGCCTGATAACCATTTCCTCCCATCAGATAGGTAGGTGCTATTTTGTTTAACTTCCCCAGGTAAAACCGATGAGGAAAAACCCAGCCCAAAATTAAATCTGGTTGTAATCTCGCGATCGCTTTAAGATCGGGAAACATCCAAGAGCCTACCTGGGCAAAATCTCTAGCGCGATCTCCATAAAATTCTGGTTTACTAGCTACTCCTTGGGATAAATACCCCACAGGAATGATCCCCAATTCCCACAAAATATCTAAACCTGCTGCACTCAAGCAAACTATGCGTCGTGAAAATCGCGATACTATTACTTCCTGTCCTACAAAATCTACAACCGATCTAGCCATCAACTTATCAAGATTAAATTAACCTCTTTGACAGACAATTTATTGGATATCTCTACTTCTCTTGCCTGTTTATCTTTTTGACTCACCTTTATTTAGCAGTTCTAGAATTTGACGACAAACATTTTTCAGCGACTCTCGGGCTTCTACGGTTGGCAGAGTCATTCCTGAAAATTCCCAGTATTCTATGGTGGAAAATTCCCACTGTTCCTGATAAGCACCATATCCCGCCAGCCTAATACCGATGGCGCGATCTCCTTCCACTGTATCTCGCGCTACTTTTACCTGCATCAAAATGCTCCGACAACGACAGGCAAATTGAGCATCGGGAAAATGGAAACCAATATCAATGGAGCTAGGATCGTTGTAACGATCGGTCTCTTCGCTTGTAATCCAGGGTTTTAAATCCGCCAAAACTTCAGGAAACTCAGTGCGAAATAAGTGAACAATTGCCTCTATTTTGCCGATCGCCTCTAAACTCTTGATTTGCTCGAAGGCATTCATAATACGACTCTCCTTATAGACAAATTGGACTGGTATAGAAGTCGTCACAACGATCGGGATTTTTTCTGGCAGAGTCTCTTTTCTCCACAATCGTCCAAGTTTCCAGCCAGCGATCAACTATAATCGCTTCCATTTTGTTTAATTGCCCTTGAGATATTAGCTTTATAGACTTTTTACTGAATTTGCTCATTGATTATCAATTACTTACTGTTGCTTTGCTAAAAAAAGCTACTGATGCGCTGATACTATACGCACCAATAGTTTTGTATTCACAAAAGGTACACAAAAGTTGGAGAATTCAATTGTTACGCCCATAACTATTTTCTGCTTGATATTTAAAACTATCTCACTGGTTTGATAAGACTGAATTAAATATTTGAGCTAGTTGCAACATTTGATTTTTTTGCGTATGAGACCAATATAGAACCTTTTGCTGTTTATTGCAATTTATTATCAATAACTGTAAGATCGTTTTTAACGGATAAAATTCTGTAGAACGACAGCATTCACTTCAAGTAGCTTTAAAAATACTCATGACAAATAAATATGCGCCAGAACTAAGGACAACTGCTCAATCTCTGATGGAAAAGGGGAAGGGGATTTTGGCAATGGACGAAAGTAATGGAACTTGTAACAAGCGTTTTGAAAAACTTAGTATTGCAACAACGGAGAATAATCGTCGAGCTTATCGAGAATTAATATTAACTGCTCCCGAGCTGAGCAACTACATTAGCGGAGCAATTTTGTACGATGAAACCATTCGTCAACACCGCGATTCTACAAGGCGAGGAAACCTCGCCGTATCTCGCGGTCAATCTACAGGCGATGATGTATCTTTCATCCAAGTCATGCAGGATGCAGGAATGATTCCTGGAATCAAAGTAGATACAGGGGCGAAGGACTACGCAGGGCATCCCCATGAGAAAGTAACAGAAGGCTTAGATGGTTTACGCGATCGCATTGTCGAGTATTACGAAATGGGCGCACGATTTGCCAAGTGGCGTGCGGTAATTACCATCGGGGATAATATTCCTAGCGATGGCTGTATTGAGGCTAATGCTCATGGTTTGGCGCGATATGCAGCTTTGTGTCAAGAAGGTGGCTTAGTTCCAATTGTTGAGCCTGAAGTGTTGATTAATGGCAGTCATACTATCGAACGCTGTTACGAAGTAACCGAACGCACCCTGCATGAAGTATTTCGTCAGCTATACGTCCAAGGAGTAGCTTTAGACCAAATGATACTCAAGCCCAGTATGGTTATCCCTGGCGATGGTTGTTCTACCCAAGCAGATGTCGAACAAGTGGCTAAAGAAACTATTCGCTGTTTGCTCAATACCGTGCCTCCTGCCGTTCCTGGGATTGCTTTTTTATCTGGAGGACAAAGCAAAGAGAGATCTTCGGCTCACCTCAACTACATGAATGCCAAATTAAGAGAGCAATTTCCTTGGCGTGTTACCTTCTCTTATGCCCGTGCCATTCAACAACCCGCTTTAGACCATTGGAGTGGTAAAGCTGAAAATGTAGCGGAAGCGCAAAAAATCTTAGTACAAAGAGCGAAGCTCAACAGCGCAGCTAGCGAGGGTAAGTACAGCGAAGCAATGGAAAAACAGCCAACATTAGTTTAAAAGATTAGTTATTGGGCAAATACAAACCGATTGTCCCATATTTTATATTTTTCTCAACCTACAGGCGGTAGCAAACAAGAAAATTGTTAGTTACTGCTTTTCCTTATATATTCACCAGCGATCCGAGCGCAAAGGAGTTTAGAAAAAACTCACATCCGTCCTTAGTTGTAAAGATGATTACCCACAAGGCATCAAATAATGGCGTTGGTCATCATGTAATGTCTTATAAAAAATTACTATCGTAGCTTTAAACCACAAAGGCGCTTTGTCACGCCGCATGTAGCTCTAAGCTTCAGGCTTTTCAAATCCAGGTTTACTCCTTTAGAGATAAAAAATGCTCTAGTAGCATTACGCATTTGCCAACGCCCAAATAATCTCTGACTTGCTTCATTATTCTAACCAAAACATTAATAATGACTAATAATTCTCTGTTTACGCCATTATTGAAATCCAATTTCACAGGAAGTACTTCGTTTCAAAGCATCTGGCTAATTGTCAGGATCGTAGCTGGTGTATTAATGATTCACAATGGTTTTGACAAAATAGCTGATATCTCTGGTTTTGCGGATAATGTTGTCGCTGCTATTGGTTTGCCATATCCTGTATTTCTAACCTACTGTGCAGCATATATTGAAATTGTTGGGGCAATTTTGCTCGCTCTAGGATTTCTTACTCGATTAAGCGCGATCGCTTTATTTTTGACGATGCTAGTTGCTATTTACTTTCATATTCAAGTAGATGGTTTGTCAATTAGACCCTTAGAAACTGCTTTCCTTTATGCTCTGATATATTTTCTATTTACAGTCAATGGTGGTGGCTTACTTTCTCTAGATACATTAATAAATCAATTGTTGACGAGAAATAAAAGATGATTGGTAGCTTGTCTATGGCAAACATTATGCTGACATTAGGAGTTATTCTTTGTCCACTGTTGCTAATTATCATATTCGTCTGGTTTTTAGGATTAGCAATTCTTGAGATTAGAAGTAAAATTATTAAATATCGATTGTGGAAAGCGACTCCTTGCCCTAGCTGTATTTATTTTGTTGATTGTCAAGAATTAAAATGTGCGGTTAATCCAGATCGAGTCTTAACCAAAAATGCTGTTGACTGTCAAGATTTTCAGCCAATTGTAGGAGCTAGAGTGCATGATTATAGAATTAAGAATCATTAGAGTGATTAGGTAAAATCAACATGACTGAAGTTTATCCTGACTTAGCTCGTGCTGTTCGCGGAGTTTGCGAGCATTGGTGTGCAGAAAATGGCTACAGCGATCTGTTTCTGCATAATGGAGAATATTGGGCTTTTCCTCCTAATGGTGTAATACCAATTGCTTTGAAAGAGGCACTTTCATCTAAGGAGAAATATGGACGGGAGGTTAGAATTGGTCGGGTTTCGATTATGTTAATGCCCGATGGATCATTTTGTACGGATAGAATCAGAGTGTAAATTACCGAATCGCTATCCAATTATATTGAAATCTGACTCTGGTAAAGATAGTAGCCAAGGATAATTGAGCTGGTTATCGTTATTTGGGAGATCTCGATCGGGAACTTCATTAAGCCGAATAATCCAAACATCTTCTTGTTCTCGCGCTATTATTATGCCCGTAATTCCTCTTGCATATTCAGGATTGATTATTTCAACTTTAGCTCCTATTTTTGACATTAAATAATTTAGTTTCTACCAGCAGATTATTGATTAAAATCACGTTATAAAACTAAACTTTCTAGGATCTTGAGTTGCTGATTTTTACTTCTACAGCTAATAACAACAGTGCCAAGGTTGCTAAAATACTGCCAAAGATAAAGGGAGCTTGATGATTAATATTCTCCCACAGTAGTCCCGCAATCAGATTGGCAGGAAACATGACTATTCCTGTGGTCAAGGAGATCGCGCCAAAAGCTGTACCTCTCAACTTAACAGGAATGCGATCGCCAATAGCAGCTAATAACACTCCTTTACTCATGCCAAGATACAAGCCATAGCCAGCAAATAAAGTCCAAATTTGCCAAGGAGATCGAGCGAAGGCAAAGCCTAGGTAAACTAAAGCGTAAGTTATAAATCCAGCAATAATTAGACCATATCTACCCAAGCGATCTGAGATTACTCCCGCAGGATAGGCACTGAGAAAGTAGGTGAAGTTCATCACCATAAACGCCAGAGGAATAAAGGTATTATTAATTCCTATCTGCTGCGATCGCAACAATAAAAAAGCGTCACTAGAGTTACCCAAATTGAAGATTAAAATTACTGCTAATAAAATCCAGTAACCTCGATCCAAAGTCTTCAAGCTTTCCCATTTTAAGCTGTTTTGAGGGTTTCGATTAATTGAAGACGGCTCTTTGATACCAAAGATTAATAGGGATATGGCTATTATGCCAGGAATAGTCGCCAGCCAAAATAACAGACGAAAATTTTGCCCCGAAACATACATCAACCCCACCGCAATTAATGGACCAATTGCTGCACCAATAGTATCTAGAGATTGACGTAAGCCATAAGCAGCACCACGTTGTTCTGGGGGAGTAGCATCAGCAACCAAAGCATTGCGGGGGGCGACTCTAATTCCCTTACCAACGCGATCGCCAAAACGTCCAATTAATACCCATAACGGGCTATTTGCTAGGGCAAAAATAGGAATCACTAAAGCAGACAATCCGTATCCTGCGATCGCTAATTCTTTACGTTTCCCCCAATAGTCGCTTAAAGCCCCCGAAAAAACCTTGAGAATCGAAGCTGTAGATTCGGCAATGCCTTCTATTGTACCAACTGTGACTAAGTTGACTCCCAATACTGATACTAAGAACAAAGGTAATAGAGATTGGATAATTTTGGAAGCCGTATCGGTAAACAGACTGACAAAACCCAAAATCCAAACGTTACGCGGGATGTTTTTCAAGGCGATTTTTATCATTGTCAGTTATAAGTAAGTAGGTGTAATTAAATATAAAATGGTCTATTTTGGGATTATGGACTGGGAACTGGGGACTGACACCAAATCCGATTACCAAAGTATGCTTTAAATTTGAGGGTACGAATTAAACTTGAACCTTACATGCGGCTAAAGCCTTCTGCCTTCTGCCTTCTACCCTCTGCCTTCACACATACTTTAAGTATTAAATGGAAACAGGATTTAGTATGACAAAGGCGAGAGTGGGTTTTGCATATACTGGGAATACTGGGAATACTGGGAATGCTGAATTTTCTAATCCCCCAATCCCAGATCCCTAAATCCCAAAAATTCTGTGCTTCATCTATTTACTGCGCTTTTCAGTTGAATAGAACCTATTACTCATTACTCATTACTTATTACTTCAATAAATCAATGTGGTCTACCCAATCGAAAACTGTTGTAAGAAACCCTATAGTGCGCTATCTCTCCATCAAGTTTTTCTGTGTTTGAGCTATCTTTCGTCGTAAGTCATTAATTTCAAAATCTAATTGGGATTCTTGTTTAGCAAAAGCATTTTGCCTCAGGAGAAATTTTTGCTTGAGACTTTTCAATTTATCTGGATCTAATAATTCCGCTGGTAAATTAGATGTCTGACATAAGTATTCAGCCTCTATTTGTTTTAATTCTACTTTGGCTGTGGCGATCGCAACTTGCTTTTTCCTGGCTTTATTGTAAAGCTGTGTTCTTAGCTGTTCTATTTTGGATGATGAATATAGGGTCTGGCGATCGCTATTTGTATTAGTTTCGATTAACGAATTATTAGCAGTATGAGGTTTCAACTGGGATTGAGATTTCACTTTGAATATAGTTGCAAAGCTTACCAAACCAAACAAACCAACCCCCAAGGACAAAAGATTTATCGGATTGGGATTATTTATAGTTTTGTCTGTGTTTTTTTGTTTCAGTTCGATATCGTTAACTTCTTGATTGGGGTGGTTTAGATAATTATCCTGTACATTTGCTGATTCTTCTGCGGTGTCAATGCTAACCTGCACCTGCATATTAGTTAAATTGGCAACTTTCTCACTATCCTCGTCGCTGATGCGAATTTTAACTTCCACCACTCGCGCATTTTCATCATTGGTAGGATCGGCAGAATTACCAGCCAGAGTTCTATTGCTTACCTGTAAGCCAATATGAGTTACTTCTCCCGTTATTTTGCCTGTAAAACCACCATATTCGCTTTCTATGGTCGCCTTTTGCCCTATGCGTATTTTATTAACTTCTGTCTCGTAAATTTCGGCAATCGCATACATTTCATTTGTTTGTCCGAGTTCGATAATTCCTTCTTCCGTGTCGACTCTTTCGCCAACGCGGGTGTTGATTCTTAAAATTCTGCCTGCAACGGGTACTCTTACCTGAGTATCTTCTAAATCTGCTTGACGTTGCTGTACGGCTACCTGTGCCATTGCTAGTTCAGCTTCAGCAATTTCAACATCCACTGGACGAACTTCTTTTAATCTAGCTAAATTCTTCTGTTCTTCAGTTATTTGCTTTTCTAGAGTGCGAGTTGTATTGTTTGACTCAGCTTTTCTTTGGTTTAATATTGCTGCTGCTACATCTAACTGTTCTCTAGCTCGATCTGATTCTTCTTGGCTGATTGCTCCTTGTTTTTGTAGAGCATCTTTACGCTGATAGGATAGTTCAGCCTGGGCTAATTCGGCTTCAACCCCGTTTATTATTGCTTGTTTGGCTCTCGACTCGTATTCTAACTGAGCTTGTAAACGAGCTATAACTGCTTCTTGAGCTGCTATTTCAGATTCTTTGGCATCCCCCGACTTGATTTTTTTTAGTTTAGCTGCTTGTAACACCACCTTCTTCTCAGCTTCTGCTAAATCCCCCTTTTTTCTGTCAATACCTTGCAAAATGGCGACTATTTGCCCTGCTTTTACCCAATCTCCTTCTTCTACTAAAACTTTATTGACTCTACTATCTTCAGCATTAGCCACAGATAAAGATATTACTTCGCCTTTGGGTAATAATTTACCAAATGCAACCACATCAGTTATCGCAATAGGAGTAAGATCGGCGATAACTTCTGACTCCGATCCAGCCTGAGAAAAGCTCGCACAGGCATTACACAAAGTTATTGGTACAATAAGCAGTATCAAAAAAGCTAACGAATCGATTGGGCTAAATTTGGGCTGTAGAGAAGCCATAGGATTTCTGAATCAATAACAAGTAATGAGTAATAACTTTTCAACTATATGCGGATGAGTCCTTTGCGACTAAAGCCTTTGTGCCTTCTTCTCCTTCCCTTATTTTATATCTTTTTGGTTAATGAATTAAGTTCCCAGGTGAGATCGGGCTTTAATTTTAATATTTGCTGATGATATTCAACGAGACTAGAGCGATGACCGATACTAACGGCAGTTATATTTTGTTCCCGTAGTTGTTGATAAAGTAGTTTTTCGTTGGCATTATCTAAAGCACTAGTAGCTTCATCTAGGATGGCATAGTTCGGTTTGGCAATTAGTAAACGAGCAAAAGCAAGTCTTTGTTGTTCTCCCAAAGATAGTATTATCGACCAATTTTTTATGGTATCGAGATTGAATCTGGCGACGATATGGGATAAGTTTACTTTTTGCAGAATTTGTAGTATAACTTCATCTTGAACGTAATTTGATTTAGGATATAAAATTTGTTCTCGCAACGAGCCTTCAGTTGTATATGGATTCTGGGGTAAAAAGAATAGTTGTTCGAGATTGGGCTTGGCGATCGCTCCCGTACCTGAGTTCCATAATCCAGCGATCGCTCTTAGTAGTGAACTCTTTCCTACACCACTAGCACCAATAATTAACAGGTTATCATGGGGTTTAATTGTCAGGGACAAATCTTTAATTAAAGTAGTTCGATCATCGGGAGTTTGTAGAGTTAAGTGCTTAATTTCTATTTGAGAGCTTTTGCTAGTGTCGATAGTACGAGATAGTTCTGAATTAAACATCTTGTCGCTCGATAAATATTTTTCTAATACAGCTACCCTATCTACTGCTGCCGCCAGACTACTTAGCTGTTCAAACTGAGTAATAATCAAGGCTAAAGCTGCTAATACACTTCTAAAGGATGAGCTGGCTTGAGCAATTGTTCCGACTTCTAAATTGCCAGATAAAATGCCTGGGGCGAGGAATAAACCAGGAATAATTAAAGTTAAATACTGGTAGCCATTTTGAAAAAAACTAAGATTTAGCTGGCAACGAATTAATCGTTTAAAGTTATTAAAAGCCTGAGTAAATTTTTGCTGGGCGATATCCAACTCCATGTCATGTCCGTTATATAAAGCGATCGCTTCGCTATTTTCTTCAATTCGCACCAAACCATAGCGAAAATCTGCTTCTTGCTGAATCTGTTCGATATTAATACCGACTAATTTACGACCAAACAAAACAATGGTTACTGTCGTTCCTACTATTGAATAAATAATTAAAAATAGCATCAAAGCTTTAGATATAGACCATAAAATTAAAGAGAAAACAATTACCTGCAAACTAGAATCAAGAAATAATACTAAAAATCTCAGAGACTCTTGAGTAAAGTTTTTGACATCTTCAACAATACGGCGATCGGGATTATCTAATTGAGAATATAAACTAAGCTGGTAATATTTACGTTTGCTAAAATACTTATTTAATAAAAAAGCACTCGTCCAATCTCGCCAGAATAAACCTAACCTAGATTGAATATAAGTAGTGCCTGCAAAGGCAGGAATAGCCACAGCGATCGCTACCAAGGAAATAATCAAACTCTGACGAAAACGCTGCCAATCTTTTTGCGCTAAACCAGTAATTAATTCTCCACCCTGTAAAACTACCACGCCTAACAAAATAGCTTTGACTAAAACTAAAAATAATAATAGAAGTAGTAAGGTGAATGCACCCCATTTCTCTTTTCCCAACCAATATATTTTTGCTAATTTTATAAATTTATTCATAGTAGTTTTGAGGGCAGAAGGCAGAAGGCAGAGGGCAGAAGAGAAGGGTTCAAGTTTAATTCGTACTCTCAAATTTAAAGCATACTTTGGTAATCGGATTTAAGATCAAAAGTGAGTTATAAACACATTACTTGTTATTTAAAATCTCCTTTATTCCTTATTACTACTTACGCAAAATTAAACTCTTTGGCTGAAAACAAGTGCCAGGTTCGATTATCTTTTAATTGTAAAACCTGCTGATGGTATTGTAATAAATTAGGTCGATGTCCGACGCTGATATAGGTTATATTTGTACTAGCTAAAAGTTGATATAATAAGTCTTGGTTATCACTATCTAAGGCACTAGTTGACTCATCTAAAACAGCGTATTTAGGTTGATATAGTAATAAACGAGCAAAGGCTAATCTTTGTTGTTCTCCCCTAGATAAGACTTGCGACCAATCTTGTAAAGCATCCAAACCACCAAATTTATCTATCACTTTATTTAAGTTTACTCGATCGACAGTTTCTAATAATTTTTCTGATTCGATATTGGCTAACAAATTGGGATAAATTAACTGTTGCTTTAACGTTCCTAAAATTAAATAAGGAGCTTGAGGCAGGAATAAAATGTCTTTCGATCGCGGCTTATTAATAACTCCCGTACCTGAATGCCATAATCCAGCGATCGCTCTGACTAAAGATGTTTTTCCGACACCACTGTTACCGACAATCAAAAGATTTTTTTGCGGTACAATTTGAAGTGAAAGATTCTCAATCACCTTATTACTTGAGTCGGGAGTTTCTAAACTAAGGTTTTCTAAAGAAAACTGCCGATTTTCTACAAAGCTAATTCTATTATTAGGTGCTGTTTTAGTATCTAGAAAAGATCTTAAATAGTTATCTAAGTCAATTATTCGTTTAACTCCTGCTGCTAAAGTGGTTATTTTTTCAAACTGAAATATAATCAAGCTTAAAGATAGCCAGATACGCTCAAAAGCAATCTGAGATTGGGTAATTGTGCCAACTTCAATCGTTCCCGCAAAAATACTGGGAGCGAGCAAAATAGCAGGAATAATCATGGTCAAAAATTGAAAGCCATTTTGAAATAAATCTAAGCCAAACTGCCATCTAATCAAACGCTGAAAGTTGGCGATCGCCAGCTTTAATTTTTTGATAACTCCCTCTTTTTCTAGCTTTTCACCGCGATAAAAAGCAATACTTTCAGTGCTATCTCTAACTCTAATTAAACCAAAGCGGAAATCTGCTTCTTTTTTAAATTGCTCGAAATTAATTATTGTTAATTTGCGGACAAATAGTAAAAACAAAATACCCGTGCCAACAATACTATAGATTAATAAAAATAAAACCAGCGGTTTATATATCAGCCAGATAATACCGACAAATGCTATTAACTGAATTAATCCATCTAAAGTTTGTACGAATAAAAAGAGTGACTGTCGACTAAACTCGTCTAGATCTTCTGCTATTGTGCGATCGGGATTATCGATTGAAGAATAAGTATTTAGATAATAAAATCTTCTTTGCTCCAAATACTGATAGAGGTATTTATCTGTTAGCCATTTACGCCAGTTTAAAGCTAGTCTTGATTCTACGTAGGTTTTAAAAGATAATAATGGAACGCTGATAACTATAATTAGGCAAAGCGAAATGATGGTTTGCCAAAAGCGATCGCCATCTCTAACTGCCAAAGAAGAAATTATTTCTCCTCGCTGTATTGTCTCTAAGACTAAGATGATACTACTAACAACTGACAAACTAATCAAAAGTAAAAGCAGCTTTTTGCATTGACTAGCCGAACGAGAAAACCAATAAGGTTTTGCTATTTGCCAAAACTGTTTTAATAGCTTGAGATCCCCTTTAAACATCAAATAAACAACATAAATTACTAATATCTAAAAATCATTGGTAGTGTCGGACGAGCATCAAATATTTTACCTCTGATACCGCGATCGAAGGTTAGTTCCATCAAAGGTTCGGAAGCTCTTGTTGTATATAATAACTGTTCCTGCTTTATCCAATCAATAATTTTGCTGTCTCTGCGCTTGCCTGTTTGAATTGAGATCTTGATATCAGTAATATTTTTAACCTTTAAGGAATGCTGAAAATACTTTTGATTTTGAGGCAATTCTGGATCTAGAATATTACTATATTTCAAAAGATCGGGTAGTAGAAAAACTAGAGGCTCGATCGCATTCTTTTGATTTTGCTTGGAGTAGGCAATATAGTTATCGATTGCCAAATCCTCAACTGGATAGTCATTAATCTCCAACGGTGATGAATCTTGCTTTCTACTCAAGCCAATGCCAAAAGGAGATGTTCGATTATCTCGCCAATTGACTCTGGCAGAAAAATTGATTGCTGTTGGCGATTGTAATGTTTCGTTATCCAGCCAAACGATTGCTAAATACATATTTTCCAAGAAGAAAATTTGCGATCTTGTTCCTTCTGTTTTACTCGTGATAATAGTATCGGGACAATACAAACCAAAATGTTTTAGAATCGATATCGCTTTCGTACCTTCTTTGACACATACAAAAAGACGATCTATTTTAAGAGAGGAATTAATTTTCTGACTCAAATTTGCTGTAGTCTTGTTATCTTTCGGATAAGTTATTGAATAATCATTGATTGTTGAGGGTAGCCTATATGTAGATATCATTTGCTTAGCATTTACTGTTTATTATTAAAAATTTTTGTATCAGAGGCAGATTTAAGTCATTTTTTATATTTAAAATGATTTTCTAAAATAAACTCTCGTATAAAGCTGTTTCACGGTTTCAATCCCAGAGTTCTCGCCTTACATAGTGTTTGCCGAACATCGCTTTTAGCTGCATCGATAAGAAATCATAAGTAAGTTTTTCCTTCAGAGCAAAAGTCGTTTCTTTATTAACCTGGGATAAGCTGTTCATCACTTATAGGAGCAAAAATACTAAGGCTTTGTCGATCTCGTTTATGAGAATTAATATCATCTAAATGATTATCTCACTATTGATAATAGTTACCAATAAGTTTTTCATTAAGAAATAATAAATTTTCAGAAAATTAAGATTATGAACTGAGTTCAACTTGTGTCGGGTGTTATTAACTCTGAGAGAGCAAACCTTTAAAGTCATCTAAAAAATGAAGCCAAAATCGTATTTGCCTTTGTAAAGATGTAATTTATGTATCGAAATTATCGTGAATCTTGGAGAAATCAAATAAATAAATTCTTAAATCAAAAGTTTACTTACTTAATAATACAAAATATCTTGTCGTAGATATCAAATTAGTTTCAATCAAGTGCAAATTATTATCGATAATGATTTCAGTAAAATTACCACTTAGTAGCATCCAAAAATTTGTTAGAATTACTATTTAAAAGCCAAAGTCAAGTAATATGAATAGTCAGTTCCAGCAGACTACAGAAGTTACAAATTCAAACTATCAAGGTCTTGACCCTCAGCAACGTTTAGAAATTGAGCAAGCAACTGCTGCGATTAGAGATCGGCTGAGAAAAGCGGCACAGGATATTTGGGAAATTGGCAGGATGCTCAGCGAAGTTCATTCAAAGCTGCACAGAGGACAATTTGATAAATGGATCAAAACAGAATTTGATTGGAGTCGTCGCACGGCATATAAATTTATCAGCGTTTATAAAAGATTTGACAATAGCGTCAATTTAGAAGAAATAAACATTGCTACCTCTGCTTTATATCTTCTTGCTGCAGAATCAACACCAGAAGAAGTGCGGTCAGAGTTTATTCAAAAAGCACAGTCAGGAGAAAAAGTTACCCACCAGCAAGTATTAAAAGTAGTAAAAAAAGCCAGAAATAGCTCAGAAAATCTGCCAACAACTCCATCAATATCTAAAGATGAATCCTCACAAATACTAGCTTCAACACCTATTGAAACAGCAATCGAAAAGCCTCTTTCTGTACCCCCCTTCGATCGCTCTTCAACTCAAAGCCACACAATTATTGATCGCGGCTGGTATCAACTAGAATCACAACACCATATTTTCTATGGTGATACAGCGTTACCTGAATTTACTAACAAAATACCTTATGCTGCGCTGGCGATCGCCATTACGACAGATGATTGGGCCCATGACTGGTTAATTGAAAAAGCCAAAACTGTTGTTGTCTTCCCCGAATCAGAATACGATCACCAAAAGCTGACTGGCTTACTTGTCATGTTTTCTGCTGCTGAAGATAAAATCATCTTTCCCTGGCTACCCAATGAAGAAATTATCGGTATTACCCATCAATTAGGCAGAAAAGTCTATGCAGGAGATATGAATGCTCAAAAATGTCAGGCTGCGATCGATTTTTTGTAGAGATGCGAGAGTCATTTTAAAAGCTTAGAGTTTGTAGCGCAGCACTTTGTATGTCATACATTAAATCACCAACGCCAGAACTCATTACTCAAAAAGTTTCTTCTGCTCTAACTCCTCGGCAATCTCTTCTGGAGACATATTTTGTACTTCTGCTAGTAGTTCTTCAATAGTTGCTAATTCTGCTGCATCGGGTTGTCGATCTGCAATCGCGACTGCTAAATTCCCGATTGTGGGAGTTTCAGCGAGAATACTACTCATGGGTAATTCGACGTTAAATCTTTTCCTGATGCGGGAAATAGTTTGGATCGCCAGTAAAGAATGTCCCCCCAAATCAAAGAAGCTATCATTTATACCCACCTGGTCTATTCCTAACACCTGCTGCCAAATTTCGGCGATCGCAATTTCAATCTCGTCACCAGGAGCAACATATTCTGTAGTTAGATTAGGGCGAGAATGTCGCTCGATGTTATTTACTTTAGTTAGCTGCTTATTTTCAGGAGTAGATTTTAACCAGCGATCGATTCTTTGTTGTAAGTTACCTTTAGAAACGACTACCTGGCTGCCAGAGGTTAAAGAAAGTATCTTTTCCGTTGCTTTCCCCACTTCTTGAGGTGTTAAACTAAATTCTGCTAGGCTTGCTCCTATTCCAGCAATATTCTGTTTTTCTGACGACCTTTGGCAAGCATCCCAGTTAACGCTAAACCAGGATGTTCGCTCCTGAGATAAATTATTCTGCTGTTCGACAAAAGCATCCAAGTAGCAGTTAGCCCCAGCATAAGCGGCTAAACCCAATCCCCCCAAAATAGAAGATAATGAAGACTGAACGAGAACAAAATCCAATTGCTTGTCTGTTAAACATTCAGCTAAAACATGAAGGGGGTTAATTTTAGTTTGGTAATTATATTCCCAATGGCTAGAGTTTAAGTCGGCAATCATACTCGCCGAATCTCGATTAGTCATAGGCGTAGCATAAAATACGCCGTCTATTTTTCCCAATGCAGATTCCGCTTTGGCGATCGCACTTTTAACAGCTTCTTTATTATTAAGATCTACTTCTAAAGTCAAATAATCTATTACTACTTTCCCCTCTATCCCGTCCGCTACCTCTGCTTCCTCCACATCACCAATTAATGCCAACTTCGCTTGAAAATTATCCTGTAAATATTTCGCCCAAACCAAACCTAATCCTTCAACAACACTACCAAAAATTAAATACACGCCCTCTTGTTGGAGACGAGTTTTATCATCATCCAAACTCAAATTTTCATAGTTTTTTTGCCAACGGCGATCGCATCTGTAAGCTATGGATGAGTTACTTGGAGTTAATATTTCTGAGAGGAGAAAATCATTACTGCGAAAGCTATCTACATCGATTACCCGACAGTTTAGCCTAGGATATTCTTGATTAATAACTGTAGCTATTGCTGAAAGAGGAGAATTGTTTAATTGAATATTTTCTGTACCAATAATGTCATATAAATTGTTTAGCAGCAAACTTATCTGAATTGAGCTATCTAACTGTTGTTTGTCGATTATTCTAACTAAATTTAATAAGCTATTAAAGCTAATACTTTCTTTTAGCATTAGCTTTTCGCCTCGACTATTTCTCGGTAGATCGGCAACAAAATAGACAATTTGTTCGGGGGTAAAATCTCGATCGTCTAAATATTGCCATAATCTCTCATAGTTATGGCGATCGCAAATAATATGCTCGTCAGTAACTTTAAATTCTTCTCCAGCAGTGACAGTAATAACTTGCTGTTTAGCATCAGTCAGGCTTGCTTTTAAGCAATCGCCAGTATCTAATTCATCTGAAAAAATCAACCAGCAATATTGCTTTCGTGCCAATTCTGCACTATCTATTTTAGGTACAGCTAAAGTTCTCGACCAAGACGGTAAATAAAACCAACTGTTAGAATTAGTTTCTTGTTTTATAGGGCTAGATAAATTGAAGTCTGTCGATGAAGGTTCGATCCAGTATCTCTGTCTTTCAAAAGGATAGGTCGGTAAAGCGACACGATCGGGCTTTTCTAAATGTAATTTATCCCAGTTAATTTCTACTCCAGACAGCCATAATTGCCCACAGGTATTTAGTAGAAAAGAGAGATCCCCCTCTTGTTGTTTAGGATGGCGAATTGAAGACAAAATGACGTGCTGTTTAGAGACCTGTTGGGCTAGGGTACTTAAAGTTTTTCCCGCTCCAACTTCTAGTAAAATCCGATTAGGCTCTTGAGTAATCTCCGCAATTCCCTCAGCAAATTTTACCGTTTGTCGCAAATGCTGTCCCCAATATTCAGGATTAGTTGCTTGCTCGTTAGTAATCCAAGTCCCTGTAACGTTGGAAATAAAGGGAATTTGCGGCGAATAAAGCTCCACTTTGCCGATCTCTGCGACTAGAGACGCGATCGCACCATCCATCAAACTAGAATGAAATCCGTGAGATGTTTTTAACCGACGACAGGCAATTCCTTTAATTTGTAAGACAGTTTCCAGTTCGGCAATCGCATTTTCTTTACCAGATACCGCACATAGAGAAGGAGCGTTACTTACCGCTAAACTTACCTCTTCATTTAAATACTGTTCGATCTCCGATGCTGATAGTGCCACTGATAACATTACTCCTGCTGGCTGCTGCTGCATTAGTTGGGCGCGAGTAGCTACTATTTTGAGAGCATCCTCAAGACTAAACACTCCTGCGATCGCCGCAGCTACATATTCCCCAATGCTGTGTCCGATCAACACTTCGGGTATAACGCCCCAGTCCATCCACAATTTTGCCAAAGCATATTCAATAGTAAAGATTGCTAGTTGAGCGTACTTGGTTTCATTTATCGTCGAGACTTGAGAATTGGATAGTGTAGATTGGGTAACGGTTTCTTGACTTCTGCCTTTATGCGCAGCGGTATCCTTTATGGCTGCCTTCTGCCTTCTGCCTTCGTTAAAAATAATATCTTGCAAAGAAATATCAAGATACTTGTCGAGGATTTGGAAACAGCGATCGCAATTCTCTTTGAATACAGGCTCTTGTTGATAGAGTCCCCAGCACATATTTTGATACTGTGAACCTTGTCCTGAGAACATAAATACAACTGGCTTGTATCCAGGCTCGATCTTATTGGTAAATACTTTATCGGTTGCGTTGATCTTTAAAGATTTACTAACATCTTCAACAGTTTGCGCCACTATCATCCGCCTGTAGTTAAAAGCCCGACGACCGACTTGTAAAGTATATGCCACGCTAGCCAAATCCACATCAAGATTATCTTCTAAATACCTCCCCAAATTCCCCGTCATCTCATCCAATGCCGTTTTCGTCTTCGCCGAAAGCACCAAAATACTAGGGTAACAGGCAATAAGATTATCTTCCCCTGCTTCCTCTGCTCCCTCTGCTACATGCGGGCGACGCGAAGCTAGTACTTTAGTGCAAGCCCTTTGTCTGCTCCCCTGCACCTCCGCACCTTCTGCCCCCTGCCCGCATGCGGACAAGCCCTTTGCGCCCTCTGCCTTCGTAAAAGCTTCTTCAAGTACAACATGAACATTAGTCCCGCCGATGCCAAAAGAACTAACTCCCGCCCTTCTGGGATTACCATTACTTTTCCAGTCAGTTAGCTCGCGATTGACGTAAAAAGGGCTATTTTCCCAATCAATCCGATCGTTAGGGCGATCGCAATTTATACTGGGGGGAATTTGTTGATGCTGTAATGCCAAGACGGTTTTGATTAAGCTGGCTATTCCTGCTGCTGCGTCTAAATGCCCGATGTTGGGTTTTACTGATGCGATCGCGCAGTACTGTTTTTTATTTGTACCAACCCCAAAAGCTTGAGTTAAGGCTGCTACTTCAATCGGATCTCCCAAAGATGTTCCCGTACCGTGAGTTTCAACGTAAGAGATGGTATCTGGTTCGACTTCTGCTACCAATTGAGCCGATCTAATTACCTTTGCTTGGGTATCAATTCGGGGTGCTGTATAGCTTACTTTTGCCTCTCCGTCGTTATTCATTGCCGAACCTTTGATTACGGCTAAAATATTATCGCGATCCCTTTGAGCATCTTCTAAACGTTTTAAAGCGACAATACCCACTCCACTGCCAGCAATAGTACCACTCGCGTCGCTATCGAAAGCCCGACAATGCCCGTCTGGAGAATAGATTCCGCCTGCTTGATGTAAGTATCCTGCCGAGAGAGAAATTGCCACTCCCCCCGCCAATGCCAGATCGCATTCACCGCTTAAAAGACTTTGACAGGCTAGATGTACCGCCACTAAAGAAGTAGAACAAGCTGTCTGGACATTTACGCTAGGACCTTCGAGACTTAATTTGTAGGATACTCGTGTAGTTAAAAAATCTTTTTCCGAAGCCAGAAATAGCTGATATTTATCGGTATTTTCTTTTATTTCGGCATTACGATAGAGATTGAACCTATAGCCATTCATTCCCGCACCGCCGAATACCCCTACTACGCCAGGATATTGTTGTCCATCGTAGCCAGCATCTTCTAAAGCCGTCCAAGCTGATTCTAAAAACAAGCGATGTTGAGGATCGAGTAGTTCCGCCTCTCTGGGATTAAAACCAAAAAAATCCGCAGCAAAAAGGTCTATATCGTCTAATTTTCCGACCGCATTGACAAAATTGGGCTTACTGCTGGTTTCTCTGTCGATTTCCAACTCTTGTAGTTCTTCAGGGCTATAAAAATAAATTGACTCTCTGCCTTGTTGAAGATTGTGCCAAAATTCTGTAACGTCTTTCGCACCAGGAAACCTTCCCGCCATGCCAATGATGGCAATCTCTAATCCATTACTCATTGAATATTAAATATTTATCATTGAACATTTATTATTAGCCATTGCTACTTACAGCAGTTTTCATCTAAGTCAGGTATAGAAAAATCGTCTTGAGGCACAAAGGCACAGCACCGCGAAGCGGTACAAGCGTCGCATGTAGGCACAAAGGCGCATAGTTGAGGGCGTGTGTCTTGAATTTAGTTCAAGACCTTGTATCGCCCGTTGCCGCATGTAGTTACATGTACCTCAGTAAACTGAAAAACGCTGTATGGATCGTAGTGACGTGCCGAGTTAATTCTTTCAGGCTAGATCCTCGCTTCTTTGCTATTTTATCAGAAACTTCCATTACTTATTAAGATTTATTGGCAGTTCAATTTTATTTTTGATAATTTGCTAGCGAATGAAAAAGACTTAGATCCTTGTCAAGGTTCGATGCTGTGGTCTTCCTTCAATTTAAATGCGCTTGCGATCGATTAGAGCTTTAATTATTTGATTGACATCTACCTGATAATAATTTTCAATTATTTAATGGCTTAAATATAAAAACCAATTATGACGATCGCTTCTCCGTCAACCGAACGAACTCTTACCATTAAAAAATTACCTTCTTGGTGTCGCCCTACGTTTTCACCAGAACACGGAGTGCTGTTGGTGTTATTTGGCTCGTTCTTGACTGGGGCATCTTTAGCCCAACAGTGGAATATCTCGACAAATTTAGCTTTAATCTGCGCCTTTTTTACCCTACAGCTAGAACATCCATATGTAGTTCAGCTAAAGCTGCGAAAAAACTGGAAACCGCGATTTTTGCTCTGGGGAGGAATTTATGGCGCGATCGCCTTATCTTTAGCAATAGTACTGTGGCGACAATCTCCCGTATTACTTTGGCTTTACTTTTTAGCAATTATTATTTTTATTGCTGATGGCGTGGCGGTAGTCTTGAAAAAGCACAAATCAATTGCTAATGAAATTATTGGCTTCGCTGGTATTTCCCTCTCCGCACCCTTTGCTTGTAGCGCGACAACAGGAAATCTTTCCTTTGAGGCAATGGGAATCTGGATTTTAAATACGCTTTTTTTTAGTAGTGCCATTTATACAATCAAGCTGAGAAGAAAAAAGACCCGTTCTATTAAGCCAGGAATTATTTATCATGGAGTATCGGTAATAATTGTGGCAGGATTATACAGTCTAAACTGCTTATCTTTGTTTACCGCTCTATGCTTCGCTGTGGCTCTAATTAAGTTTGGGGTGGTTAATCTCGTTTTAGGATGGTATCGTAAAGCTAAGTTTCAGTTTGTCGCTATATTTGAAACTCGATTTGCCTTAGTTTATATTGCGATCGCCTGTATTAGCGTTCTCCCCGCTCATTTACCGCCTAGGTAGACCTCTTTATTAATTTCTATTTAACTTACTAAAGTATGATTGCCTAACCCACTCTTTAAAAGGCAACGCCGAAGCCGTCCAAATATTATTATAAGTTTCTCCTGTGTGAAGTCCTGTCTGGGGGAATTCGTTTTGACGGGGATGATGATAGGTTCCAAAGACAATATCCCAGAGCGGAAAGAATGCCGAAAAGTTTTTGTCTATGTGTTCTGATTGAAAAGAATGATGAATGCGATGGTATTGAGGAGCAGTAACAATACGAGAAAACCAACCCAACTCCAGGCGCAAATTCATGTGAATAAACTGTAACCAGAGAATTTCAATAAAAGCCAAAATACCGAGCGCCAGACTATTAAAATCAAATAAGATTCCCATTGGTATACCCAGAAATAATAATAAGAAGGGGTCTTCTAACCAATGAACCCGTCTCGAACTAGTGACGTTGAGAGATTTTTCGCTGTGGTGGAACTTATGTTGTTCCCACAAAAACGCCCTCTTGTGTTGCGATCGATGAAACCAATAGTAGAAAAAATCAACAACTAGAAAATAAAATAGGGCAGCTAGAACGTATTGCCACCAATTACTAGGAGTCGGAATATTAATATATGGTGCATTAAGGCTGTTTTGGGCAAATTCAACAACCTTGCCTATTCCCAAAGTTTGCAGTCCAATGGCAATTAAGCTATAGAGTACATACCATCTCAAATTAAACCAGATATCTTTAATAGGTTGGTGAGGTTCGACGGGGCGTATGCGCTCGGCTACAATAAAGCAGCCGTACATAATAAATCCCGTCAGAATATATTTAACAAAGCCCATTAATGGCGCGATTGATTCCATAATTTGTTAAAAGTTAAAAATCGGAAGTATTTTTGTCACCCACACTAAACATACGACTCAAGAGCATCACAGATTGATTTTAAAAGATGCGATTGCTCTGATTCGAGAAAAAAATGTCCGCCCGAAAGTATTTTCAGCTCCAAGTTAACCGTTGTTTGTTCTTGCCATGCTGCCAATTCTTCTGGGGTTACTTCTGTGTCTTTGTCGCCCCCAAATACGGTAATAGGAATATTTAAAGGTGCTTGCGATCGATAATTGTGAGTCTCAATTACTTTAAAATCAGCTTTGAGGGTAGGTAAAATTAATTCCATCATCTCCTTATCGTTTAAAATAGCTTCTGGTGTACCGCCCAGACGTATAATTTCTTGGGTAAAAGCGCGATCGCCTAAATGATGAATGTTTGGCTTCAGTCTTGGAAGTTGAGTTGCGCGACAGGCAGAAATAAACAGATGAATTGGACTTTTGTTATATTTTCGACGCAACAAACGGGTTAGCTCAAAACTAATCAAGCCTCCCATACTGTGACCAAAGAAAATAAATGGTTTATCTAAATAGGTGAGTAAAGCAGCAGATAAATCTAATAATAGCGAATTAAGATTTTGATAAGGAGATTCACTAAATCGTTTTCGTCTTCCTGGTAATTCAATCGGGCAAACTTCTACAGTATCTGGTAGAAAATCTGACCAGCGATCGTAAATATAGGTCGCTCCACCAGCATAAGGAAAACAGAATAAGCGTAGTTTTGCTCGCGGGTTTGTCTTAATCTGCGGAAGCCAGGGGGTTTGTATCGTTAGTGTCATTATTTTGAAGTCAAAAGTTACAAAGATATTAAGAGCTAAGAGCTAAATTTTAATTACTTCTCGTTCATCGTCGTCATCATTGCTAGAAATTTCTTTAAAGGTGATTTTATCTTCAATTCGTTTGACTAATCCTTCTACGGTAGGGGCTTCAAATAGATCGATGACGTTAATATCAATTTTAAACTCTTCTAATAAAAGAGCAATCAGCTTGGTTGCAAGTAAAGAATGTCCTCCTAAATCGAAAAAGTTATCATCAATGCTGACTCGTTCCACTTCTAGCACCTGAATAAAAATTTCTACTAGTTTGGCTTCATTATCATTACGTGGGGCAATAACTTCTGTGGCAGTTTCCTGTTTAATTTCGCTAGGAGTGGGTAATGCTGTAAGATCGACCTTTCCGTTGGGGTTTAAAGGTAAAGCATCTAAAACAATCAAATGCTGGGGAATCATATAGTTGGGAACTTGCGATCGCAAATAATTAGACAAATTTCCTACTTTAATCTTCCTATCCTGTTTGGGAACGATATAACCAGCTAGATATTTTATGCCCTGACTATTTTCTAAAGGAGTTACAACGCTAATTTTTACGTCAGGATGCTGGTTAATCAGAAGTTCTATCTCTCCTGGCTCAATCCTAAATCCACGAATCTTAACCTGATTGTCAATCCTACCTAACAACTGGATTCTGCCATCAGGAAGGTAATAAGCCAGATCGCCTGTTTTGTATAACTGTGCGGAGGAGAAGTTACTGCCGAATTCTCCCCTGCTCAAAAAAGGGTTTGGGATAAACTTCTCGGCGGTCAAGTCAGGGCGGTTTAAATATCCTCTAGCGAGTCCTACCCCAGCAATATGTAGCTCTCCCACAACGCCAACAGGAACAAGTTGTAAATGGCGATCGCAAATGTACAGTTTTTTATTGGCACTAGGGGCAATAGTCGGCTCGACAGGATTGCCATTTCCGCAGCTAACCATACTAGCATTGACTGTAACTTCGGTTGGACCATAGGCGTTGATAAACAGTCGATTTTCTGACCATTGATTAATTAATTCTGCCGAGGGCGCTTCTCCTCCCACCAAAACCATTTTTAAATCGGGTAATTCGGCTGCTGGTAATGTAGCCAAAGCAGAAGGTGTCATGGTGATATGAGTGACTTTTTGCGAACGCATTAAATTTAGCAACCCTTCTCCTGGTAACAGAGTTTCTCGATCTGCCAAACAGAGTTTTGCACCACAGCCTAAAGACATAATAATCTCTGGGATCGAAGCATCAAAGCTAAAGGAAAAGAATTGTAGAACACAGCTAGAAGCATCAACTTGACAGGCTCTTATTTTATGTTCGGTAAGGTTGGTTAATCCTCTATGGGGAATCAGTACACCTTTAGGTTGTCCTGTCGAACCTGATGTGTAGATGATGTATGCCAGATTGTCGGGATGGGCGGAGGGAGCAGAGGGAGAGGGAGTGGGAGAGGGAGTGGGGTCATCGAGGTTGATTATTGTGAGGTTACTGTCAGGGAATTGGTCTTGATGTTTGGTTTGGGTTAATAGAATGCTAATCTGGCTGTCTTGGACGATGTAATCTAGTCTTGACTGGGGATAGACGGGATCGAGAGGGACGTATGCACCGCCAGCTTTAAGAACGGCAAGGAAAGCTATTATCAGCTCAAAAGAGCGATCGCAACAGATCCCTACCCTAACTTCTGGCTGCACTCCCAAACTAACTAGATAATTGGCTAGTTCGTTACTTTTTTGCTCCAATTCTGCGTAGGTTAATTCTTGCTCCTGAAACACCAAAGCAATATTATTAGGGGTCTTGGCTACCTGAACCTCAAAGATTTGATGGAAACAAAGATTTGATGGAAACTCAATCTGGGTATCATTCCAATCTAGAAGTATCTGCTGTGTTTCTGCTGGAGTTAATATTGGTAGCTCGGTAAGACGACAGTTAGGATTGCTGACAATACCCTCTAATAAAGTGCGGAAATGCCCGATTAAGCGGTTAATTGTCTCTGGTTTAAATAAGTCTGTGTTGTATTCAAAACCACCCACTAAACCAGAAGTAGTTTCGTACATGTCCAAACTAAGATCTAGTTTGGCTGCGAATTCTGTTTGCTTGAGGGGTGTAATTGTCAGCTCAGGTATTTCTATGGGGCGCGGTATATTTTCTAGGCGAAATTTGGCTTGAAATAGGGGATTATAGCTTAAATCTCGTTCGGGCTGTAATTCTTCTACCAACTTTTCAAACGGCAGATCTTGATGGTCGTAGGCACCATAAGTTAATTCTTTAATTTGAAGCAAAAAATCTTTAAAAGTTGGACAATTAGCTAAGTTTGAGCGTAAAACTAAAGTATTAGTAAAAAAGCCAACTAAAGCTTCAATTTCTGCGCGATTACGGTTCGCAATGGGAACACCCACGATAATATCTTCTTGTCCACTATGACGAGAAAGTAAGACTTTATAAGCTGCTAACAATAGCATAAACATAGTTACGCCAGACTTTTGCGCTAACACATTCAGTTTTTGGGTAAGCTGTTCTCCCAATCTAAAAGACTGATTTGCCCCTTTAAATGTCTGTATCCTACCCCTGGGAAAATCTGTGGGTAGCTGCAATACTGGCAGAGTACCTGTAAGCTGCTGCTTCCAATAACTTAATTGTTGTTCCAATACCTCTCCCTGTAACCATTCTCTTTGCCATTTGGCAAAATCTGCATATTGAATAGTTAGTTTGGGTAAAGAAGATGGTTCCCTGGCTGTATAAGCTTGATATAAGGTTATTAACTCTTTGATTAAAAGATCCATCGACCAACCATCTGAGATGATGTGGTGCATGACGAGCAATACAATATGCTCTCGGGAGGCGAGGCGAATTACGGTTACTCTTAACAATAATTCTCGCTCTAAATCGAAAGCTCTACTTGCTTCATGGCGCAATAATTCTGTTGCTGTTGCTTCGCGCTCGCTTTTATCTAACTGCTGTAAATCGCGAATAGTTAAATCGATTTGTACATCAGCATTAATTACCTGTTGAGGTTGTCCCGACTCAGTTTTAAAATTCGTCCGCAATACTTCATGGCGACGAATAATTTCATTCAGACTTGCTGCTAAAACATCTAAGTCTAAATCTCCTGAAAGCTTGACACCTGAATGAATATTATAAACAGCCCCCCCTGGCTGTAACTGTTCCATAAACCATAACCTCTGTTGGGCAAAGGAAAGAGGTAAGGATTCGCTACGATTTACTGGCTGAATGGCTGACCTGATGCTGGATCTAATACTGTTAGTCTGTTCTAAAAACTCAATTATCTCTGGTTTGCGCTCTGTTAGCTGAGTAATTAATTCATCAGTTAAAACCGCTTCTGGAGCGTTAAAACGTAGTTTTTTCTCCTTATTCTCTTTTATCTCTAACCAAAATTTAATATCGCGATCGTTAAGCTCTAATAAAAATTCATCAATAGTTTTCATCTTAATCAATACTCACTTAAATTTTTTTTATAATAATTAAGCTAAACAAAAAGTCCATTTCCATGCTGACAAGCCCTCTATACGTTTAGTGGCGAGTCCGAATCTCCCACTAAATCATCCTTCTGCCCTCTGCCCTCTGCCCTCTGCCTACATGCGGCTAACTATTCTCCCATCTTCCAAATTGATAATACGTTCGGCAACACTCGAAATTCGATTGTCATGAGTGACGAGCAAAATTGTACAGTTTTGTTGTTTAGCCAATTGTTTCATTAGATTGACTATGTTCCAACCAGACTTACTATCTAAGGCTGCGGTAGGTTCATCAGCTAACACTATTTTGGGACGAGCAACTAAAGCGCGAGCGATCGCAACTCGCTGTTTTTGTCCGCCAGATAGATTTTGGGGGTAGTAATCGACAAATTCTTTTAAACCGACATTTTCTAAAATAGTAGTCGCTATCTCCCTAACTTTATTAACAGATAAACCTCGATGCAATTCTAAAGATACTTGTACATTTTCTCTGGCAGTCAGAGATTCTAAAAGATTATGACCTTGAAAGATATAACCAATATTTTTACGGATGTTGACTAACTTCGATTTATTTGCTCCCAAAAGCTCTTGTCCTAATACCTTGAGATTTCCTATTTGAGCAGATCGCAGACCTCCAATTAAGGTCAGTAAGGTTGTTTTGCCAGAACCAGAAGGACCTTGAAGAATTACTATTTCTCCAGCATAAAGATTCAAATTAAGATCGAAGAGAATTTGTTTCTTTAATTCACCTCGACCATAGAAGTGAGACAAATTAACTATTTCAACGACTCTAGATGTCATAATATTTTTCGATGGGAAACACAAACTATAGTTGTAGGTTAAGTAAAATATTATTTATTGCTAAGATATCTCACTACTCAGACTGCTATAACCGAGTCAAAAAGTAGCAACCGAGTGTTCGCTAAAAACTTTAAGTTTAAGTTACTCAAAAGTTATATTTCATATATAGATAAGTATAGTATCATTAGCTTACAGTTAAAATTTCAGTGCAGATTTGGCACGATACGCGATCTAAGTCAATTCATTTATAAGCTTTTCTCTACTCTACTATTTTCAAGTATCAATGAGGAATTATTCTCAACAGCTTAAGAATCTATCTCCAGCGCAGCGGGCTTTATTGGCAGCGAAGCTTAAGGAAAAGGGGATACAGCTATCGGAAACCAACAGCATTCCTCAAAGAGACAGCAAGGCAATAGTTCCTCTGTCGTTTGCCCAACAGAGATTGTGGTTCGTTCAGCAGTTAGAACCAGATAATAGTTCTTACAATGTCCCTTGCGCTTTAAAACTAGCAGGCAAGCTGAATATTAAGGTATTAGAGCAAACTCTAAACGAAATTGTCAAGCGTCATGAAATTCTGAGAACTATTTTTATTACTGATGATAATAAACAGCCAATTCAGGTAGTTCAAGTATTCCAAGAATTTGAATTACCTGTTATTAAAGCAGGGGAAGCAGAGAGCCAGAAGAAGGACTTGCTCGCATGTAGTAGCGAAATCAAAGATATTATTAATGAGACGACTAAAACACCTTTCAATTTGGGTAAATCCTTACTAAGAATAAAATTAATAGAGTTAGCTGAAGATAGTTATATATTGTTAATTGCAACTCACCATATAGTAAGCGATCGCTGGTCTAATGGTGTATTTTTAAAAGAGATTGCTGTTTTATATCGAGCTTTTTTAAAGAACCAGAGTTCACCATTACCCAAGTTACCAATTCAGTATGCAGACTGGACAATTTGGCAAAAGAATAAGCTACAGGACGGTAGATTAGACAAGCAGATAAATTACTGGAAACATAAATTACAGGGCTTATCGGTATTAGTGTTGCCATACGATCGCACTAGATTGCCAGCTCCTAGTTATCGTGGTGCTAAATATCCTTTAGTTTTAAATAAAGCTTTATCAGATAAAATTAAGAGTCTGAGTAATGAAGCTGGAGTAACCTTATTTACCTGCGTATTAACTGCATTCAAAATATTGCTCTATCGTTATTCCCAACAAGAAGATATTGTAGTTGGTACGGATATTGCTAATCGCGATCGCACTGAAACCGAAGAACTAATCGGCTTATTAGTTAATACTTTAGTTTTGAGGACAGACTTAACAGGAAATCCCAATTTTCTAGAATTATTAGCTAGAGTAAAAAGATTGACTTTAGAGGCATTTTCTTATCGAGATTTACCATTTGAAAAACTAGTAGAAATCCTAAATCCAGAAAGAAATCTGAGTCAGATGATGCCTTTGTTTCAGGTAAAGTTTGACTTACAGCTAGCAGAAGTAAAGCCTTTAGAATTACCCAAACTAAAAGTAGCTAGATTACCTTTAGAAGAAGCAACTGTAAAATACGAATTGCGGTTTAACCTACAAAACAGTGAGTCGGGAATCAACGGCAACGTAGAATATAGTACTGACTTATTTGATCGATCTACTATTGCCAGAATGGTAGAGCATTTCAAGACTTTGTTAGAAGGGATAGTCAGCAATCCTCAAGCAAATATTGCCGATCTACCTTTAATGACGGCAAGAGAACGCGAAATTATTACTCAAGCTAACAACACCAGCAAAGATTATCCTCAGCATAACTCGATTGTCGAATTATTCTCCATTCAAACAGTTAAAAAACCTCATGAAATTGCTGTAACTCATCAAGATCGACAGCTTACCTATCAAGAATTAAACCATGAGAGCGATCGCCTGGCTCAATATTTACAGTCATTAGGTGTCAAACCAGAAGTTAGGGTGGGAATTTGTGTCGAGCGTTCTCTGGATATGATCGTCGGGATGCTAGGCATTCTCAAAGCTGGTGGCTGTTTCGTACCCCTCGATCCTGCTTATCCTCACGAAAGATTAAATTACATCATTGAAGATAGCCAAATTGGGATTCTATTGACCCAAACAAAGTATCAAAACAAGTTCTCTAACAACAACCTGACATTAATTAATTTAGACTCCCCCTCTGCACCCTCTGCTTCCTCCGCCCCCCCTGTACCCTACACACGTCCCGACAACCTGGCATACATCATCTACACATCAGGATCGACAGGACAACCCAAAGGTGTGGCGATCGCCCATAAAAACGCTCTACAGTTATTACATTGGGCAAAAGAAGTATTTACTATAGGAGAATTATCGGGAGTCTTAGCAGCAACATCTATTTGCTTCGATCTTGCCGTATTTGAAATCTTTGTCCCTCTAAGTTGGGGAGGTAGGATTATTTTGGCAGAAAATGTGCTGGAATTGCCTAATCTGCTTCATAAAAATGAAGTAAGACTAATTAATACTGTTCCCAGTGCTATTAATTCTTTACTATACACAGATGGTATTCCCAACTCTGTGACTACAGTTAACTTGGCTGGGGAAAGCCTCAAGACTGAATTAGTAGCGAGGCTATACGAAAAAGAACAGATCGAGAATGTTTACAATCTTTATGGTCCTTCAGAAGATACTACCTATTCTACCTATGCCAGAGTAAACAAAAGTTCTCGCACTTCGGCAACAATTGGTAAACCCGTAAGCAATACCCAAGCCTATGTCTTAGATCGATATTTACAGCCCGTACCGATAGGCGTATCAGGAGAATTATATTTAGCCAGTGAAAAAACAGCACGGGGATATTTGAATAGATCGGAGTTAACGGCTGAGAAATTTATCCCAAACCCTTTTGCAGTTAACAGTCAACAGTTAACAGTCAACAGGGATAGATCGGCATTACCCGTTGCTCGTTACCCGTTGCTTTATAAAACAGGTGACTTAGTTAAATACCTAGCTGACGGTAATTTAGAATTTCTTGGGCGTAGCGATCGCCAAATTAAAATTAGAGGTTACAGGTTAGAAATAGATGAAGTAGAAACAGCTATTAACAGCCATCCCGCAGTTAGAGAAAGTGTCGTCATCTCCAAAGAAGATAATCTATCACAGAGTTTGATTGCGTATTACGTAAAGGCGTTTCCTGAGATTTCGCTCCCACAACAAAATTTACGTCAATTTCTCGCTCAAAAACTACCCAGCTACGCAATTCCGAGTACGTTTGTCGAATTAGATCGATTACCTTTGTTACCCAACGGAAAAATAGATCGCCAATCTCTTCCATTACTAAATAGTACTCGTCCCGAGTCCACTGCTATCTATACTGCACCAGAGAGTGAAACAGAGAAAGCGATCGCTAAAATTTGGCAGAGAGAGTTAAATCTCGATCGCGTGGGCATAAACGATAATTTTTTCGCTCTTGGGGGACATTCCCTATTAGGAATTAGAATTGTTGCCTATATAAGTGAAACCTTAGCCAGAGTTAGCTTAAAAAGCTTATTTCAATATCCGACAATCGCCGAATTAGCCCAGCAGATAGAAACTACCAAAACGATATCGAAGGTATCTTTACCTAAGATAGTTCCTAATCTGGAAGAGAAAGATCGGTCTTTTCCGTTAACCGATATCCAACAGGCTTATCTAATCGGTCGTTCGTCTGTGTTTGCTTTGGGTAATGTTGCGACTCACGGTTATAGAGAGTTGGAAACGGTAGGTATTAGCGTCGAGTCGGTAGAGACAGCCTGGAATAAGCTGATTCGTCGCCATGAGATGTTACGCATGGTTGTGACTGGTGATGGACAACAAAAGATTTTAAGCGATGTTCCCAGATATAAGATCAAAGTAACTGATTTAAGTCCCCCAAACTTGGGGGATTTAGGGGGCAAGTTACAAGAGATACGCGATCGCCTTTCTCACCAGATTATTTCTGGGGATTCTTTTCCTTTATTTGAGATCGAAGCAGTAGAGTTGGGAGAAGCAAAAGTTAGATTTTGTATTAGTTTTGATGTCTTAATTGGTGATGCCTGGAGTTTTCAGTTATTAGCCCAAGAAATGGTGCAATTACTGCTTAACTCTAATACAGAATTACCACAGTTCGAGCTATCCTTTAGAGACTATGTACTAGCCGAACAAAAAATCAGAGAGTCAGAGCTATATCAACATTCTTGGGATTATTGGCAACAGCGTATTCCTAATTTACCTCCTGCACCTGAATTACCTTTAGTCAAAAGTCTAGAGTCAGTAACTAAACCCCACTTTACTCGCCGTAGTTGCACCTTGTCCCGTGAATTGTGGCAAAAACTAAAGCAAAAAGCTACTCAGGCAAATATTACTCCATCAGGCTTATTACTGGGAGCATTTTGCGAAATATTGACTACCTGGAGTAACAGCCCCCATTTTACAATCAACTTGACTTTATTCAACCGTTTACCTTTACATCCCGATGTTGACAAAATTGTGGGCGATTTTACATCATCTACTTTACTAGAAGTGAATAATCGCGGACAAGATAGCTTTGCAAATCGCTGTAGAAAGATCCAGATACAGCTATGGCAAGATCTAGACCATCGCTATGTTAGCGGAATTAAGCTCTTGAGAGAATTAGCCCGCGATCGCGCTTCAAATACAGGGGCATTGATGCCTGTGGTGTTTACCAGCACTTTAACTCAAGACAATCGAGAATCTAATTCTACCACTCGTCCTGGGCAAGCAAAGACAGTCTACAGTGTCAGTCAGACTTCTCAGGTTTATTTAGATCATCAAGTTGGAGAAGTTGATGGGCAATTAGTCTTTAACTGGGATGCGATCGCCGAATTATTTCCCGATGATGTTTTAGATGATATGTTTGCTGCTTACTGTAATTTGTTGGAACAATTGGCTGTAGAAAGCGCAGGAGCAGAGGAGCAGAGGATTGGTAATCTTTGGCATGATAGCAGTAGAAATTTATTGCCTGATTACCAGAAACAGCTATTTGCAGAAGTAAACTCGACAGAATTAGATTTAAAAGCGGATCATCTCCAATTACAGGACTTGTTTTTTGCCCAAGTAGCTGCAAATCCTCAACAAATTGCCGTTATCGCTGAAGATCTTAATTTTACGTATCAAGAATTAGGCGATCGCGTCAATCATCTAGCCCATAACCTCCAACAGCAGCTTACAGATACTACCGAAAATCAAATAGTAGCTGTTGTCTTAGAAAAAGGTTGGTCACAAGTAGTCGCAGTATTAGGAATATTAACGGCTGGTGCTGCTTATGTACCCATCGATCCGAGTATTCCTGGCGATCGCGCTTTACATATCTTGGCTGCTACCAATGCCCAATGTATTGTCACCACTGCGGAATTGGCAAATAATATTGAATGGATTGAAGAGAAGACACAGATAAAAGACTCATTACTTATTACTCATTACTCATTACTCAATTCCTCCGCTTCCTCTACCCCCTCCGCCCATCTCAACAACTTGGCGTACATCATCTACACATCTGGATCGACTGGCATACCTAAAGGCGTAGCTATATCCCATCAGGCTGTGGTGAATACAATTTTAGATATTAATCGACGGTTTGAAATTGATAGCCAAGATTGCGTTCTAGCCTTGTCTGCTCTCAGTTTCGATCTTTCTGTTTACGACATCTTCGGTACTCTAGCAGCGGGAGGGACAATTGTTATTCCTGATGCAAATGCTATTAAAGACGCTGCGGTATGGCGTGAGTTAATCGATCAACATCAAATCACGGTTTGGAATTCTGTGCCAGCCTTGATGGAAATGCTAGTCGAAAATAGTGCGTTTCGAGCCAATGATTCTAGTTTGCGATTGATAATGCTGAGTGGAGACTGGATACCTCTGGGACTGTACCATCGCATTAAGAATACCTATCCCAAGGCCAAGGTAATTAGTCTGGGAGGTGCAACCGAAGCAGCTATCTGGTCGATATTTTATCCGATAGAAAGTGTCGATGAAAGCTGGAAAAGTATTCCCTATGGTCGTCCGTTAGCTAATCAATATTTTAAGATCTTGAATAGTAATTTAGAACCATGTCCGTTATGGGTAGCGGGTGATTTATATATCGGAGGACAAGGATTAGCAGCTTGTTATTGGCAAGATAGAGAGAAAACTGAATCTAGCTTTATTGTTCATCCTCACACTCAAGAAAGATTATATAAAACAGGAGATAAAGGGCGTTATTTGCCCTCTAGTAACATTGAGTTTTTAGGGCGGTCAGATTTTCAGGTAAAAGTTAATGGTTATCGGATTGAATTAGGAGAAATTGAGGCAACTTTACAGCAACATCCTCAAATAGAAAAGGTTTTAGTTGCTGCTGTTGGGGATCGTAGCAATAAGCAGTTAGTAGCATATATTATTCCCAACCAGGAAAATAACTATTCTCCTGTAGATAAAATTGAATTTAAGCTACAGCAACCAGGTATAAGAAAGATTCGGGCAGATGAGACAGAATTTGCTCTATCTTTACCAGAGGTTGATGATACTAATACTTTTCTATCTCGTCAGAGCTATCGACAGTTTTTACAACAAGAAATTAAATTTGATAACTTTAGTAATTTTCTAAGTTGTTTGCGACAAATACAGCTAGACAATTCGCCTTTGCCCAAATACCGCTATGGTTCGGCTGGTAGTTTATATCCCGTACAGACTTACATTTATCTTAAAGATAGTTCCGTAATCGGATTAGAAGCAGGATACTATTATTATCAGCCGCAGAAACATAGTTTAGTATTTATCAGTTGCGATTGCGAAATAAATTCAGCTGCTTACAGTGTAAATCAAACTATATTTGAAGCAGCTAGCTTTAGTATCTTTTTAATAGGAGAACTAAATGCGATCGCGCCTATATATCAAGAAAGCGCCAGAGACTTTTGTTTGTTAGAGGCAGGATATATGAGCCAGTTACTAATGGAAACTGCCCCAAAATACGACTTAGGAATCTGCCCTATTGGTAAATTGAAATTTGATGGGTTACAAAATAATTTAAAACTGCAAGCTAGCCAAATATTACTACATAGTTTTGTTGGTGGAAGTATCGATCCAGCCTGGACCAAACAAGTACTAAATAATACTCAATCGAACCCTAAAGTATCTATAAAAGATAACTTACAAAAATATCTCCGACAAAAACTACCAGACTATATGATTCCCAGTCATTATACGATCTTAGAAAAATTTCCTTTAACAAACAATGGCAAAATAGATCGCAGTGCCTTACCTCTTCCCAATCGAATAGATCGAGATCGGGCTGAATATCTTGCACCTCGTAACGAACTAGAAACTCAATTAGTTAATATCTGGCAAGAAAACCTTAAGCTAGAAAAAGTCGGTATTCAGGATAACTTTTTTGACATAGGAGGAAATTCTCTGTCAGCAACCCAAGTGTGCGATCGGATTAGAAATACTTTTAATACCGAACTATCTATTAGACAATTTTTTACCACACCAACAGTTTTAGCCATAGCTGAAGCGATCGCCAAAAACGTTTCACAAAACGCTATAGAAAATAATAAGTTGCCAAAAATAGCAAGGGTCGAGCGCCAGCCAAGAGAAACAATAGAAAATATAGATAACTTATCAGAATCAGAAATAAATTTGCTGTTAGAAAAAATGCTATTAGATGATTGAAGCAGAAAATTTAGTTGCTGTTTTATATTTAAAATGACTATTTCTAAATCAAAATTAGATAATCTGTCGCCAGAAGAGAAAAAAAAGTTACTGGCTAAACTATTACAAAATAAAACCAAGCTTTTTCCGACATCTTTTGCTCAACAAAGACTTTGGTTCTTACAACAGCTAGAACCTGAAAACACGGCTTATAATCTACCTGCTGCGCTACTGTTAGTCGGTCAATTAAACATCAATATTTTAACAGAAAGTATTAATGAAGTTATTCAACGTCATGAAATACTCCGAACCGCATTTGTCGCTGTAGAAGATAAACCGCAACAAAAAATAATTACCAATATAAAATTAAACTTGCCAGTAACCGATTTACGCTTAGGCGATCGCGATCGCCAAGATGCTGAGATTAAAAATATTATCGACCGCCAAATAAACAAGCCGTTTAATTTAGCCCAGGCTCCTTTACTAAGAACTCAGTTATTACAGTTAGATACTAATAAATATCTACTCGTTTTTATCCTTCATCATATTATTACTGATTACTACTCAATGCGAGTTTTAATTAAAGAACTAGCTCATATTTATCATGCTAAATTAAATAATATATCCTCACCTTTACCAGCACTAGAATTACAGTATCTTGATTTTGCAGTTTGGCAATGTAAATGGTTAAATTCAGATAATCTAAAAACTCAGCTAAACTACTGGAAAAAGCAGTTAGCTGATGCTCCCAGTTTGTTAAATTTACCAACAGATTATCCTCGTCCGCCAAGGCAAACATTTAATGGCGCAACTCATACTTTTAAGTTATCATCCGAACTATCTCAGAGTTTGCAAAAGCTCTCCCAGCGGTTTAACAATACGCTCTTCATGACTTTGATGGCAGGGTTCAAAGCTCTACTGTATCGTTATACACAACAGTCTGATATTTTAGTAGGCTCGACTGTTGCTAATCGAGATAAAGCAGAAATTAATAATTTAATTGGATTATTTGTTAATAATTTAATCTTTCGGACTAAATTTAATTCAAATATAACTTTTAAGCAACTATTAGAGCAAGTAAGAGAAACTATACTATCAGCCTACGAGCATCAAGATTTACCTTATGAATATCTAGTCGAGAAATTACAGCCAGAACGGAACTTAAGCCATAATCCTTTATTTCAAGTAATGTTTATCCTGCACAATACTGCTGCGGATAAAGTAGAATTACCCGACCTGAATGTTAACTATTTACCAATAGATAATCATACTGCACGATTCGATCTTAGTTTAGATATGTATGAAACTGAGTCGGGTTTAATTGGTAGCTTCGAATATAATACCGACTTATTTAAACCAGAAACTATCGCTCGCCTGGTTATTCATTTTACAAATTTATTGACACAAGTTACGGCGAATTGCGAGGTAATTTTAACAAAAATTGATTATTTGAGTTCTGAAGAAAAACAACAGTTATTGGGCGATCGAAATATAGTTAACTATCCTCAAGACTATTTAGTTCATGAGTTATTTGAAATTAAATGTGCCGAAGGTCCAGGAAAAAAAACTGCATTAATTACCGAGGAGCAATATTTTACTTATGCTGAATTAAATGAACGTGCCAATCAGTTAGCTAATTATTTGCATCGTAAACTGCATAAAAGAGCGCTCGATCTTAATTGTGGGAGCGATTCGCCTATTGCTCCTACGGTGGGAATTTTTTTGCCTAGAAACAGCGATCTAATTATTTCCTTGCTTGCTGTCTTAAAAACAGGTGCAGCTTATATTCCTCTCGATCCCGATTATCCTGCGGAGAGAATTAATTATATTATTCAAGATGCTAAAATATCTTTTTTAATTGCCAATAATGATCTAGAATTGGATGATTTAGCTCCCAATTTATCAGTAATTAATTTAGATCGAGAAAGAGAAAATATTGCCCAACAAAGTAGTAAAAACCTCAGTAGAAATATTCAAACTCAAGATCTTGCCTATGTCATCTATACATCAGGATCGACAGGTAAACCCAAAGGTGTAGCAATACAGCATAATAGTTTACTTAACTTGCTTTATTCCATGCAACAGCAACTAGGAATCGAGAAAAAAGATACATTACTTGCTGTTACTACTATCTCTTTTGATATTGCTGCTTTAGAAATCTTCTTACCATTAATTACTGGAGCAACATTAGTATTAGCAACTCGCGATACAGCAATTGATGCCGATCGCTTGAGTCAAGAAATAGAAAATCAGATTACAATAATGCAGGCAACTCCAGCCACGTGGCGGATGTTGTTGGATAATAATTGGCAAGGAAACCCAGATTTAAAAGTTCTGTGTGGGGGTGAAGCATTACCACAAACTTTAGCACAAGAATTAGAACCTCGCTGTCAAGAAATTTGGAATTTATATGGTCCAACCGAAACTACTATTTGGTCGTCGGTTTGTAAATATAGCAAGCAAAATAATCAGCTAGTTCCCATTGGTAAAGCGATCGCCAACACTCAATTTTATGTTTTAGATGCCCAATTAAATCTCGTCCCACCAGGCATTGCAGGAGAATTATATATTGCTGGTACTGGATTGGCTAGGGGTTATTTAAACCGCCCAGACCTAACTGCCGCCAGGTTTATTCCCAACCCTTTTTCAGTCAACAGTCATCAATCAGCATTACCCGTTACCCAGTACCCATTACTTTACCAGACAGGCGATCGCGTCAGACAATTACCATCTGGCGATTTGGAATACTTGGGTAGATTGGATAATCAGGTAAAAATTCGGGGTTTCCGCATTGAATTAGGGGAGATTGAAGCAGTCTTGATTCAGCATCCTCAGATACAGATGGCTGTAGTTATTCCTCACCAGGAAAATTTAATAGCTTATTACCTTGACCAGCAAGCCGTGGCGATAAATGAAATTCGTAGCTTTTTACAGCAGCAATTACCAAGCTACATGATACCAGGGACAGTTATTCCCCTCGAATCCTTTCCTCTAACGCCCAATGGTAAGATCGATCGCCAAGGGTTAACGCTTCCAGATGTGCTTAACATCCAACAAGACAAAAATACTTCTTGGCTGCCCCTAACATCCACCGAAGAAATTTTGTTAGGAATTTGGACGGAAATTCTCGATCGCAATGAAATAAATCTCAACTCTAATTTCTTTGAATTGGGGGGTCATTCTTTATTAGTAACGCGGGTAGTTTCTCAAATCAGACAGGCTTTGGCGATTGAGTTGCCATTACGAGCCTTATTTGAACATCCAACCATTCGAGATTTAGCTCTAGTTATCGATAGTCAAAAGAATAAGAGTCAACTATCGACGATCGAAGTTATTTCTAGAGACGGAGAATTACCGCTATCTTTTGCTCAACAGAGACAATGGTTTTTACATCAGCTCGATCCTGATAATCCCGCTTATAATATTTCGACGGCGGTGCAGATTACGGGGAATCTCGATGTTAAAAGACTCCAGCAATGTCTGAATATTTTAGTCAAGGGTCAGGAAGTTCTACAAACCGCTTTTCTAACGGTTGCAGGAAAACCCCAAGTAATAATTAATACCGATGCTGCGATCGCTTTAGAAACAGTCGATTTAACTACTCTACCCCAGACAGAAAAACAATTACAGGTTCGACAATTACAGCAAGAAGACAGTCAAACACCTTTTGTTTTGGAGAGATCGCCTCTGCTGCGCGTCAAGTTATTACAAATGGCAGCCGACGAACAAATCTTACTCTTAAGCGTACATCATATTATCGCTGATGGTTGGTCGATGGGTGTGTTGGTTAGAGAGATGGTTGAGCTTTACACAACCTCTCCCCTAATAGAAGAAAAGAGTCAAACAATTCAATACTTAGACTATGCAGCATGGCAGAGAACATGGTTGCAAGGTGATGTATTGGAGCAACAGCTGGATTATTGGCAGCAGCAATTGCAAAATGCCCCCGTCATCAGTTCATTTCCAGCGAATAATTCTCGAAAAACAGAGCCAGCACCCGCAGGAATTACTCGTTTTAAAATCGATTGCCAAACTACCAAAAAACTAAGACAAATTAGCCGTCAGCAGCAAGCTACTCTGTTTATGACGGTATTATCAGCTTTACACTTACTGCTGCATCGCTACACGGGTAACGACGACCTAATCATCGGTACGCCTATTGCCAACCGCGATCGCCCAGAGATCGAGAGTTTAATCGGTTTGTTTACTAATACTCTGGCTTTACGGGCAAATTTAACCAATAATCCTAGTTTTACAGAATTACTAACTCAGGTGAAAGAAAATACTCTTACTGCTTATGCTCATAGTGATTTACCTTTTGAGCAGTTAGTCGATCGACTGGAATTATCCCGCTCGTTAAGTTATACACCTTTGTTTCAAATATTTTTAGCTTGGGAGACTCAGACTAACCAAAAACTAGAAGTAGAAGATTTGACTTGGGAAAGTTTACCGCGAGATACTGCTACTGTAGCTAAATTCGACATGACTTTCTTCTTAACCGAAACTAGAGAAGACATTCATGGCGCAATCGAGTACAACACAGCTTTATATAACCCTGAGACAATAGATCGCCTGGCTAAACATTTTCAGAATTTATTAACTTCAATAGTTACTCAACCTTCGCAACCTATTTCCGAGATTGATTTTCTCGACAGTACAGAGAAAAAACAATTACTCGCAGAATTTAACCAGACTAAGATAGACATTCCTCAAAATGTTTGTTTGCACCAGTTATTTGAAACTCAGGTCGAATTAACTCCTAATGCACCTGCCTTAGTCGACCGACAGCAGCAGTTAACCTATGCTGAATTAAATGTTCGTGCCAACAATTTAGCTAGTTACCTCAAATGTTGTGGAGTTAAAGCAGAAACCAAAATCGGCGTGATGTGCGATCGCAACTCAGAAATGACGATCGCACTACTAGCCATCCTCAAGGCTGGCGGTTGTTATATTCCCCTCGATCCCAAATATCCACCACAGCGACTAGATTACATCCTCGAAGACACCCAATTAAACATCCTCTTAACCCAAACCAAACATCAAGACCAATTCCCTGACAGTAACCTCACAATAATCAACCTCGATGCCCCCACTCCCTCTGCTTCCCCGACCTCCTCTGCTCCCTCCGCCCATCCCGACAACCTGGCATACATCATTTACACATCAGGATCGACGGGTAAACCAAAGGGGGTAGCGATCGCTCATAAAAGTGCGGTCACTCTCTGTTATTGGGCAAAGAATACCTTTGCTCCGTCGCAATTAGCTGGAGTACTGGCTGCGACTTCCATTTGTTTCGATCTTGCCATATTTGAAATCTTTGTCACTTTAGCTATTGGTGGCGCGGTTATCTTGGCAGAAAACGCTTTAGAATTACCCAGTCTCAATCCCACTATACCTATTACCTTAATTAATACCGTGCCTTCTGCTGCCAGGGAATTGCTCAGAATTAACGGTATTCCCGAAACAGTCAATACGGTCAACTTAGCTGGAGAGGCATTACCCCAAGATTTGGTAGATAAACTCTATCGGCAACCCCACATTAAACAGGTTTACAATCTGTATGGTCCTTCAGAAGACACGACTTACTCTACGTATAGCTTAACCACAGCAGAAGATACTCAGCCACTAACTATAGGCAAAGCGATCGCCAATACTCAAACCTATATTCTCGATAAATATCTAAAACCCGTGCCTATCGGCATCTCAGGTGAACTATATTTAGCTGGTGATGGTTTAGCCAGAGGTTATTTTAATCGCCCCAATTTAACCGCAGCAAAATTCATTCCCAACCCTTTTTTGGTTAACAGTCATCAATCAGCATTACCCGTTACCCATTACTCATTACTTTACCAGACAGGAGATCGCGTTAGGCAATTACCATCTGGCGATTTGGAATATTTGGGTAGATTGGATAATCAAATCAAAATTCGGGGTTTTCGGATTGAATTAGGAGAAATAGAAACCATCTTGGCTAGTCATCCCGATATTGAAACGGCTGTTGTCATCAAACGCGATCGCACCCTCGACAGTCGCTACAACGGAGGGAACCTCCGCAACGCGCTGTCTCGCCATTTAATCGCTTATATCATCTTCAATTCCTGGACCAGGGGGGCTGGGGTGGCTCGAAACTTTACTCCCCCCACTTCCCATAAATTACGTCAATTTGTAGCCGAAAAACTGCCACATTACATGATTCCTGTGGCGTTCGTTAGTTTAGATAAATTCCCGCTCACGCCTAACGGCAAAATAGATAAAAAGTCTTTGCCCAAATCAGAATTTACTAAAGAAAGTGAGGGCGAAGGGCTGTTCGCCCCAACCGCAGCTAATACTAAAACTGAAGCAAAATTAGTCAAAATATGGCAAAAATTATTAAATATTGACAAAATTGGCATAAATGATAATTTCTTTGCTTTAGGCGGAGATTCTATTTTAGCGATTCAAGTCATTGCTAAAGCTAGTCAATTAGGCATTCAACTAACTCCAAAAAACTTATTTCAAAATCAAACCATTGCTCAATTAGCCGCCGTAGCCAAAAGCGATCGCCAAACTGTAGCCGAACAGGGAATAGTTACAGGAATAGTACCTCTCACTCCTATACAGCATTGGTTTTTTACCCAAGAACTTCAAGATTACCACCATTGGAATCAATCAATCTGGTTGGAAGCAAAGCCTTTACAAGCAGATCTTTTAGAACAGGCGATCGTCAAGTTACTACAGCATCATGACGCCCTTAGGTTATCTTTTTCTCGTACGGAAACAGGATGGCAACAGTTCGATCGGGATCTCAATCTCAACTCGCCGCTGATTGAATATGACCTATCTGCCCTGACAGAAGATGAACGAGAGACAGCCCAGCTCAAAATTGCCGCTCGACTCCAATCTAGCTTTGAGTTAAGCACGGCACCTCTAATCAAAATAGCTTGGTTTAAGTTCGGAAATTGTGCAGACCAATTATTAATTATTGCTCATCATCTAATTATAGACGGGGTTTCTTGGCGAATTATACTCGAAGATTTGACGACTATTTATCAACAATTAACTCTTGGTCAAGAACTACTGTTAGCTCCTAAAACAACATCTTGGAAACAATGGTCAGAGGAATTACAGAATATCAATCTAAAATCAGAATTAGCTTACTGGAGCGAACAAAAAAATCGATCCGAACCTGTAGAATTTACCATTTCTACAGTAGAGGGAGCAAAAGTAATTGCGATCGCTCTATCTACAGCACAAACCCAACAACTGCTAACTGAAGTTTCAACCGCCTATCAAACTCAAATCAACGATCTCTTACTCACAGCTTTAGCTCAAACTTGGCAAACAATTTACAATCAAAACAGTTTGTTAATAGAACTAGAAGGTCATGGCAGAGAAGATATTATCGATAACGTAGATGTTTCTCGCACAGTAGGTTGGTTTACTACAATCTCTCCCCTAGTTTTAAACTTAGCTACTACTGACATTGCTAAAAATATCAAATCAATCAAAGAACAAATTAGATCTGTCCCTAACAAAGGTATTGGCTATGGTATTCTTCGCTATCTAACCCAAGAGCTAGAACTACTCAACTTTCCTCAAGCTCTAATTAAATTTAATTACTTAGGACAAATCGATAATTTATTTACTCAAGATAAATTTTTCCAACCCCTTCGCAATCGCACTGGCACGATGCGGAGTTTGAGAGATAACCGAAGCTGTGCGATCGAGCTAGAAAGTATGATTCGAGACGAACAGCTAACCCTAAACTGGATTTACAGTAATGCTAATTATTCAGATATAGAAATGGAGCAAATTTCGCAAACTTATCTTGATAAACTACAAGAATTAATTAAACACTGCTTGAAAAAAGATTCAGAAAGTTATACTCCATCTGATTTTGCTCAAATGGATTTTAGTCAGGATGAATTAGACGATCTGTTAGACGATCTTTGAAAAAATATAGTCGATTAAAAACACTTACGAAGTTTTCATTTAAATAAAATCAATATGAGTAATAAGAAAAATATCGAAGATATATTTCCGCTTTCACCCGTACAGCAGGGAATACTATTTCATAGTATTCTCGATCCCGATCGCAGTGTATATATTACTCAAGTTTGTTTGACTTTATCAGGAGATATAAATCCAAATTCAATTAAACAAGCTTGGCAAGAAATAGTCGATCGTCATCAAGTTTTGCGTGCTGCTTTTAGGTGGGAGAAAAAAGCTAAAACGTTTCAAGTTATCTACAAACAAGTTCAGCTGCCTTGGAGAGAAGAAGATTGGCAGGAATATAGTTTAAGCGAGCAAGATATTAAGCTTCAGGAATACTTAAAAGCCGATAAAAAGCAAGGATTCGCTCTAAAGCGAGCGCCTTTAATCAGGATTTCATTAATTAGATTAGCCCCAACAACTTATAAATTAGTTTGGACACAACACCATTTGATTTTAGACGGTTGGTCATCGAGCTTAATTTTAAAAGAATTTTTTGCTATTTATAATGGCTTTCAATGCCACGCACCCATACCCTATAGTCAATATATTGCTTGGCTAAATCGGCAAGATGTAGAAGCTGCAACTAAATATTGGCAAAATAAGTTAGATGGTTTTGACGAGTCAACTTCACTAAAATTATACGGTCAGCAATTAAATAATAAAATTCATAGTTCCCAAGAAATAAAATTATCCGTAGCCTTAACTGATAGGTTAAAACATCTCTCAACGCAAAATAGCTTAACCCTTAACACAATTCTACAGGGTGCTTTTGCTATTCTCTTAAGTCGCTATACCAACTGCCAGGATATAGTTTATGGTACGACCACATCTGGTCGTCCTGCAACTTTTTCTAGTATAGAGACAATGGTAGGTTTATTTATTAATACCTTACCGATGCGGGTAAAGTTGAGCGATACAGAATTATTATTGCCTTGGTTAGAGAACTTACAACAACAGCAGATAGAAAATTTAAATTATGAATACACTCCCTTGACTACTATTAAAGAGTTAAGCAATATTCCTCAAGGAGTACCATTATTTGAAAATATATTTGTTTTTGAAAATTATCCTGTTGACACAGAATCTTTAGCTAATAGTCAAAAGCTGAGTATTGAGTCAATTGAGATTGATGAGATTAATAACTTCCCTTTCACTTGCTTGGTTAAACTCGCGCGTTCCTCAGACGAGGAAAACAGGCGAACCACCGAACATACTTCGTCGCCAGAGTCCTTCGTCAAAGTAAGTTCAAAAATATCTATTACTATTCAATATCAAAGCGATTTCTTTAGCTCTAATACCATTAATAAAATATTAGAATCTTTTGAATATTTACTGATTCAAATAGTCGATAATCCTCGGCAATCTTTAGGCAGATTATCAATATTAACCCCGCCAGAAAAAGAGCTAATAGAATCTTGGCAACAAACCCAAGCTGATTATCCTCTCGATCAAACTATTCCAGAATTATTTAACCAGCAGGTAACTAAAACTCCAAACGCCACAGCTTTAATATTTGAAGAGCAAGAATATACTTATCAAGAACTTAACGCTCGCGCCGATGCGCTAGCCAATTATTTAATTAACTTAGGAGTCAAACCCGAAACACCAGTAGGCATATATTTAGAACGCTCCGAAAAAATAGCGATCGCAATATTAGCAACAGTCAAAGCTGGTGGCGTATATGTTCCTTTAGAGCCAAACTATCCACTAAATAGAATCAATTTTATTATCCAAGACACTCAGCTTAGTATCCTGCTTACCCAAACAATATATCGGAACAAGCTTTCTAATAGCAACCTTACAGTTATTAATTTAGATTCTCCTTTCGCCTCCTACACTCCCCCTGCACCCTCCACTCCCCTGCACCCAGAAAATGGAGCCTACATTATCTACACATCAGGATCTACAGGAAAACCTAAAGGTGTAATCAATACTCATTCTGCTTTAGTAAATCGTCTGTTGTGGATGCAAGATAGCTATCAATTGAAACCTAAAGATCGGGTTTTACAAAAAACTCCATTTAGCTTCGACGTTTCAGTCTGGGAGTTCTTTTGGACTTGGTTAAATGGTGCTTGTTTAGTAATAGCAAAACCTGAAGGACATAAAGATAGTAAATATCTCAGTCAATTAATTAATGAGACTAGAATTTCAGTACTACATTTTGTTCCTTCAATGCTTGATGTATTTCTTGAAGAATCAAATGTATCTAACTGTCAAAGTATCGAGAAAGTAATTTGTAGCGGAGAAACTTTATCTGTAAGTACAAAAAATAAATTTTTTACTAAACTAAATGCTGAATTACACAATTTATACGGTCCTACGGAGGCAGCGATCGATGTAACAGCTTATCAATGTCACGACGATAAAAATAATATTATTCCTATCGGCAAGGGGATTTCCAATACGCAAATCTACATCCTTAACTCTCAGCAGCAAATAAACCCTGTTGGCGTATCAGGAGAATTGCACATTGCTGGAAGAGGATTATCTAGAGGTTATCTAAATCGCCCCGAATTAACTGCCGAGAAATTTATCCCTAACCCTTTTTCAGCTAACAGTTCCTCCTGCACCTCTGCTGCTTCTTTACTTTATAAAACAGGCGATCTTGCTTGCTATCTTCCCAACGGAAACATTCAGTTTTTGGGGCGTAGCGATCGCAATATTAAAGTTAGAGGATTTCGCATCGAATTGGAAGAGATAGAAGCCATATTAAATAAATATCCTTCAGTTAAGCAAAGTACAGTTTTAATTCGGGAAGATTGGGGCGTTCATTCCCAAATAGTTGCTTATTTAATACACAAACCAAATGTAGTTCCAGAAAAAGATCTAGATGTAATCAGATCTATAATAATTGATTACCTAAAACAAGAATTACCTTACTACATGATTCCCGATGCCTTGGTATTTTTAGCTGAATTACCTCTAAATCCAAATGGAAAGCTAGATTATAAGTCCTTACCTCAGTCCCAGATAAAAACCGCTTTTATTGCTCCTCGCAACGATCTAGAACAGAAAATTGCAACTATTTGGCAAGAAGTATTACAGCTTGAAAAAGTCAGTGTAAATGATAACTTTTTTGAGTTAGGAGGTAATTCTTTATCCGCAACTAGGGTCAATTCTAAATTAGCAGAAGCCCTATCGATTGAAATTCCTTTGAGAACTATGTTTGAAAAACCAACAATATCAACTATTGCTCAAAGAATTCAACTCATTGAAATATCTGCGACAAATCAAAATCTTAACCTCATCTCTAATTCTATCAAACGTCAAGAGATCGAAATTTAACCAAGCGATACCTTGATCCTCATTGGCATTGCGGGCGTTGCATAGTTGCGGGATGATCTGATAAAAAGAGAGACATGAAATGTCCTAATTGTCAGTCATCTAAAATTCGCAAAAATGGTCATCGCCGAGGAAAGCAGAACATGAGGATTCAGGTATCAGGAATCAAAGAAGGTTTTTTTCCTACTCCAGCATAAGCTTGGAGAGCGGAGGCGAAAAAATCCACAACAGAGCGACCTTGAAAACGACAGGTTTGTATCGCACTTAAATTATTAGCAGTATCTTGAAAACGTTCCATCGAACGCGAACCACCACTAACTTTTCGTTTAGTAACAGCTAATCTTAAAGCCTGCATTTCGCAGGTAGGTTAGCAAATTAAATAATATTGTTGGCAAGGTTTTCCAAAAAACTGCAAAATCTTCAATCGAGTGTCGGTGAGATTAGAGACCTGTAGTTGATGATTCAGATTGATCAGATGAACTGCTTGAAAACATTGAAAAACCCATCTAAGGGTTGGAGTTGAAGTTGCTTTCTTGACTTGATTGGGGATAGTTTCCTGGGAATCAGCTAAGACTTGTCTCAATTGACGTTGACCGAGAGTGTAAACCAAGAGGCATAAACCCATGACCGTCGCCAAGGCTGCCACTCGTCGAGGAGTGTTCAAAAAGACGCTCGAAGTAAAAAATAGAGGGTCTTTCAAAAAACGGAAGCCTCTCTCGGAACTTTGTTGACCTTTGTATTCAGTTAAAATCTCATCATTGGGTAGAATCTTTTCATCGAGAACATTAGTCGCCAGAATAAACCTTCCCGCTTGCCTTTGAGCAATTTTAATCACTTCCTCAACAGAAATAACTTGAGCGGTGAACGATAAGTAAAGTGTTCAGGAGATTGATTTTTAGTTTGTCTTCCTGCTTGATTGTAGTGAGCGATTTGCTTAATTTCTACTGATTCTAAGCCATGATATTTCCAACTCTGGCTCAATTTATCAGCAGCTTTTCTAGCATCGGCAATACAGGCAAAATCTTGCCTCATCAATGACTTGAGATCACTGGTGGCTATTTTAAGTTGTTTTGCCAGTCGCTTTTTTAGTTGCTTCAAATCACTCTTTAAACGTTGTTCACTTTCAATAATGAGCCAACGCTGAGGCACTCCCCCATAATCACAACAACAAGATGCAATGCGATAGCCTGGAATTTCGCTCGTACAAAATGCTTGATCTTCAATTGATTCGGCTAAGATTTTAGCGGTTTTAATACTTCGAGGAACAAGGGTAATCCAATTAAGCTGCCCCAGTTGTTGCAGATTTTCTGCGCTGTAGAGCGCACTGTCAGCAACGTAAATACTATCCAGATTCCATTCCTGTTTAAACTGCTTCATCAACTGAGCAAAAATAGCACGGTCAGATTCGTTACCATCACCTATCCTCACAAACAGTGGCACATCTCCATCTCCTGTGCAAATCACATCCATCATAAATTGTTTTAGATCTGGTCGATGGTCTTTAGAGTAGCCATAGGTAATCTTAACGGATTCAATTGATTCTGATGATTCATCAGAACTTTTTAACTCATAGCTTCCCTCTAGGCTAAAACTACTAGAGTCTAGATGCAGATTCTTGGTCAAGAGGTTAAATCTTTGATGAGCTAACATAGCAATACTAGTAAACAATGACGTTAATCCTTGATTCGACAAGCTATCCAATGCTCTTCCAATTCGGTCATCATTTAGATGTTCTGGTTTAATTCCTTCTCCTAAAAGATGTTCTGTTGCTTTGCCGACAAAGAACTCACTGAATAAATATAAAGGCGCACTGACGAATCCTAATCCATTGAGAATCATCGCTTTTACGACTTTACCTGTACTAATAATTTGCTGTAGATGTTGCTCTATCTGTCGATCTATTTCTTCAACTAGTCCTATTTGATCAATGATTCCTGCTACTATGCCTAAATGATCTAGGTTTTTAACTTGGATCTCCATTCAGGGGTCATTTTAACTCTTCATTTTAATACCCTACCTTTATTCCTCAACCTGCGAAATCCCCGTTATAGCTGAAGCGAAGCCTCTTTATTTTTCAAACGAGCATCGATCTTCGCTATACTTTGCCCACCCCACCTCTTCTGCCTTTGTGACTGCTGCTTAAACTGTCCTAACTGATTTCTACCGCCTCCACTTCCTCTCTATCCAACATGGCGGTAAAATAAACGTCATCAAGATCGGGTATTGCTGACTCAAAACTACTGTCGGGAGCATAATTGCTCAAAACTCGCACCCATCTAGCACCTTGACGCATTCTCGATGTAATTACTACCCAATTTGCCTGTAATTCTTCTTCTGGCTCGATCTTTCTCTGCCAGACTTTTCCTTGCAACTCTTCTACTAGCGATCGCGGACTGCCCGAATTAATTATTTGACCCCGCTTCATAATCGCAATTTGAGGACACAAATCGGCAACGTCTTCAACGATATGAGTTGAAAGTAATAATACGCGATCGCGACTTATTTCGGCTAGTAAATTTTGAAATCTAATTCGTTCTGTAGGGTCTAATCCTGCCGTAGGTTCGTCTACTACAATTAATTTTGGAGAGCCTAACAATGCTTGAGCGATGCCAAATCTTTGGCGCATTCCTCCAGAAAATGTCCCTAACTTTTGCTTTCTTTGAGTATAAAGATTAACTAGCTCTAACTGATGTGCTACTATTTCTTGGCGCTGTTTTGTATTCGTAAACCCTTTAAATACAGCTAATTGATTTAGTAAATCTTCAGCAGAAACTTGGGGATATACGCCAAAATCTTGGGGTAAGTAACCAAGCATAGTCCTCGCCTGACTCGGATTCTTGAGTATATCTATCCCATCAAGTCTAATTTCTCCTACATCAGCATCTTGCAAGGTGGCTAGAGTACGCATCAAGCTCGACTTACCCGCACCATTTGCACCCAACAAACCAAAAATTCCGCAGTCTATGTGTAAAGAAATATTATCAATGGCTTTGATTCCATTGGAGTAAGTCTTGCTCAATCCTTTTATTTCTAACATATTGCCTCAGATCGCGTTTTCAACCTGCAATTGTCAATCGATCGCCGTAACGTAAAGCGCGTCTGCTTCTGGTTTTGACAAAACTACAGTACTGCCTTTTGAAGACATCTTTAAAACTCTTTCTATATTAGAAACATCTAGCAATTTAAAGCTTCTCCCCACCGTCAGACCTTTTGCGAGTAGCTTGCCAACATATCCACCGTATACTGGATTGTATCCGACTATCGTGACAGTCGAACCCACTAATAGTTTATCGATACAAATTCTCGATTTCATTCTTGACATGGCATCAATCTCGGAACTATATTTCGAGCGATCGCCGTTCCTAGTCCAATTTGAAAATTGCTTAACCTAACTATAGTTGAATCAGTTAAGGTTTTGCCGATCGCTCTAACAACTATTCTCGATTTTAACCCCAATTGGTGCAAATATTTACGAGTACTTCGATCTATTTAAATTCTGATAATAGTCTTCTTTGAATCAAGTAAACTTTCAGAAGACTATTTTGCCGCTTTGATTGTTAATTAGAGCTATTACCAACAAAAGCTAGAGTCAAACTATCGTGGACTAAGAAGTGGTGTAAATGATAGGCTCTTTCTTCAGTTTTAAGTAGAATTTGCTCGTAGAGGTAGCGAGTAGCACGATCGCCCAAACTTTCTGCTTGAGCTGCTTGTTGACGCAACAGCTTGATAATTGCTTGTTCGGCTGCTAGGTCGTGTTCTACCATGCTTCTTTCGCCAAAAACGCCGTCTTCTTCCTGCTCAAAACAACATAGTTCGGCAAGCTTACTGAAGCTGGCAGCGGGAATACCGCCTAAACCATTTTGTCTCTCACCAATTTCGTGAACGTGTTCTTGTACTTCAGCGTAGCTTTCAGCAAAAAATTCGTGTAGGGAATAGTATTCCGAACCTTCTACTACAAAATGATGCTTTTGATACTGCAAGTATAAGCCTTGGAAACTAGATAAGACCGCATTAAATCCTTCACATACTGGTGTGGTAACGCTCTTATCTAATAAGATTGGATTCTCTTCTACATGACCAAAAGGGCGCAACAAGCCTGTTGTTATAGACATTTTTACTTTATCATTAACTGTATTTTATTGACAATATCAACTTAACATACAAATCAATAAAAAGATCGCGTCAAATCTTTGGCTGAAGAGGCTTTAACAGATAGCATTATCATCTTTTAAACTAAAAAGTAGAGCTTGTTGCCAAGCTTTTTCATTATGGCTATTAAAAGTAATTATCAATAACTTGAGTTTAGTGTTATATTCTTGTTACGGAGAACTTCGGCAATTTAAAGTCATATTGGTAACGATGTTAGAAACTAGCTAGCCTCAAGCAGCTTATCGAGCATAGCTAATAGAATTTAAAAGCCGTTTTTCTGTTGCTCTCTTATTTTTTTTCGCTGATGTATTTTAGACAAGTACATCAGCTTGTATTTTTTGGATTTAGTAGTCCTTTTTTAGAGCAGGTTAGCCAAAAATTAATGGCAATGATTACAATTAAAATTTTTCAATAATTTATATTAATCCGATCTTTTAAAACGAGTATTTTAGAATCTACTCTAATGACATCGGACAACCCGAACTAACCTGAGAAAAAGTTCCCTTGATTAGCGACTGCCGATTAGAACTAAATTTATCCAAAGTATTGAGGGCAGTATTATCCTTACATCTTAAACTGCCACTGCGATCGCCACCAAATTTTTCGCAAACAGATCGATGAGCATTAGCCAATTCTAGATAGGCATTGGTCAAATTTTGATGTTCGGATTTTAGGGATTTGGGTAAGTTGGCAAAAATGGGACTTAGCTTTTTCCATACCTGAATCAAGGTTGAGTGTTCCCAGGACATCAAACCGCTAAAGTTAGTTGACTCAACGTTTGGTGGTATCATCATTTCTCGTACCCGAGTTTCATATTCCTGTCGGCTAAAACTACCAGCCAGAATCATCGAGGCACTAGAGGCTAACATCAATTCAGTAGCGGTTTTTAATTCAATCTCAGCTTGTACGAGATTGTCGGTCGTCGTTGCCCTTTCAAAGCGTCGTAAGCAAACTATCAATCCTTGAATATTAATAAAAAAAGACCAGTGAAATCCTTGCCAAATTGTTTGAGGAGAAAAAGCAGGGGAGGTAGAAGAGATTTGAGCGGGATGATAATTCATATTGAACGTCTGATGTGAATTAAAATTGGCTATCGATATAGCTTGAACTACAGCAAATGAACGTTTCGGAGCCTCAATTAGGTAAATAGTATTCTCATGAACTAGCTTTTAAAAGCTTAGAGCTTATAGCTTAAGGCTAATAGCTACGAACCAATAACTCTTCAACGAAGCTAACTCACATTAGGCGTATTGAAGCTTGATTATATATCTGAAATATTAAGGTTGAAATTTCTCGCGAGTAATCGAGCGTATGAAATAAAACCTTGTTTTTGTAGCTCTATTTGCTTGGTATCCAAGCGATCTCCACACTGTTGACATAGTAAAATAAAAGTTTGAGTATTAACTAAGAGTCCCTTAACCAAGGCTATTTCTGGCTCGTTGGTTTGGATGCGGTTAATTTTAAAATAGCGATCGTAATCTTGGATCTCCCAAGCTTTGAGAGGAGTTTGCGTCTTATCGACAATGACTGGCGTAGTTTCAATTTTGTCTAAAGATTCTAGAGCGATCGCAATTTTCGACAACAGAACTGTTATGGAAGTTTCCTGAAGAGCAAAAAGAAAGATAGTTAGAACTTTGCTCAATTTTTCTTTAGCTTCCTGATCCAATTGACAATCGATGGGAATATCCCAGGGAACAACTAAATCTAGCTCAATATCAAATTCATTCTCGGACATTCACAATAACATTTGGCATTTAGCATTTAGCATTTAGCATTCAGCAAAATGCTACCTTCTGACTTCAAAAAGACCTTTTACCCCTTCTCTATTACCTCAACACTAGCCTGTTGCTCTTGTTGTTCCATGTGTTTCCTAAGACTAAGGGGACGCATATCTGTCCAAACCTCCTTGATATGTCCCAAGCATTCAGATTTGAGACCGCTTTTCCCTTCTGCTTTCCAGCCATAGGGAATTTCTTTGTATTCGGGCCAAATAGAATATCTTTGTTCTTCGTCCATTACAACCAAATATATGGTTTTGTCTTCTTGATTCATCATAATTCAATTATTTTCTAAATAAATTCTGCTTGCTGTAGTGTTTTTAAACTACTCTGCCAAGCTTCTCTAATCGAGTTTATATCTTCCTGACTATGAGCAGTAGATAAAAATCCGCCTTTATCGCCATTACGTAAATGAATGCCCCGATCTAAAAGTTGATAGGACAGTAAATTTATCGCTGTAGGAGATATTTTACTTTGAGAAAGAGCGATCGCCAAAAAAGAGCCAAAGCAGGTAAACTTTACAGGAATGTTTTCTTGCTCGGTATATTGATTTAGCTCTCTAACCAGTCGCTCGGTACGTTGATTTAATTGATGATAAAGCGTATCTCCTTTAGTTTTGATTTCTGATAAAACTGCTTTTGCTGCCGCTAAGGCAAGAGGATGTTTGCAAAAAGTTCCTGCAAAAAAAGTTGTTTTTACACTGGGAATAGTATTATCACCGTAGTTCCAAACTCCACCATCGATCCGCGCCATATATTCCGCTTTTCCTGCGATCGCCGATATTGGCATGCCGCCTCCCATTATTTTACTATAGGTAACGAGGTCGGCTCTAACATCAAACCATTGCTGCGCGCCACCAGGAAGCAGCCGAAAGCCCGTGACCATTTCATCAAAAATTAAGATTACGCCTAAATCTTGAGTTATGCTTCTTAATTCCTGAAGAAACTCTTTGGGTTGGAGTTCGGGACAGCGACTCTGAATTGGTTCGACAATTACCGCAGCTAGGTCTTGACGATTTGCTTTGATAATTTCTAAAGATTGAGGATTGCCATAATCGAGAATTAAAATATCCTTAGCAGCATTTTGAGATACACCAAGGGCAGCAGGAACAGCAGTAGAATCTAGACTAGATTTAAGTCCTGCCTGTAATGGACTAACTAAAGCTTTTAACCAACCGTCAGATTTATCTAAAACTCGATTAGCGGCATTTTTCGCGTATTCGGTAATTTTAGCCCTAACCAGAGTACTGTCTGTATGACCGTGATAGGAATTAGTAAATATAGCAATTCTAGATTTATTAGTAGCAGCCCTCGCAATCCGCATTGCCGTCATCACGGCTTCTGTCCCCGTGTTACTCAAAGTTACGCGATCCATTCCCGTAATTTCAGTAATTAAACGGGCCACATCCCCAGCCAGGTTATTCTGGGGACTAATCTGGATCCCTCTACTTAACTGCTTTTCAATGGCATCTCTGACAAAATCGGGATTATGACCAAACAAATTTATCCCCAATCCCATAAGAATATCGATATATTCATTCCCATCAACGTCCCAAAGGCGAGAACCCAAAGAGCGATCGCATACTATGGGATAGCAGATTTCCTTAAGTTCGAGAGAAAAGTTAAACCCTAAAGAACTCTTGTCGGCTAGTGTCAGACGATTTTGCTCTGCTATCTGTTTAGAAGTCAGGGTCTTTTGACCAAAGGATTCTACTAAAGAGTCAATATACTCCTGCTGAGTGCTATCATTACCTTTACTAATAACCATAATCCATATCTTCGATCCGTGCAGATTCTGCACCTAAGTCTGTATTTTAGCTTACTTGCCTTCGATTCTCAATAAGCTAGACAAAATTCTCAGAGAAGCAACCAACTTATGCCGACATGGGGCAAATCTCGCCTTTGTGCCTTCTAGCTTCAACTTTTATACGCCATGAAGTAAGCAGAATGATTATTATCCAATTCCTCGCCGTCTAATGTAAGTACTGAGATTTTAGAAAAGCCTGTTTTTGCTAAAGCCTGTTGAATCTCTTCAACTGTATGACCTCGGACAGGATAATCAAGTTCAGCGTAATTCCAATCAGGTTGCCAAGCATGAAATTTATCCAACACTCTAAGCCTAAATCTGTTGAATATTTTAAGGCTCAAAAGCTTATACGACAAGTTCTTACCAATCTGGAATAAATTATTATTTCCGCTTTCAGCAGCTTCGTAAAGCAAGACCTGAAAACTACCTATCCTGGTATTTGAGTCATAATTTGGCATAATTCCCCAGGCATAGCTATCGCTAATTTCTCCTTCAGCTAAAAGTCCATTCCACCATTTGTCTAGCTGTCCATGATGATTGATATCAAAAAAGAAAACGCCCCTATCTGTCAAAGCATTATTGACCCGAACAAAAACATTATTTAGTTCTGACAGGCTCATAATATGATTGAGAGAAGCACTAGTAGAAATGACTGCATCAACAGGATTATCTAAGCTAAAATCGCGAGCATCACTGAGTATGAAGTTGCTCTGGGGCGATTGATGACGGGAATTTTGCTGGGCATATTTAAGCATTTGCTCGGAACTGTCTAAACACGTGACCCGATAACCTTTCTCACTTAGTAAAACCGCTAGTTGCCCTGTACCACAGCAAAGATCTAAAATACTAGAACAACTGTTCAAGGTAGGTAAAAGAATTTTGCTTAAGGTCTCGAACTGACTTTCGGCATAAGTCGAACCCATTGTTAGGTTATAAAGCCAAGCCCATGTATCGTATTTTGTATAACGGCTTTCAACTGTCATTAAAGTATATTGCTTGTCGATAATTGAGAATCTATATCAGTAATTTTATATTAATCAGGGAAAAGCGATCGCGTGAAGTTAAAAACCAAACCATTTTTGCCTACAATTAAAGTCCGACAGTCTCTACCCTGGTCACAATTATCTCACCGCAAATTCCGCTTGGCGGTGGCTTTGATGGGGGTAGCTTTTTCAAATATTTTAATTTTTACTCAGTTGGGATTGCGAGCCTTACTGTTCGATGGCATCAAATTAGTTCCTGGACAGTTAAACGGCGATCTTTTTCTGGTTTCAGCATATTCTGCCACCATTGACGGTAGTTCAATTCCCAAGATATATCTCAATCGTACCAAAGCACTAACAGAAGTGACAGAAGTTGCGCCCCTGTATATTCGCGAAGCTAATTGGGTCGATCCTCAAGAATTGCAGTCAAAAAATATTAGCGATCGCCCTACAGATACTCAAACACAGCTACAGGAAGAATTATTCCCGAACACAGTAAAAATTTTAGCATTTAACCCAATTCATCCTGTTCTTAGCTCGCCAGAGATCAATAGCCAGTTAAATCGGCTAAAAACTACCGATACAATCTTATTCGATCGCCTTTCTCAAGCAAAACTAGGGGCAGTTGCCGAATTGTATAGCCAACAAAAACAAGTCACTACGGTGATGAACAATCGTCGGATCAAAGTAGTTGGTCTTTTTAGTCTTGGCAGTACCCTATTCGATAATGGTCATGTGGTGATGAGTGACTGGAATTATGCCCGTCGTCACGGACAAAGCAGCCTGGAAAGCTTTAGCGTTGGGGTAATAACTCTCAAACCTCAGATCGATCCCTTAGTCGCAAAAGCTGGGATTAGAGCTAATTTACCCCCCGCAGTCAAAGTTATGACTAGGGAAGAAATGATTTCAGCAGAACAAGCCTACCGCGCTTCTCTCCCCAACGGAAAAGTGCTTAATTTTGGCGCAGCAATGGGGTTTATTATCGGTACGGTAATTGTCTATCAGATTCTTTATACTGATATAAGCGATCGCCTGAATGAATATGCCACCCTCAAGGCGATCGGCTATTCCGATGTTTCTCTACTGTCAGTGGTCTTACAACAGGCACTATTACTAGGTGTTTTGGGCTTTATTCCTGGTATTCTTTCATCCTATGGAGTTTATGTGTTGCTCACGGAACTAACCAAGATTCCTCTAATCATGCGCCCAGACATCATAATTCGCGTCTTTTGTCTTACCCTAATTATGTGTGGTTTTGCAGGGGCGATGGCGACTAACAAACTACGTTCTGCCGATCCTGCGGATATTTTTTAAAGTAAAGATCGATCGATATGAAAGATATATCTACTTGTCGTTACTGTTCGGAAGTGTCACAACTTCAGGGAGAAGATCCGATTGGAACGGCGGGAGTAGCCGATGAATGGTTAATTATCGAAGTTCCACGTCCTTGGAAAAAGGATGTTTGGCAGGAGAAGCCCGAATTTAGACCGATAATCAGCATTTTGCTGGAGTTAGAGCAGCGTAACCCCAATCTTAGTTTAAGATTGATGGCGATCGCCCCAGATCGGAAATATTCTCAGCCAGGTAAGATTAGAGTTTTCTATTATTCTCGCCTAGAATCAATGTTTGCTCGCTATGAGAAACAAGAATACGTCGTCGATACCTCTCAGTTAATTTCTCTAGTTAAAGCGATCTTACTCGAACCAAAAACACTAAAGCAGTTTGAGCGCGACCAACAAAACACAACCAATATCAGAGAAATGTTAGTCTGCACTCATACTCAATGGGATACTGCCTGCGGACGCTACGGCACCCCTCTATATGAAAAGCTACGTAAAAGTTATGCTCCTGAATCTGAAGGAGAATTAAGAATCTGGCACACCAGTCATTTTGGCGGACATAAATTTGCTCCTACTCTCATCGATTTCCCCTCGGGAAGGTTTTGGGGACATTTAAAGCCCGAATTACTCGATACATTGATTTACGAACAAGGAGACCTTACTCAGATAAAACCCTGTTATCGTGGTTGGTCGGGAATGGAAAAATTTGCTCAAATTGCCGAACGAGAAATATGGCTAAAAGAAGGTTGGTCGTGGAAAGACTATCCTAAGTCTGGGCGTATTTTAAAACGCGATCGCGGAAATATTTTAAAAATATTGCTTAGGTTAATTTTAAAGCTACTTCCCATAAAAAAAGCCAAGTTACTATTAGACCAGCTAGATCGCGACCTCAATTGGGCAGAAGTAGAAATAACTTATTGTCCGCAAAACGAAGATTTTAAAGAAGCATATCGAGTCAGAATAGAAGCCAAAGCAAATATACTAACAGCAAGTAAATCTGCTAAACAAATGCAGTTGAAACCAGTCAAGCAATATAGTGTGAGTCGAATTGAAAAACTTGCAAAAGAATAGGCAAGAAAAATTAAAAACAACTTTTAAATAAAAGCACTTTAAAAAGATTAAAATTAATGATACAATAGCTGCCTGAATGGCATTCAGTTTGAGATCTGACGGACGACTTAAATTTCTCAAGCTTCTTCAGAAATCGCGTCCTGGAGCTCTTAAGTTAACTGCTCGTAAGTAGCAAGTGAAAATTATATCCTGCTGTTTGACTCACATAAATCTCTGACTTAAAAACTACGGTTTTCTATTTAGGCAGAGTTTAGCTGATAGAAAATCATATATTTATACATATTTAACCTAATTTTATTTAACAAAACATAATGATATTTACTATTCCTAATGTATTAACTCCAGAAGAATTAGAGCAAATGAGTTCTAGTTTGGCAAAGGGAGAATTTATTGATGGCAAACTAACAGCAGGATGGAATGCCAAGCTGGTGAAAAATAATCAACAACTAAAAAAGAAAACTCCTCTGGGTACACAATTAACCCAGCAGGTCAAGTCCGCTTTGAACCGCAATAAGTTATTTCAAACGGCTATTCGCCCAAAGTCGATTCATTCGCTTTTGTTTAGTCGCTACGACAAAGGGATGTCCTATGGTCGTCATGTTGACAATGCCATCATGCGGAATAACGGCATGTGGCGTACAGATATTTCTTTTACTCTGTTTTTAAACTCCCCCGATGAATATCAGGGTGGGGAACTAACAATTGAAGGAACAGACGCAGAAAAGGGTTATAAGCTAGATGCTGGGTCGGCTATTGTCTACCCTTCTACTTCACTCCACCGTGTAAATGAAGTAACCGAGGGTTCGAGATTGGTATGTGTTGGTTGGGTACAGAGTTTGATTCGCGATCCCAGCGATCGCGAAATCTTATTCGACCTTGAAACTGCTAGAAGAGTTATCTTTGCCAAAGACGGAAAAACCCCCGAATTTGACCTGATTTCCAAAAGTGTGGCTAACTTATTACGAAAATGGGTTGATGTTTAAGTCCCTAAGATTATCCTTGTGATATAAGCGATGAATATGTAGCTAGGACAGAGGCTTTAGCTGCATGTAGTAGTTAATGCTATGTCCTATTTGCTCGAAGAAGGCTGCCAACAAAGGACTATATCGACAAGTACCCAGAAATACGGGCGATCGACTGTGGAAGGCTTATGCTTTAAATTTGAGGGTACAAATTAAACTTGAACCCCTCTGCCCTCTGCCTGCATGCGGCGAACCGAAACGCCTTTGCGCCCTCTGCCTTCTGCCTTCTAATTACGCATCTAAGTCAATCGCATAATAAGCAATTCCCTCATATTCGTAGTTGGGTAGATTGTTTTCTACGTTTTCTCTTTCTGCTTCGCTGGGAGTATAGAAATGGACTCCAAGACTGGAATCAAAGAAACGATGAACGGGAATTGTTTCTTCACCAATATCAGTGTTGTAGACGGCAAATTGTTCCCCTTCAAAACTAAATTCATCCAGATTCTCAATGATGGAATCTCTTTCTATTTCTGAAGTTGTATATAAATGCGCTCCTGTAGTGGGATTAAAGAAACGATAGGCGTTGACAACATTTTCTGTTTGTTCTGCACCAGTCAGAGGATCTAAAGCTCTATATGATGCTCCTTCAAAATTGTAGTTACTCAAATTCTCACTTACAAAGTCTCTTTCAGTTTCTGAAGAAGTGTAGAGGTGGGAACCTATATTTGGCTCGAAGAAGCGATATACAGTTACTTCTCCATCTTCATTATCATCACCTCCCCCATCGGATTCTAGTTGAGAAGGGTTGTCTGCTAGGGTAAAGGAGACCGAGCCTGCTTCAGAGTTAATGCTGTAATTTTCGCTTTCTAAAATGGAATAGGTAACTGTTTCTACTCCAATATCATCATTACGAGTTGCATCGGGATTGTCAGCAGGGAGATCGTTATCGTCAAAGACAGGTAGTGTAATAGTGGCGGTTTGTTCATCGATTCTAAAGCTAAAGCCACTATTATCTTCAAAACCCTCAATTAATGCTCCTCCTGTAAATACTGCTTGAGGTTCGGGAGGCAAAACATCAAAATCTCCTAGAGAAAACTCTTGTCCGCTACCAATATCGACTACTAACCCATCGGCTGGAGGAGGATTGTCTAAACTCAGAGTAATAGTAGTTTCTGCTCCTTCTGACTCAATAAGAGTATTATTATCGGCTGCAATTGATACTGTTATATCTTCAGGTGCAGGTTCAGGTGCAGGTTCGGGTGCAGGTTCAGGTGCAGGTTCGGGTGCAGGTTCAGGCGCAGGTTCATTTGGTACATCTTCAGGAGTATCGAAAAAACTGACCGTTCCTGAATTTTGTTCGGGGCTTATTTCATATCCACTGCCAGCCTGAAGAGAGTATGTAACTGTAAAATCATCAGGGGTCAAGGGATCGCTATCATTGATAATCGCATCACTACTATCATCATCGAGAAATACTGGTATGCTTACGGAGGCATTTTGCTCGGTAATGTTGATACTAAAGCCCGAAAAATCAAAATCTCCTTCCAGGGAATCACCACCCTGTACGTCAATGGCAAATAAATCTAACTGATTTAAAGATTCGGGAACATTTCCATCAATCGTAACTACGACTCCTCCTGCTGGGGGAGGTTCGCTAAGTGCAAAGTTAAAGGAAAATAAAGTTCCTTCTGTTTCAACAAGAGCGTCGGGAGTAGTAGAAAAACTGACAGTAGGTTCAAAAGTACCAGAATATTTAGCAAGAGTTGCAGTCGTAAAAGCTAATACTGGGTCAATGTTTCCAATACAGTAATTAAATTGCCAGTTGCTACTTTCGCCATTACCCATTACCTCGGTAGATGCTGCAATGTTGGCTTGGGTCAGATGGTGCAGTTTTCCTATAAAATCTTTTCCCTGTTTTCCTTGAGCTACTTGGCAACCATAGATGTATATAGATGCGTTATCAAGATATTTAGACCAAGATTTAACTGTTGACTGATGTCTTTCTAAAGCTTCAATACCTACATCGGCGAAGCCTAATTTTAAGTTACCAGGAGTTCCATGAGATACCAAATGAAGGCTTTCAACATCAGGATATTGAGCGATTAATTCATCTATTTGTTGAATGCTATCTCGTTTAGGATTGAGCAGAATAACTTTACTTTGAGAATTAGTTCCCTCAATCAGAATATTCCAGTCTTTCACATTTGGATCGATGACGACAAGAGTATGATAACTTTTACTTCGTTTAGTCTCAGAAATAAATTTGCGATCGCTCGATCTTTGCAGAAAATTATAGTCGATTGCCTCAGCAACAGAATTTTGAATACAAACTGCCATGATCTTTAATAATATTTTTGATTTAGAAAATAGAAATTTTTTGGTCTAGAGTTTCAGATTACATATTAATGTCATTATGATTTTCACCACCAAAGTAAGGTAGTCGATCTAAAGACTTAAGGCTATTCTGAGATTGTTTTGCTGCTAATATAAAGCAAATTTTGCTCTGTTAGATAAGAAATATAAGTATCGATTAACTTGGCATTAATTAGAGGGCAGTCAAAAGAAGATTTTGCTAAACCTTCTGATACATTGTGGCAATCAAATTTTAAGTTAAAAGACTTATTCTGAGCTTCTCCCGAATTATTAGCAGAAAATAAAGACACTAGAGGATATAATATATGATCTTGGAAATTATTGGCAATACTTATTAATTGTTCATACCATTTTTGGTAGGAAACACGAGCGATGGAATATCCCGCAGCATCAAGGCGATCGAACAATAAATTGGAGGATGCAGGCTGTTTGTGGATTAAATGAAAAGCTTTACCCCAGGACGATTCTTGTTGAGAGATATAAACAATAGTTTTAGCAACAAAATCTACTGGCAAAATATCCAGCAACATTTCACCTGCTGGCGCACTACCCAAATGAGCGTATCCGAGAATTAAACGATATAAAAAGTCACTTTGGTTAAATACTCCTGTCTCACTACTACCCGACACAGGTCCAATACGGTGTATAGTTATGGGTAATCCGCGATCGCCCGCAATCTGGACTAATCTTTCTCCTACCCATTTACTTTGAGCATAACCCCCTAGCGGTGCGTGATATTTTTCGATACTGTCTGATTCTTTGACAACGATGGTTCTAGATGTGCTGTCAAAGTTAAATACGCTTATAGTTGAGATAAAGTGAACGGGCTTGATTTTTTGCTTGCAGGCAAATTGTAATATCAATCGAGTCCCCAAAACATTGGTAGACTCTAACAAATGATAGGGTGTAGCATGGTGAACCAATGCCCCGTTGTGATAAATAGCATTAATATTTTGTGCCAAATGTGCATAGACTTCTGGAGTCATACCAAGATCTTGCTGAGATAAGTCTCCCAAAACAGGAATAATACGATTCCAGTCGATTCCGTCGTTTAATAAATAAAGCTGTAAATTCTTTTTAATTCTGTCTCTAGCCGAATTAACATCTTTTGCTCTAGTCAAACAATAGATATTAGCTTCGGTTTGCTGTAACAACTCCCTGAGCAGAAAAGTCCCGAGAAAGCCTGTTACCCCCGTCAATAGTATATTGCTAGAGCCAGTTTCATTCCGATCGTCAACAATTTTTGCTGGTAAACTTCTTGCTGCTGTAACCGCTTTTGCTTGCAATTTTGCGATCGTCATTATCGGGCTGCGCCCTTGAGCTTTTAGATAAGCAATAACTGCTGACTTATTTTCTTTTAACTTAGATATTAAATCTTTAGTAAGTACCCCTTGAGGCGCATCAACAGATAAGTCATTACCATCTAATGACAGCTTTACATCCAATTTTTTTAATTGCTCGATTAAATTGGTAACACTCATTAATATTTTCTATGTCTCGACGAAATCATTCTCGACTCAAAACCTCAACAATCTCTGGTTTTCTTTTCTTTAATTCGTTAACCAAACTACTATTTAAGGCTCCCTTCGGTGCATCAATCGAAAGTTCTGTATTATCCAAAGATAGCTTAATATCTAAACCCCGCAGATATTTAATAAACTTTTCTGTTTCAATCCTCTTACCTACATCTTCTGATTTCTGTAGGGACTCGGGAAACGCCCCGACGACTCCTGTATGGGAGAACAGCCGTTCGCTCCTACAACTCCTGATTACTACTTCATCTAAAATAATCTCCTTCATCCCAAATAACCTTTCGCCAACAATATTATGCCGTTGGCAAAATTCTACTAAGCGATCTGATTCGACAATCGGCTTAGAATCAGCAGTATATTGAATAGAGGTAATATAGGTAAGCCAAGGCTCTTGTCCCATAGCATAGACATAAACCTGCTGAGGATTAAACTGTTTTACAAGAGCGATCGCTTTAGCACTATCAGAACCATCTAACCGCCTAGTTTCGGCAGTTTGACGAGGAATAGCAGCTCCGAGTAAAGCACCATAAGCCCAAGTAAATGGTGCGCCATCGCACTCCATACCAATAAACATGACATCTAGATCGCCAAAGCAATCATGCAGATGTTGATATAATTCAGGTTCGATATTATTAGAGTCAGCAGCGCATAAAATCGATTTACCCTGAAGTTGAATTAGATAAGCATTTTTAGCACTAATATTTAGATCGCCATGTTCCCCCAAAACGGGCAGACTGACTATCTGTCCTTTATCCAGAGAAATTGTTTCGAGTTCGTCCAACTCCATTACATTAGTAAAGCCAATTTGCTGCAAAATTAGCTTTAAAGAAGGATCGATTAACGAACCGCGATTACTTTTAGGAATGACTAAATGCTTAACCTTATAACGAATTTGTAATAGGGTTTCAAACATCACATGATCTTGATGGTTGTGAGTGATTAAGACATAGTCAATCTTATCGGGTAAATCTCGAAAACTATAGCGAGGGATTCCCGCGCAGTTCGGATAGGGAATAAGCGGATCGCAGAGAATACTCAACCCATTTACTTCAATCAAGATGCAAGCGTGTCCAAAATAGCGAATTCTAACTTTATCATCTCGATCTGCTGGTTTCTTTCCAGGTATCTCATCAGTAAAAAAAGACTGAAAAATGTCTCGATCGCCTTCATCGATACCAAACTCATTGCTTATATATCGATAATCTTGGGGGATTTCTCGCATTGCAAATAATTTATCCCACCTGCGATCGCCAAACGGCAGCTCGATCTGCAAACTATTATTTTCAGATAAACGAGGGGTACTAAGCACAAAACTACGAGTATCGGGATTATGCAAACGTAATAATACAGACTGAGAGGCAGGATTGTAGAGCGGACTTCGGTACAGCAAGCCTTCAATAAAACTAATACCTGTGTTGTTACGGCGATCGTACACCAACTCAACATAGCCTTTGAGAATATTTGGGATCTCCTGGTATAGAGGCTCTAGGGAAGAGCCAGCCTCTATATCTCTTAATAAAAAATCTAGCTTGGTAATTGCTAAATCCAAATCTAATAAAGACTTCTGCTTTATTTTAGTCTTTTCTAATAAAGCTTCAATCTCCCAGACCTTGCTAGCATCATAGTTGATAAAAGGTCCTCCAATCATGGCTGGGTTTTTCAACGCCGAAACATGAACCTGTGGCGCAGCAACAAAAGATTCCATAATTTTTAGATGAGAATTAGCCACATATCTAGCTGCTGTCGCGGGAGGAATCAGGTAAGACCAAGCATACCACTGATTAAATAGTGGCTCGGCAATGACATTGGGTTTTAGGTATAGCTGACGGTTCATGGATTAATTGAGCATGAGAGCGAGGGAAGCAGAGGATGGGGAGGGTGTGGAGACAGATGTAGCAAAAGGGAAATCTTACACACTACCTCCTACTTACTACCAAACCTTCTCCGATCAATTAGTGCCTAACACTAGCTATACCTCTTGACTTATTCAAACATAATTCTCTGTAGCATACCGTTTTCTCGATCAAGAAATACCCGATCTATCATTTGATTAAATTCTTGCCAATCTTTGGAACAATTAGCAATAGTTTCCTTGGCTTGAATTATTTTATCGCCTTTAAAAGCGGGGTAGGCAAAAGTCCCTGAAAACAAAAGTCCTCCAATATCTTGTTGTCCAGTATCTTCTTTATTTTCTTGCCTAATCGTTGCTTCGCTAATAGCCATAGTTAGCTTACAGCGTCCGAGGTCATACAAAAAATTTATTCCTGTTTTAACGGGGGCTTGTCCGTAATTTTGCCAGGCACCAGAGGCAACTAAAAATTCTGTAAGATAGCTACGTGCAGCATCATTATTAGGTATGGAAATCAATCTTTTGGTTTCTAGTTTTAGTCCCTGATATTCGACATCAGTAAGTCTGGCAACACATCTATCAGCTACCGATTCTATCTGTAACGGAGCATTATCATCTTTAATTCTTTCGATAAAGGCAATACCGTTCTGTTTAGCTAGAATCGTTACACGACTATCAAAGCTCAATTGAGAGCGGTCGTGATGGACGAAAGGAGCTTGAGTTAACTTCCAGTCGGAACTGACAATTTCATTTTCTCTGACGAAGTTCTCTGTAATTATCAGGGGAGTCAATTCCTTGATGGCGATCGCGATCGCCATTTCTTTGATTTCTTGAATTCGATTTTGAGAAAGTGTAGTCGCTGTCATAATTCTATTTTCCAGATGTGTAGTGAGATTTAGATCTTAAATCCGAATAATACCCCATGCTCCAAGAGCAATATAGATAATCAAGCTTACTAAAAACAATGCTCCAAATATCGCAATAAATGCACCAATCGGACGCAAGATTGCTCCACCTGGCGTTTTTTGCCAATCAAAGGCTGTATCCTCGATTGATTGTCTTCTAGGGAAAAAATAACCCATTTCTAGCAACACTTGACGGTGCATCGTACCATAGCGGGCCATCCTCGCAAAATGCATTTCACCCTGTTCTCTTTGTGGCAAAATACGATGACGTTGATAGGGCACAATATCGTCGCCAAAATTATCCATATACTCATCAGTATCCAGCAATCGATCTATAAAACCTTTCAAGCCAGAGGTAGCTAAAACAATTGACCAAGACAGCTTCTCCTCATTGTTGTAAACATCTCTCCCCAACAAACGTTGCACGCACAATCTAACAAATCGATAGTTATTATTAACCTGATAGTTTCGTCTTTGAAATGTTTCTGATAAAACCAAACCTCTCATAAAATCTCGTACTGTTATTTGACTCGCTTTCAGTTGAGATTCAAGTTCTCTTTCACGATTAGATTGTAAAATTTGCTGTTCGTTAAAAACTTGACGATACGCTGCGTAAATAAGTTCATCAAACTCAGTTTCTGATAGAAGATTTTCGGTGGTAAAAATCTTGGGTTGTTCTTCTCCAGGGACTTCATAGCCATCTACCCGATTATTTTGGCTGGCAACAGGATACTTCAGTAGAGGTAAAGCCATTATTATTTTTGATTAAGAAAATTTTTATTGCAATTTGCTCTGTTTATAGCATATACTCTTTTCAAAAGTTTATTGCAAAAAATTAGCAATAAATCTCAAATTCAGTTTTTGCATAGATTGAGTTTATTAATGAGTCGGCGTTTCAATACCAAGCAAGAAAAAGCATCGTGTTTTTTATATAAAACTTTTTACTATGACATACCAAAAACATCACAAACCATTGTGGCAGTTTGAATCTTGGAGCTACAAACGTTGTCAGAAGTGCTATAGAAATACCAAGTATAAAGATATTTTAGATTTATATCTGCTGAAAGATTCCTCTGCTACCTGGGTTTGTCCCTACTGTCAGCATTCAGAAACAATCGAAATAGATAGTCTTATTAGTTAATTATTATTCTCAATAACTAAAGAAAAAAACAAGAGAGCGTTTGAGAGTAATTCGCTCTCTTGTTTTTTGATTTCTGTATGTATTTCGTCTAGAGGCTTTGCCTCGCGCTCAAAGTTGCTGAGTCTGCGACTTACTCCTCAAACGCAACGCTGGCGCGAATGACCAAGACAAGCACGTATTGCTGTATTTCCCCCAAACAACTTAAGCAAAAGCGAAATGATCTTCGTTGGCAATAAAACTAGCAGGAGCATTATTAATTATCGCTAGGTCGTTACCGTTAGCTGAAATTAACGTAGCACCTTCAAAATCAGTAATATCCAAATCGCTAAAACCAACACCCAAACCAGAAATGCCAATTACGTCTTCCCCACTGGTAAAGTCCTCAATCGTATTAACCGCCTCGGGAATTTCGGCATTGGCAATCCAGAATTGGTCGGCACCTTCGCCACCTGTTACCGTATTGTCACCGCCAGTAGTAAAGAAAAAGCGATCGCTCCCTTCTTCGCCAAAGATGCGATTGTTCTCACCGAGAATCAAAATATCATCGCCATCACCTGTATAGGCGCGATTATTACCATCGGATTGAGTCAGATCGATTAAGTCATCTGAATCGCCAGCAAAAATAAGTCTATCTCCATCAGTTGCTTCGATAATGTCCCCATCAATTGAACCAAATAGAGGCTCAAAAGTAGGAGTTATATCTTCAATAGGTGTAACTTCGATTCTTTGTCCGATTTCATCGAGGCTATCTTGAATATCGTCGATATAGGTTTCTCCTACCCTACCCGTATCGAGCAATTCTTGAGTAGTGCGGGTTAAAAATGCTACATCTTCGTGGGAACTAAAACCAAGGGGGAAGCCAAATTCCTCACCCCAATCATCGATATGTAGGTGGGGTGGGGGTACTTCTCCTTGAGAGTTAAATTCTGGACGCGACCAAAAGTTTAAGCCAGTAAATTCTGCTTCGCCAACGGCAGTCTTTTCGCCGACGTTAAAACCATCATCAGCTAGGAAATAGCCATCTTGTAAAATTTCACCAGCTTCGATGTCATAAGCAAAGTTGAATTCAGGAAAGCTGAGATGGTTGTCTTCGTAGGTTCTGAGTAAATTACCATCAGGATCGAAGAAGGAAATGTCAAAGTCGAGCAGATTTTCTTCCCGAACAATACCATCGGTATAGGATTGAGCTTCATCGTAGCTAAACTGACCCTCGACGCTAAAGCCAGCGATTTGACCAGTCCAGGTAAAGTTAAAGACGGCTTCGTCCACTTCTCCTGGCGTTTCTAGGATTTCATCCGTAGGCGGCTCTGTGGAAGGTTCTGAAGGAGGAATACTACCATCATCAATACTAAACGCTACTTCCCCTGTATCGGAATCGACTTCGTAGATTTCGCCATCAACAATATTGAAGCTAAACTCTTCTAGTCCTTCGGCTTCGTCTCCTGCAAAGGTAGACAGGGTAATACTCGCATCGGGTTCGCTAAGTGTAACGAGAAAACTGCTTCCTGCGGTATCTCCTACTACGGGTACGCCATCAATGCCAGTGGTTTCAAATAAAGGACTACCTTCACTATCGAAAAGAGTGAATTCGCCTAAGATACCTGGAGTTTCGCCGTCAACTAGAATAGTTAGACCAGTTGCGGGGATTTCGCCATCTACATCAAAGTCAACCGTAAATTCTTCTCCTTCGGATAGCTCTGTTTCACTAAAGGACAAACCTACGTTAGGTCCTACTCCTGTTCCGCCATTACCATCAGTAAGAGTTACAGTGTCAGAATTGGCATCTAGATCTACCGCATATTCTGAATCTAGCGAGCCATCATTCTCCAGAATAGTAAAGCCAAATTCGGCATCTTCCTCTTGAATTATGTCATTAAGAATTGGTAAAGCGATCGAACCTTCATTTTCTGTCAGAACTACTTCAAAGTTGTTGGTTTCGGGATCGAAAAATTCGCCTATTGCTGTATTCTCGAAACCAATATCAAGGGTGCCATCAACCTGATCTAGGATACTAAGATCGCCATTCACTAGAATTGAGAGTCCGTCTTCGGGAATTTCTCCATCTATACTAAAGTTAATACTACCCAGAGGCTCTACGTCTTCTTCAGAAATAAGATCTGGCTCAATACTGAGACCGACGACTGGAGTATCATCTGTTGGAGGTTCGGTAGTTGTTGCAGTAGGATCTGGTTCGCCAGGAGTATCGCCTACATCAGCAATATTGAGCGTAATACTACCCGCATCGGGATTTACCTGATAAGCTTCTCCGTCGATGACTTCGAAAGTAAATGATTCCTGGGATTCATCTTCATCTGCTCCTTCATCAAACACAGGTAGAGTAATCGTGGCGGTAGATTCTGTAATATTGACCAAGAAACCGCTATCCCCATCTGCTGGTTCGGGGAAACCTTCAATTCCTGTAGTTTCAATATTGGCTACATCAAATTCAGTTAAGCTTCTCGCTTCTGAACCCGCACTGGCAACATCATTGACTAAGACTCTTACGCCACCTTCAGGGATTTCTCCTTCGACATCAAAGGTTAGAGTAATAGTCTCCCCTTCGATAACATCAGACCGATCTACGGTCAAACCAACGGTAGGACCTTCTGGTTGAGCTTCGTCTGCTATGTTTAGGGTTACACCACTAGCATCAGGATTTACTTCGTATTCTTCCCCATTGACGATCTCGAAAGGTATTTCTAATGCTTCTTCAGCAAGAATGTCATCAAACACCGAGGTCGTAATACTAGCCGTGGGTTCGGTCAGAGTAACCAAGAAACTGCCACCCGCAGCATCGCCAACTTCGGGTAATCCTGCAATTCCTGTAAGTTCCAAAGTACTAAGATCTGAAATATCAAACTGTCCTAAAGCGCCAGCCACAGGACTTTGAACTAATATCTGTACTCCGCCTTCAGGTATTTCACCATCGACGGTAAAGTTAATGGTAATGGCATCTCCTTCTACTAATTCCGTTGTACTAGCGGAGATACCCACTGTGGGTCCTACTCCCGATCCACCATTATCATCGGTAATAGTAAAGATCGTCCCGTTGGTTTCTGGATCGACGGTGTAGCCATCTCCTTCTGCTAGCTGAAACTCAAAAGGTTGTGTTCCCTCTTCAATAATGTCATTGGCGAAGAAGAGCTGAAAAGAGGCTTCGGGAGCAGTGAGTAGAACGTTTAATCTGCCAGTATCGTCATCGAAATCGACAATTTCCGCATCAACAAATTCTGATTCGGGTTCGGCAGCAAATTGATTGGTAAAGTCAAAAGGAACATCAGGATCGCCACCTGAAGTATCTAAGTTGATAATGATTCCTGCTTCTGGAAAATCACCTGTAACCGTCCATCTCCACTCGACTAAGTTGTCTTCAGCCTCTTCGGAGAAGGTTTCGGGTACTACTTCAAAACTGACTACAGGTGCTTCTCCTGTAGATGGTGTTGTGGGTTCCTCAAGAGTCTCTGAAGTTTCAGGTTCTGGCGGAGTCGTAGATTCTTCAGGAGGAGCAGTTGATGTTGCTTCAGAAACATTGAATTCTAAAATGTAGTCGCTGCTAATGTCGAGTTGTTGTAGAGCAAAAGTATATACTCCACTAGGTAATGCCCCCTCAAAGCCAATAGCACCCTGCCCGTTGCCAATTTCGTCTAAGATGTCAGTACCGACTTGTCGGGGATTGCCAAACAAAGTGTAGCCTAATAAATTACTCGTGTCGGCAGAGTCATCTAAGGGTTCGGTGAAAGTAGCCCCTTCTTGCACGCCGATAAAAGCGACATTACTTTCCGAAAAAGAGTCCAATACCAGAGTATCTAATTGAAACCCTTCAGGAACAGTAACGGTAACATATTCTTGGTCGCCATCTGCTGTAGTCGCTGAGAGAGTATTTGTCCCTGCCGCTAAAGAAAGTTCTAGAGGACTACTAGGATCGTTGGATATATCTCCATTAACCGCCTCGTCATAACTAGTGATTTCTATAGTTTCAGATTCTTCTGGAAGTATTTCGGATGTTTCAGGTGTTTCTCCTGTTAACTGACTGGCATCATCAGCAAACAAAACCACACTACTGCTACCAGCAGAATCAACCGTATATTCACCAATTCCTGTAATATTTTCGGCATCTTCGGCACTAACTTCATTGCTAGTTCTAATTGACAGAGTAGCCTCAACTAAACCATCAAAGGTTTCGGGCAGAATAGTATCGGGTTCTGGATTATCAAAGATAGGAATGGTAAAACTAGCAGTTGTTGCCCCCTCCTCGATAGTTAGTGCCACCCCAGAATTATTAAAGTCAGTCGTAATTGTTGTCGGATCGATATTTTCGGTGACAGGATTGAAAGCAAAAGTCGGTAGATCTAGACGGTTGATTATCTGCTCGACATCGCTGTCGATAAATACTCGCAGACCCTCTACGGGGGCGGGTTCGTCTAGGTTTAAAGTAATAGTTAACTCTGTACCTTGGTCTTCGATTAACGCATTAGCATCGCCATCAAAGTTGGTTGAAGTGGATAAACTAACTTGTGTCATGTGTTTGTAAATTACCCCTTTGAGCAATATTTAAAAATTTAAGCGAAACTGGCAATGCAAAAATTTGGTTACGAGCTTAATATCTATTCAAATGCTTCGATCGCTCGAGGTAATTTAATCTTTGAGCTCTTCGGTAGTTCAATAAAAATTTAATTAAGCGATCGCAAGTTATTTTACAGCTTCAATTTAATAGCCGAAGTTTCTTGAACAACTAGTTGAGATTAATATTCGATAAGTATTTACATATTCGCGAATCTATCTAAGAGTTGATTCTTTGACCGCGGAATGCGGTCAAGCGCAAGCCCCGCCTTTTCAAGACGGGGAACACTTGACAGAAATGAGTTGGGATAGCTGCCGAAACAGCTTGTCTCTAATGAAATAGACGCAAACAAATAGTAAGACTTGAAAGTAATCATTGCATGCTAATTAGTTGGGCATAGAACCTGACAGCATGAATATTAAAACCCTATTGAAAGGCTACATTTATTGCAATTTATTGTCAACTGATGTGCAAAGAATTTCAACATTTTTGTCTTGATAACCACAAAATTTTTTAGTGTTGAAGAATTTGTGCATTTTCTGCACTGTTTCTAAAATCGGCGTTGGTAATTTAATGCATGAAGCACAAGATATATCTGCTCGTAGCTCTAAGCTTTCAGCCATTAGCTATTAGCTCTTTTAAATAAAATCATACTCAGATTTACCAACGCCAATAAAACTATCCAGTCAAACTTTACATAAGAGAAAAAGCCTCAAAGAAAAAGCGATCGCCTGACTATTGAGCGATCGCTTGATGCGTGTGCGAGTCTATAGTTACTTGTAGACAAGCCTTATCGAGTTGAATGACTTAGCCAAAAGCAAAATCATCAGAACTCAAATCTGCAATATCGACATCTTCTAGGAGTGCTAGATCGTTGCCGTCTGCACCAATCAAGGCATCGCTACCTTGTTGGGTCAAAGTCACATCTTCAAAGCTGATATCGAAACCAGCAATTCCGATAACGTCTTCACCGCTCGTAAAATCAGTAATGACATTGGTGGCATCGGGAACTTCGGCATTAGCGATCCAGAATTGGTCGGCGCCAGCATCACCTGTAATCGTGTTTTCTCCACCAGAGGTCGCAAAGATGAGGTCATCACCGTTGCCAGCAAAAGCGCGATCGCTTTCGCCCAGAATCAAAGTATCGTCGCCACTTCCTGCATAGAGACTATTTCCACCTTCTCCTGTAGAAGCATCTACTAGATCGTTTAGATCTCCTGCAAACAGTAGTTGACTACTTCCTTCTACTTCAAAGACATCGCCATCAATAGTTCCAAATACAGGTTCAAAAGATGTATCACCTTCTCTGCCTTCGGAGCCTTCGCCGCCTTCACCGCCTTCAGTAGGAGTTTCAGCTACTGGTTCTTCTGTATTTTCGCTAACTCCAGATAACTCTATCCATTCTTCAGGTAGTAAGTTGGCAACGATTTCAAAATCTCCTTCACCGTCGGGGTCGAGTACATAAGCTATACCCTGTGGATCGGGATAAATACCTGTTCCCGCCTCAAACAGATCGTCATGCCCAACAATGATGGTGTTGGTTCCTGATTCTGGTTCGGCAGTTAAAAATGGGGTCACATTTTCCCGCATTTCTTCGATCTGCTCGTCGGTATAGTCTTCAAACGGTAAGAAGTTTAGTGCCGAGTCTGGTTCGTATTCCCCAAAAGCGATCGCAGCAGTTT
>JBCDDK010000008.1:0-92369 GCA_039180345.1 Cyanobacteria bacterium P01_G01_bin.39 | reverse complement strand
GTTGCTTCGATAAATTGAGAGAAAATAGTATTAATCATGAAACGAAATCTCCAATTACCAAGTTTCTTTTAGGATGCCATCGATCGCGACCCTTCCAACTCACTTTTAAAATAGTACAAATGCTCACCTTAACAGGGGTAGTCCTTAGTCCTTAGTCTTTAGTCCTCATAAGGGTAGGTTTTAACAAAGCAGTGAGCATCTACTATTATTTGAACGAAATAATCAGGTTTTACTCCCTTATCCTCCTTGTCCTCCCTGTCTTCCTTGTCCCCCTTGTCTCGATTTCAGACTCAAATGTAAAAAGTCTACCCTTGTCACAATCCCCAGTACATGCGGGCAAGCCCTTTTTACCTCAACCCAGGATTTAAGTATTGTATATAAACAGAATTGAGTATTATTGGTCTGTAACAATATGTTCCAATACAAAACTCATTCCTGACTGCCAACCGTCTGGGGCTAATTGACCTGCAAAATATGCCGCAGATTGGTTGAGTTTTAATTTATTTCCTTTGGCGTTAGGAATTACCACAGCGTAATTAGCTTGTTCTAACATTGGTAAATCGTTAGGACTATCCCCTAAAGCGACAATACCCACCTCCTCTTGCCAAATTTTGGCATAATGTTGTTTTAATTGGTCAAAACAACTAGCTTTACTAAAAAATCCCATGACATGATGAAACCTGCCTCCTTTAACACACTGTAGCTGAATCTTAGCTAGCTCTCGGCGAAAATCATCTAGTGCCGATTCAGTATCCTGCCACAATAAAGGTTCTGTGGCATCTCGCGCCATGGCATTCTCGGCATCACTAGCTGATAACCCTGTCCAACTCATAACCTCATCTACTGTTGCTTCGGCAAATCCTTGATATTTCAAGTTTAACTTGGCTTTAATTGTCGCTAAATCCGAGAGAAATTGCGATCGCGGCATGGCTAAATGCTGAATCCCAGCAATACCGCATAAGATACCGCCGTTTTCACAAACAAAGGGTTCCTGATTATTAAGTTGCTGGCGGATTTCTAAAATTTCGGCTTGGGTTTTGCTGGAGTTGAGAATTAAAGGTATCTTCCTGGCTCTTAATTCTCTAATAGCATTTTTAGCAGCATCAAATTGATAAGTCTGATGGTCTAACAGCGTTCCATCTAAGTCTGTAACCACAATATATTTCATGAATTGTTTGAACTTAAATTAACTTAAAAATACTTTAAAAAATCACAAAAATTATAATATGAAAGCTGTTTGCGCTCGATTAAAGACAAGTTAAACTACATTTTTGATTGATTAGCTCGAAGCTTTTAAGTAATAAATCAATAACAGCATGGTTGCTACCTCCAGAATTAGTGTTACTCCTCAAGCACAAGCTCCAACTTCTGAATCAAAAGACTGGCAGAAAATTCGTCATTACGAATACCCAGATTACAATCAACCACTATTAAAAATTCCTCCCCAAGCTAAAAAGCGAATCAAAGAGCGACTTAGTTTCTTATACGGTGAAGAATTGGCACAGCAATACTTTTCCGAACTAGAACGAATTTTAAAAGTTTACTACGCTCATAAGCCACCAGAGCAAATTATTGCCGAACAAAACTTTAATCCGTGCGATCGCTTTACGGAGTCAGATGTAATCTTAATTACCTATGGCGATTTGGTACGTAGCGAGCAATCTTCGCCCCTCGCCAGTTTGGTTCATATCCTCGAACAGGTACCTGGATTTAAAAAGGCAATTAATACCCTGCACATTTTGCCATTTTTTCCCTACTCTTCAGATCGTGGCTTTTCTGTTACCGATTTTCGCAATGTCGATCCCAAATTAGGCTCATGGCAGGATATTGCTAAGATTGGCGATGACTATCAGCTCATGTTTGATGCGGTGTGTAACCATACCTCATCCCAAAGCAAAGCTTTTCAAAAGCTACTGAGTGGCAATCCAGAATACAAAGATATCGCTACTGTCTACCAAAATCCTGATGACTTGAGTTTAGAAGATCGCCAAAAGATTGTGCGTCCTCGTACTAGCGATGTTCTAACCAAGTTTAAAAGCATTAATGGTGACATTTGGGTCTGGACTACATTTTCTGCTGATCAAATTGATCTTAATTATCGCAATCCCAAGGTTTTGCTTTGGGTCTTAGAAACCCTACTGCTATATGTCCGTCGCGGTGCGGACTTAATTCGTCTCGATGCAGTTACCTATCTGTGGCAAATTCCAGGAACTTCCTGTGCCAATCTCCAGCAGACTCATGAAACGATTAAGCTGTTCCACGATATCTTTGAGGTAGTTGCCCCTGGAGTGGCATTGATTACCGAAACCAATATTCCCCACGAACAAAACATTGCTTATTTTGGTAACGGTCATGATGAGGCACAAATGGTCTATAATTTTGCCCTACCGCCCTTAGTACTGCATACCTTTTACCGAGAAGACACTACCGCTTTGTCACAATGGGCCAAGCAACTAGAATTTCCCTCCCATAGCTGCACCTATCTCAATATCTTAGATACCCACGATGGCATCGGCTTAATGGGAGTCAAAAATATACTAACCACTAAAGATATTAATTATTTAATTAATCGAGCAAGAGAGAATGGGGCGTTTATTTCCTATCGTTCAGGAGTAAATGGTACCAATGAACCCTATGAAATTAATAGTACTTGGTTTAGTGCCTTAAATTTAGATAGCGGTCATGAACCATTAGAACTTCAGATCAAGCGTTTTGTGGCTTCTCGCAGTATTGCCCTGGTGTTAAAAGGTGTTCCAGGGATCTATTTACATGGCTTAATTGGTAGTAGTAATGATGTAGACACCGTAATTAAAACCAAGTCTAAGCGAGATATTAATCGACAGGTAATTGCCGAATCTGTTCTAAATCAACAGTTAAAATTGCCCAATTCCAGGCTTTCTCAGTTAACTCAAGGGTTGGGCAAACTGCTGGAAAACCGAGTACTACACAAGGCTTTCCATCCTCAAGGGGAACAGCTTATTATCCATATATCTAACCAGTGTTTTGTTGTCTTGAGAACTTCTCCTGATGGTCAAGAACATGTGTTAACTATTACTAATGTCTCTGGTAAAACTTGTCATCTGAAAATTCCCCTAGAGAAATTACAACTGCCTAATTCTGCTTCGGCACTAAATAATACTTCAGAAAACAACTATTGGTACGATTTAGTCGGTCATAGAGGCTGGAAAATAGAACAGCATCAAATCTCCTTGGTGTTAGAAGCATATGATGTGGTCTGGTTAGTACCTTATCAAGAGTTAGAAAGAAAGATTGAATGTCATAGTTAACAAAATAAAAGGTGTTGCCTCAATATGGGGTGATGGGGCGATGGGGTGACAGGGTGACGGGGCGACGGAAGGCAAACAAAGCAGTCAATTAAAGGATCATCTTCTAACTGTGCAATGCCAACTAAAATTATGCTTCATAGCTTTGAATTTCTTCTGGTGCTAGCTGACGCAAAATCGGGATAGCGCGATCGCCAAAACCGCCAATATTATTAACCAACACCAGATATTTATTAGCCTCTAAGTATTCACGAAACGGGACAGTATCTCCAGCAGTACTAGTAGCCCAGCCTGCACCACCGCCAACAAAAACACTACCCATTGCTCCGCCAATTGCCCCCAAAATTCCCCCCACAATATGATTACCAGGATCTCCAGCCCAATCTAGATTATCTAAACCAGTAATCAGATTAAAAATATAACCACCAGCAAACCCAAAGGGAACTAACCAGTAAGCCATAAACTTGGCTTTTTTCTTGGCTTGTTCCTTGGGGTCATATAGTCCCAGGTCGTCAGCAGTTTTATAACCTCTACCTGCGATCGCAATTTTACTTAAGGGTATTCCCGCCTTTTCTAATGCTGTGTAGGCTTCTTCCGCCTTAAAGCGATCGGGTAGTACAGCAATTAGATAGTTCATGGCTTAACTCTTATTGATTAAATCAAACATCATTAAAATCCTATCCCAAAGAAGCATTGAATTGAATTGACTCGGGTAGAAACCCCACAAATATTAACCATAGCATTACGTATTTAAGTTAGGACATTACCTACTACCTACTACCTACTACCTACTACCTACTACCTACTACCTACTACCTACTACCTACGAAGCTCATAACTTAACTTGTCCTACATATAACTTTTTACGGCTATAAGCCCCCAGCCCTTTTTTGGCATTCTTTAAAAAACGATTAGAATGTTGTATCGGAAACTTTGTTGTCAACTAGTTAGTTTAGATCAAATATGACCAGATCAATTTCTGTGGGAGTAATTTTAGGAACTCGCCCTGAAGCAATTAAGCTTGCGCCAGTGATCAAACAGCTAAACAGTCTTACCGCAATCAAAACTCATCTAATCCTGACAGGACAGCATCGAGAAATGGTTGATCGAGTCATGAAACTATTTGATCTAGAAGCTGATTATGATTTGAACATTATGAAACCAAAGCAAACTCTGACTGGTATTACTTGCGATAGCTTGCAGGGACTAGCAGGGATTTTTGCTGAGATTCAACCCCAATTAATTTTTGTCCAGGGTGACACCACCACGGCTTTCTCCGCCGCTTTAGCAGCATTTTATGATCAAATTCCCATCGCTCATGTGGAAGCTGGCTTACGTACCGATAATCTATACAATCCCTATCCAGAAGAAGCCAACCGCCGTCTAATCTCCCAAATTGCTCAACTTCACTTCGCACCAACCAAACTAGCCGTCACCAATCTGCAAAAGTCGGGAGTAACAGGCGCAATTCATCATACAGGCAACACGGTAATTGATACCCTGTTGACCGTAGCCAACAGTAAACCCGAATGTAAAGTAGCAAATCTAGATTGGTCAAAGTATCGAGTATTGTTAGCTACAGTTCATCGGCGGGAAAACTGGGGTGAACCATTGCAGGATATTTTGCAGGGATTTACCACCATCTTAGATCGCTTTGAGGATACGGCTCTTTTATTACCGCTGCACCGCAATCCTACTGTACGCGACCCGATAAAAGCCGCCTTGGGCGACCACCCTCGGGTATTTCTCACCGAACCCTTGGACTATGGAGAATTAGTAGGTGCTATTGCCCGCTGTCATCTTTTACTCACCGACTCGGGAGGCTTACAAGAAGAAGCCCCTAGTTTGGGTAAGCCCGTACTGGTATTGCGGGAAACTACCGAAAGACCAGAAGCTGTCGAAGCTGGCACCGCAAAGTTGATTGGTACTAATCCCCAATCAATTGTTGAGGCTACTGCTCAATTGCTAGAAAATTCTGATATTTATCAACAAATGGCAACCGCAATTAATCCCTTTGGTGATGGTCAAGCCTCTAGTAGGATTGTCAAGATTGCCCAAGAATATTTGTCTAAGATATCTGGTGTGGCTAATTTGTAGCGTTTCAGACACTTGTTAGCAATAGTTGTGAGTTTAAGTTGCATCTAAAACATTTCATGACTCAGTTGAGGAACTAGAGAACCTTTTTAGATGCGATTACTATATAGGAATTGAGAAAAAACTTACTCTAATTGTCTTCTTCTAATTACTTAAGAATTTTGTCCAGGCGATTGTTAGCATCTCTGGCAAACTCGAAATAACGCACGCTGAAAATTAATCCGATCGCAGATGTAATCGTTCCTAGAGAAATTTGGGCGGTGGTGAATCGAGGTATGATTCGGGAATAAGGTGATCGCGAAAAATGATAATTCTTTTTGATAAAAGATTTGGTCACCGTCTCGAAATTTACTCATCTTCCAAAGTAAACTTATCAGTTCGAGCATTTTTCAAATACTGATAAGTAATACCAGATGCTTTTTGAATAAATTCTTTAGCTTTGGGATCATTATCAGGACGTTTGACTAACATGGAGGCAATATAACGTTTTCCGCTGGGCATATCAATCATTCCCACATCACCTAGTACAGGCTTGATATCTCCCGTTTTGTGAGCGATGATTGCTCCTGATTCTAAACCCTCTGGTAGCAAAGTATCAGTAATAGTCTGACGCATAATATACAACATGCGATCGCGCGATCGCAGGGAAATTAAATCACCACGGTTAATTTTAACCAGCAGGTTTCCCAGATCTTCGGTAGTGGTTGTATTGGTTCCAGTTAGATCAGGTAAAGGATTGCGTAGGCGAGTACTAGTCAAGCCCATTTTAATAAATCGCTGATTTACCTTTTCCATGCCTCCCAAACGCTGAATCAGCATATTAGTAGCAGTATTATCACTAGTAATCATCATTTGTTCGGCTGTTTTCAGTGCCGAAAATTTGGTGTTGGGCTTTTGGTATTGCATGCCGCCAGACCCCCCTGCAATGACATCTTTGGTCATGATTAGTTGCTCTTCTAGCTGAATCTGACCCCGATCTACATCTTGGAAAAATGCGACTAAAACAGGTAGCTTAATTGTACTGGCAGCAGCGATAATTTCTTTACCGTTAAGACTGACAAAGCCCTTTGTATCTAAATCTACGAGGAAAATTTGTGGTTCTATGTTGGGATATTGATGTGCCAACTCTTGTAAGCTGGACTTGAGAGTGGTAATTTCTTGACCGAGAGTAGTGATCGCAAATAAGTTATCTAGCTTAGTTTTTTTCGGGGAATTACTGCCTATGGTGGTGGCTTCAGGTGTCTTCTTGGGAGTAGAGGTCTGCAAAGAGCCAGCAATAGAAACCAAAGTGCCGAAGATAGTACTTAGACCAATGGTAATAGTTATGGCATAAATAGCCATCCACAAAGGCGATCGCGATTTTGGAGATTGTGGACGGGGATTAGAGACACGAGAAGATTTGACCGAAGATTTTTGCTGATTACGTTTACTAGATTTTTTGGCTACAGCAGAATCAGACTTGGAATTAGACCCAAGGGCGCTTTTGGTCAAAGCTGGAGATTTTTTTTGGGCGGTGGCACCTTTGACTCTGGTAAGCTGGGATTTCTTGCCTTTGCGATTCACTCTCGACTCCTGGGAAACAGTTGTAAATAGGTAAATTCAGAGTGATTGCCTTAGATAAATGGAATCTAACCTGAATTTTGCTTGAAGGTGGTCTTATTAGTTGTGATGCGCTCTCATACTATCTTATTTGAATAAAGCCTAACCGAGATATCAGCCCAATTGCTTAAGAAAACATGCTTATAAGTTTAAATACGCCGCTAAACAATAGTGGTCAAAATAACTTAACCTAATTAAGAACTGACTTGACAATTACCAAGTTAAAACTACAAATAATAGTCCAAAGGCTTGATTGTGAACCAATCTAACTCTTTAAAAGCGATTATGCACTTGACAGCCGTTTTTAATTGGATAGACTTCGTTGAAGATTAATTAGTTCGTAGCCATTAGCCATTAGCCATTAGCTTTTCTAAAATTTGATTATGTGGTCTACTCATGTGAAAAGCGCAGTAAGTTATCAATGACAACAAAACTATTAAAGCAACATCAATAATCTAAGACTAGGTTGGATAATTGCTGATAGTATGATTGGTGATCATCAACAGTATGAAGTCTTTGTTCGGTAAATTACACTGATAAAATTACTGATTTTTTAGAGGTTACGGCGTATCAATAAATATATTACGCCTAATGTGGATTAGCTTCGTTTTTATTTGCTCGTTTTTAGCCTTTAGCCTTTAGCTTCTAAAAACTACGTACAAAAAACCAGACTATGATAATCGAACAAATAAAGTTCTTCTCTTGTAACGTTAAAAACTAGTATTTTCCAAGAAGGAAGTAATTTAAAAGCAACGTTTAATTCACATCAGACGTATATTGAATACTGTTATTAATCCTGTATCTTTGATTGATTTTGGATTGCCCAACGAATTTGACGCAAAATTCCGCGCAACATTGCTACCTCTTGAGGCTGAAGATTAGCTTTGTTATATAAACGTCGAAACTTTTCCATCTTCACAGGTGCGGTGTGAGGATACAAATAACCAATTTCTAAGAGCGTTGCTTCTAAGTCTTGATAATAGCCTTCAATTGCTTCTATGGTCGCATTGCTTTTTGTTGATGCGATCGCTGGTACTTCTGCTACGGTCAGACTATCGTTGCCTTTTAACCATGATTGATAAAGATCATAGACACAGACTGCCACCGCTTGGGCTAAATTTAACGATGGATACTCAGGATTTGACTCGATACAGATAAACCTTTGGGCATACTTCAATTCTTCATTACTCAATCCGCGATCTTCAGCCCCAAATAATAAAGCCGATTCAATGTTTGGGGTTAAAAGCCAAGGAAGTACTACTTTTGGTGATTCTAGCTGAATCGGCACACTGCGAGAACGGACGGTTGTGGCGATCGCTCTTTGACAGCCAGCTAACGCCCCAGGTAAGTTATCAACTATCTGAGCTTTTTCTAAGACATCAACCGCATGCACCGCCATTTGTCGCGCTTCATCACTATGGAGATCGCATCTGGGATTAACTAATACCAGTCTTGTCAATCCCATATTTTTCATAATTCTGGCAATTGATCCCACGTTTAATGCTCCCGCAGGTTCCACCAGAACAATTCTTATATTTGTCAACAGATTTTGCTTCATCTGTTTAAACTACAACTGATTGGAATCAGATTCTTGAAGATTAAACTTTTCTTAGCTCTTTTAGTTTATATCTCTTATAGCAATCGAATTACAGGTTAGGACATCTCTAAATCCCTTTGCGCCTTTGCGTCTCTGCGCGAGATAATCATTTACCGTCTTAAGCTTTGCTTCGACATTACACTAGAATTAATTTCCCAACTATTCGGTAAACTATAGATTGCTGTCAAAGTTGCTCTCCTAATTCTATGGCAAAACATAATAACTACCTCTGGGAGTTAAACGGATGGTAGAATCTCCGATTTTTGATGTTTTCTTGTGTCACAACGGTAAGGATAAGCCCGAAGTAAGAGAAATTGCGCTACAGCTACAGCAGCAAGGAATTAAACCCTGGCTTGATGAATGGGAACTGCGACCTGGTTTATCCTGGCAAGAATTATTAGAAGATCAGATTGAGCAGATTAAAACAGCGGCGGTTTTTGTCGGTAGTAGTGGCTTGGGACCCTGGCAAAAGCGAGAGATGAGAGCCTTCCTCAGCGAGTTTGTAAATCGCAATTGTCCTGTAATTCCTGTGTTGCTAAAGTCTGCACCCCAAGAACCAAGGCTACCTATCTTTTTGAAAGGTATGACTTGGGTCGATTTCCGACGTGCTGAATCAAATCCTCTGGCAAGATTAAACTGGGGCATTACGGGAGTTAAACCAGATAGATTGATTTTTGCTCAACCTTTAACTACTAATGTTCAACAATCAGTTTCCAGTAGCGTAAAGCAAAATAACCCTACTTCCCAGAGTCACAAATCTCCCAAGATGCAAATCGCTCGATTTGAGATGATAACCGTAGATGCTAGAGGAAAAGAAATAGAAAGAAAACCAAGTACAGCGGAATATTTCATAGAAGATCTGGGCGATCATGTCGCCCTAGATATGGTGGCAATACCTGGCGGTAAATTTCTGATGGGGACAGACGATGCCGAAGTCAAAAGACTAAATAAGAAATACGATACAGATTGGTTTAACAATGAACAACCGCAACACGAGGTAACAGTTCCACCCTTCTTTATGGGGAGATATCCCGTTACTCAGGCACAGTGGCGTGTAATAGCTTCCCGTACCGATTTAAAAGTTGAACTAGATCTTGACCCTAATCCTGCCTACTTTAAAGATCAAGCAGATAGCAAACATCGTCCTGTAGAACGAGTATCTTGGTATGATGCTGTAGAATTTTGCCAGAGATTATCCAAACTCAGCAATGATAAGTATCAATATCGCTTACCCAGCGAAGCTGAATGGGAATATGCCTGTAGATCAGTCAACAGTCAACAGTACCACAAGGGCATAACATCAACAGTCAATAGTGAAGAGTTAACGTTAGCAGAATGGAATAGGAAGCATCATCAACCCTTCCATTTCGGTGAGACAATTACCACCAATTTAGCCAATTACGATGGGAACTATACTTATGCTAATGAACCCAAGGGAAAGTACCGAGAGCAAACTACCCCTGTAGGTAATTTTCCGCCCAATGCCTTTGGTTTATACGACATGCACGGTAATGTATGGGAATGGTGTGCTGATACTTGGCATGATAATTACCAAGATGCTCCCGATGATGGAAGTCCTTGGCGAACAGATGGCAATGATAATTTTTCTCCTCTGCGGGGCGGTTCTTGGAGCGGCAATCCTGATTACTGCCGCTCGGCGTCCCGCAGCTTCCTTATCAGTTGGCGCGACCTCATCCTCGACTATGTTGGTTTTCGGGTAGTGTGCGATTTCAGTTAACAGTCAACAGTCAACAGTCAACAGCAAATAACGATCGCCATTATCTCTTACCTTTGACGTAATACCAATTCTTGACAACAATGCACTAAATTAAATTTAACCCCTTTGCGTCTTTGCTAGGTCAGCGTTCCCTTGCGCCGCAGCGCGGACGCGCAGATCGTCGTCTTCGACGACTGGGAAAGCTTCGCTTTCCGCGCGGCGCGGAGTCTGACCTCTTTGCGCGAAATTCAAACTTAAAGTAACAAGTGCAGTCTAAAAAATTATCTAACTGAGATTTATCCTCAAGTTCATCGTTTTTCTAGCGATCGCAACAAACAGGATATAGTCAGACAGACTTATGTTAGGACATTTCTCAGTAATCACCTAATCAGTAATCAAACTTTTGTTTCTTCCAACATCAACTTCGAGCGTTTGACATCTTCGGGAATAGAAACAGGATAGTCACCCGTAAAACAGGCTGAACAAAAATTCTCGGTATTTTTCTGGGTTGTTTCTAACATTCCCTCCCAGGTCAAATAAGCCAGGGTATCTACTCCAATTCTCTCTTCGATCTCTTTGACAGATTTAGTGGCAGCAATCAACTGCTTTTGGTTATCAGTATCAATGCCATAAAAACAAGGATGAGTCACAGGAGGAGAAGAGATTCTCATATGTACCTCAGTGGCACCTGCATCTCTGAGAGTTTTAACTATTTTCTTACTGGTTGTACCGCGCACAATCGAATCATCGACGATAATAATTCTTTTACCCTGTAAAGCATCTTTGAGAGTGTTTAGCTTCATGCGGATACCAGCTTCCCGCATACTTTGAGTCGGCTGGATAAAGGTACGTCCCACATAGCGATTTTTAATTAATCCTTCGCCGTAACTTACTCCTGATTCACGAGAAAATCCGATCGCCGCAGGAATACCCGAATCAGGAACTCCAATCACTAAATCAGCATCCACAAATGATTCTCTAGCTAGCTGTCTGCCAAGACGAACACGATAGGTATAAAGAGTCTCGTCATGGACAACGCTATCAGGACGAGCAAAATAGATCATTTCAAAGATACAAAGCTTTTTCTTCGCTTCTTCTGCCCAATTAATCGAAGTAATTCCTGAATCAGTAATCCAGACTAATTCGCCAGGCTGGACATCTCGTAGATATTCAGCACCAATAATATCTAAACCACAGGTTTCCGAAGACAAAACGTAGCGATCTGGTGATCCGTCTTCTGATGATAGAATACCAATTACCAAAGGACGTATGCCATTGCGATCGCGCGCACCAATTAAGCCTTCAGGAGTTGCGATCGTCAAACTATATGCTCCACGGCATAGTTTAAAAGCGCTAATTGACCCTTGAATCCAGTCTTTACCCTGATTGACCTCATCGACAATGGTTAAGGCAATCATTTCCGAATCAGTCGAGGTAATAAAGTTTGCTTCTCTGGCAGTCAAATGCTGACGTAGCTCTACAGCATTAACCAGATTACCATTATGAGCTAATGCTATTTTTCCTAACCTGCTGTCTAAAACCACAGGTTGAGCATTTTCTTTGAGGCTAGAACCAGTAGTTGAGTAGCGAGTATGTCCCACAGCGATCTCCCCTGGAAGTTGACTCAGAATTTCTTCGCTAAATACTTGAGACACTAGTCCCATATCTTTATGACAGTAAATATCACCTTTGCATAAGCTAGCGATTCCTGCCGATTCTTGCCCTCGATGCTGTAGGGCATAAAGCCCAAAGTAAGTAAGCTTGGCGACATCAAACTTTGCTTCAGGGGCATACACCCCAAAGACCCCACAGGCTTCTTCTGGTTTATCATCATGCTGCAAATCCATTAAAGCATCAAAATCTTCTATCCCATCGAAAGACTTTTGTGGCATCATGCTACTAGCTTGCTCCTACCATGTGGTAATAATTATTGACAACGAAAAAAGATGCTCTCTGCATCTTTTAAATTAACTGGTTTGAAAAATAATTTTGGTTCAATTGCTGGTCAAAAACTGTTAAATTTCCTGGCTTGTTAAAATCACAACAAGCGATCCTGTCTAAAATTGTTATACTAAATCTAATTAAGAAACTAATCTATTTTCTATTGCTTGTTGCCAAACAACACCTAACTCGTTAATCTTAACATTAATTAACGAAAGGTTATCGTTTGTTAAAATTTTCAATTCTGATTGAGTAACCATACCGATTTTGAGCCATTCATTCTCTAAGTTTTGCTCTAAATAGGCTTCGGTGACCTCAACCATATCGGGAGACACAGAAACAAGAATCTGACTAGCAACTTCTCCAAACAACAGCTCATCTAAACGCTCTGCTGTGGAAATCGGAATTTGAATGGTAGCTCCGAAACCATTGCCAATACTGGATTCAGCTAGTGCCACTGCCAGACCTCCTTCGGCTAAATCATGAGCTGATTTGATCCATCCCTGGCGAATGCCATGACGGCAAGCAGCCTGAACTTTGGTTTCTAATGAAAAATCAACTATAGGTGGTGTTCCTGCAACTATGTTGTGAACTGCCGCCAAATATTCTGATGCCCCAAGGGGTGATGGAGCAGTAATAGAAGTGTCTGAGGTGACGGAACGTCCTAAAAGATAAATAATGTCTCCCTCATTAGTCCAAGACTGCCCACAAATTTTAGTAATATCAGGAACTAAACCAACCATGCCAATGACAGGAGTTGGATATATGGGCTGAGGATTGCCTTCGCTATCTAAAGTCTCGTTATATAGAGAGACATTGCCTCCCGTAACTGGAGTAGACATAGCGCGACAGGCATCGGCAACTCCACGACAGGCGTTAGCCAGTTGCCAGTAACCTACTGGTTTTTCGGGGCTGCCAAAATTAAGATTATCGGTAACAGCCAAAGGTTCAGCACCAACACAGCTTAAGTTGCGGGCTGCTTCGGCAACTGCCGCTTTAGCTCCTTCGTAAGGATTGAGATAGACATAGCGCGGATTACAATCAGTAGTTGCGGCTACTCCGATGGTGCAGTCCCCAGGTTTAGCATCTAAGGGACGTACTCTAACTATTGCCGCATCAGCACCACCTGGCAAGAGAACTGTATTGTTTTGTACTTGATGGTCGTACTGGCGATAGACCCACTGTTTAGAAGCGATAGTGGGAGTATCTAGTAGCTGCAAGAGAATTTCATTCCAGGTTTTATAGGTTCCCTGAACATCTATCCCTTGATAATCACATCCAGGTAAGCTATTATCTGCTGTCCATTGAGCAGCTTGCTGGGCATATGCAGGGGCTTCGGCTAAGAGTTCGCGGTGATATATGGGCGTATCATCAGCTAAAGCAGTCGCAGTAACTTCCGCTGCAATTTCTCCCTGGTAAAGAATCCTCACCACTGGCTCTTCAATTACCGAACCAGCAACTACAGCATGAAGTTCCCACTTATGAAAAATATCAATTAATTCTTGTTCTCTGCCGAGTTGCGCCACAAACAGCATTCTTTCCTGAGATTCGGAAAGCAGATATTCATAGGGGGTCATGCCTGTCTCTCGGGCGGGAATTAAATCCAGGTCTAGTTCGATGCCCACTCCACCTTTATCCGCCATCTCTGAGGTAGAACAGGTTAATCCCGCTGCTCCCATATCCTGCGCTGCCACTACAGCACCTGTTTTAAAAGCTTCTAGACAGGCTTCTACCAAAGACTTTTCTAAAAAAGGATCTCCCACCTGTACCGCAGGTCGGTCATCCATCGAATTATCAGTTAACTCGGAACTGGCAAAGCTGGCTCCACCCATGCCGTCTCTGCCAGTTGTGGAGCCAACATAGAGTACTGGATTACCGATACCTGATGCGCCAGATTTAACTATCTCGTCAGTTTCCATTAATCCTAACGCCATGGCATTGACCAAAGGATTGCCTGTATATGCCCGATCAAAGTAAATTTCCCCTGCCACTGTTGGCACACCGATACAATTCCCATAATGGGAAATACCTTCAACTACTCCTTGAAAGATACGTCTGGTGCGGGCATCTGATAAATTGCCAAAACGTAGTGAATTGAGAATGGCAATGGGACGAGCGCCCATAGTAAAAATGTCTCTTAAGATTCCCCCCACTCCTGTAGCTGCTCCCTGAAAAGGTTCTACCGCTGAGGGATGATTGTGAGATTCGATTTTAAAAGCTAATTGTAAACCATTACCCAAGTCCACAACTCCAGCATTTTCTCCTGGTCCAACTAAAACCCTTTCCTGTGATGCACCGCAAGCTTTTCCTGTAGTGGGAAACTGGCTCAATAAAGGTCGAGAATTTTTGTAGCAGCAGTGTTCTGACCACATAACTCCAAACATTCCGAGTTCGGCTTTGTTAGGATGGCGACCCAAACGTTTGACGATTTCTTGATATTCCTCTGGTTTGATACCTTCTGAGGCGATTTCTTCAGCACTAAAAGGAATAGACCCAATCTCAGACATAGAAAATTTAAGGCTAGGGGAACAAAGATTATTTTATTAGATTGTGTGATCAAACTACATTCCCATTGTGAAGTGGTACTCCCCGCATCGCCGCATGTACGCTCGCCAAGACGGCAACCACAATTTTTATATCGATAACATTGTTTTCCACGAAACTATTATGCTCAACGGTGCTGTCTATTACTGGTCATACTTAAAGCATTTGCTTATACGACACTTAGAACAATGGCAATGAACCAGATTACCCGTTGCACCAGAATATTCATAGCGAATTTTGCCACACAAGCATTCTCCTCTTAAATTAGCCAAATTTTTTCTCCAAAATATTATGGTTTTAAAGTAGCTCTTAGCTTTTTATAAATTTACTTAGTAATAAAAATTGCAGAATAATATGTCGATTCTGCGAAGTTAGAAAAATTAATTAAATCTACTAAATCCATCTAAATCCATTAAATATTATCTTTAGCTTAATTTTTATGAATAAAAAGCTCTTTAAACTGGGACGACGTTCTTTTTTGCTGGGATTGGGAGGATTGGGGCTGGCAAAACTGATTAATCATTATCAACTGAATTCAGCCCAGGCAAGAAATTCAAGTCAATATCTTAATCAAAGTAATCAAGCTTACAGCGGCACGAGCTTACGTCAACTAGCTGCTGGCAAGGGCATAGTATACGGTGGATTTCATGAAAGATCGAATCAAGATTTTTTGCAAGATCGAGAGTTTCAACGGTTTTTCTTAGAAGATTATGAGCTAATTGTAGGTGGTTTTTATGGAGTAACTGTTGGTCCTTTTGGCGCTAACAACTATGATTTTAGTCAAATAGATACCTTTATTAATTTTGCCGCCCAAAACAACTTAATTTTTCGCGCTCATCCGATGATCTGGAGTGAATTTAATTCCCCTTGGCTGGTGGAGAAGTTTAAGTCTGGGGCTACTGCTAGGACTGAGATTGAAAGCATCTTTGTCAATCACATAACTACTCTGGGCAAAAAGTATGCAGGGCGAGTTGATTCGTGGGATGTGGTTAATGAGGGAATTCGGGTCGAAGATGGCAGAAAGGATAATTTAAAAGATACTAGTATTAGTGGGGTCAGAGGAGAAAAGTATCCTACCTGGCTTAGTTTTTTGGGAGCAGACTATATTGAAACGGCGTTTAGAATCGCGGCAGAAGCTGATCCCCAGGCAAGCTTAATTTATAATGAAAATAATTTAACCTACAGTAATCAATTCGGAAACAGCTATTGGGAACAACGTCGAACTGCCGTTTTAAAATTATTAGATAAACTAAAGTCCAAAGGTACTCCAATCCATGGCTTAGGGATTCAAAGCCATTTATTAGCTCATCATAATCAAGACTTTGATGGCAGAAAATTTCGTCAGTTTCTCAGTGATGTCGCCAGTATGGGCTTGAAAATTATTATTTCTGAGCTAGATGTGAGCGATCAACAATTGCCTCAAGATATCAAGTTGCGCGATCGCCTGGTAGCAGAATCTTACTATCAATATCTTTCTGTGGTCTTGGATGAACCCGCCGTAACTACTATCGTTAATTGGGGACTTAGCGATCGCTATACCTGGTTGAGTGATTTTACACCCCGCGATGATGGTGCTGCTGTACGACCTCTATTGCGCGATCGCCAATATGGACGAAAACTAGCCTGGAATGCCGTGGCACAAGCCTTAAGGGAAGCCCCAAAAAGATAATATTAATTATATTGATTGGACTGATATAATTAGAGATTCGTGTGCAAGCCAAAATATCGCCACATCAAAGACACAGTTTAGTATAGGAGAATTCAGCTTAAAAATGGCAAATCGTATATCTGTAGTTTTAAATCAAAGCGTTAGTAAATTAGGCAATAACGGCGATCTAGTCGATGTTGCCCCTGGCTACGCTCGTAATTATCTAATTCCTCAAGGTTTAGCTAGTATTGCTACCAAAGGAATTGTGCAGCAGGTTGAAGCGAGAAGAGAAAAAGAAAGACAGTTAAAACTAGCTGAGAAGCAAGCAGCAGAAAACAAAAAAGTTGCTTTCAAAACTATTGGTAAATTGACTATTCGTAAGCAAGTTGGGGAAGAAAATGCCATTTTTGGTACTGTAACTTCTCAAGAAATAGCCGATGTCATTAAAGAACAAGCAGGAATTGAAGTTGACCGTCGTGGCATCGAAGTTCCTGATGTCGGTACTACTGGAGACTATCAAGCAGAAGTCAAATTACACCCTGAAGTAACTGCCAGCGTTGAGTTCCAAGTCATACCACTTTAAAGGAGTCAGGAGTCAGGAGTCACAAAGGGCTTGCCCGCATGTAGTCAGGAGTCAGGAGTCACAAAGGGCTTGCCCGCATGTAGTCAGGATTTAATTATTATTCCTGTAAGCAGTGCTAAAAAGTAATCAGCAGTAGAACCTCTTGGTTCCTCATCCCTCGCTCCTCATTCCTCGTTCCTTAGAAACTGTCCACCAAGCTAAACCATAGCCTTGAACTGGTTCGTTAAACTGGTGACGATAGTAAACGCGAATTTTATAACGTCGGGTAACAGGAATTGGGCAAAAAATGTGTTCTGTACTGTCTTCCGAGCTAGTTGAAGCACAGATATACCTCAAGTTGCTATCCTCATCGGCAGGCAAAAGGTAGACATCTAAATTATTCAATCCGCGATCGCGAAATGTTTCACCGATATCATATTTCTGGTTGCGATTAAAGTCATTAAGATCTACTAAGCGATCCCAAGTTAAAGTAATAGCAGCATGGCTTCCTTGTACTAGTGGAGACTTGAGATAATAGTCCTGATATTCATCTGCTTGAACCTGATTGTAGTTCCAACCCTTAGCTGCTACAGGTTGAAGATGACTCTCTTGTCCTGCACTAAACTGCTGATAGGCTCGCCAAGCATTAATCTGCCCTGTCCCCATTTGGATGTCTAGAGGAATACGAGGTGCTTGGTAGGCATCAGATTCTAGCCAACTATGATTTTTCTCCCCTAAGACAGTTCTTGACATATCTAGCAAAAGACCATCCCCGCTATCAGCAATCTTGTCGGCAGAATTAAGTAAAACTGCCTTCATTACCTCATGACGACGGGAATCAAGACTCCAGTTGGGATTTACTGCTTTTTGTAAGATGCGATCGCCATATTCTTGGAGTAATGCTAAGACACCAGTAATGTGAGGGGCAGCAAAGCTAGTGCCACTAACCTGTTCGATGTTACCTTTTTGATTGTAAACCGAGATCTGTCCCCCAGGAGCTAGCAGACTAACGGCTCTTCTGTTGCCAGCATTAATCTCTTTTTTAACAACACTGCGTCCAATACCTACAGGGAGATCGCTAAGATTGGCAAAATCTACTTTGTTGAATTCACCTTGGCGCTTGGTCGTATAGGCTGTGGTCACACCATTAAAATTGTCAGTGGGGATCGGAATTCCTCCTTTGCCCTGATTTCCCGCCACCACGTATAAAACGTTATGTTGTTTTGCCGACCAGTCAATACAAGAAGTTAATAGAGATCTACCATCTAATTGAGCATCATTGCGTTCATCTCTGGTCAAAGATTCGCCAAAGCTAAAATTAATTGCCCTGACATCCCCGTTATTTTGCTGGGCAATATGTTGGCTTGTCAGACATTCTTGTGGCTGTCCACCCTCATTTAAAGAACCGACAGCCGACGCATACAAATTAGCCTGAGGGGCAACTCCTTTGAGTAATTTATCTTGCCCAATCATTACCTGTGCCACCATGCTGGCATGTTCGTCTACATTTTTGTCCGCACTTGATAGCTGATCGCGGTAAAAAACCGCTTTGGGCGTAATTGCCTTAAGATTATTTGCCGCTTTATCTTTACCTAACTTAACAGGACGACCCACCTCAACTTGTCCAATGCCAATTTTGCGCCCCAACAGATTATAAGGAGCCTGATGAAGACGTAAAGCATTGACCCCAAGCTTGCTAACAGAATCCTGCAGGGCGATCGCAGGAGTAATAAGTAGAGAGACTATCCCACCAGAAATCAAAAACGCTACTTTTTTAGTCATATTTTGTGATTGACTATTGTCGGTTTTTCCGACCTTTTATCGTAATTACCGTACTAATTTTGATTTAGCACTTGCCGAAATGGTATATTGTAAGCTAAAAGTATGTGAGGCTAATCTGAAAACTTCGGGCTTAAGACTATTAAAAGTAAAGCCAAACAGATAGCTATCTCAAAATCATTCAACTAACATATCATAACAGGCAAGATTGAGCGTATGACACAACAAGTTGCGCATCCCATGATGAAATTGCAACGCAAGGTATCTTCCTTGGTAGAATCTAAAATCGTCCTACCAGAAGATCGCATCGGCAAAATAGCCCTATTACTGGGTAATGACTGGTCGTATTGGAAAAAAGAACTACTCGACTTTGATTTTTCACCCCAGGATCAGATTCAGGAACTACTCTTAGTCGAAGATTGGGATGAAAATTAGTAGGAACTTAACTTTCTATTTATTCTTTGTTTTCTAGATCATTTATTTTTGGTCAGTCGTAAGTAATGGCATAGGTGAAAGACTTTGATTTGCTTCTTGGGTGTCAAATTCTTCTACCTCGGCAACTATCAGAGTATTTGCAGTTTATGAATCTCACTGATTGCCATATTTGCTTATGAAAGAAAGCTAATATCGGCGTTGCTAATTAAAAGGATGACTATTTAATGTCACGGCTCTTAGCCATTAGCTGTTAGCTGTTAGCTTTTGGTTATTAAGAAAAAAGCGATAGCTGTACAAATCATTTCCTAACTGTGCAATGCCCTGATATCTAATAAGCCTATAATTACTTACGACCTAGCACTAACCATAAACCAATAGTTAAATATGGAAGTTTTATTTTACTTCTGTTGACGATCAAAAACCTACTTAACGTGAGTTCGGTTTAAGCTAAAACCTTTATTGGATAAGCATTTAAAATCGATAATTTCTGGTTTAAATATAATTAATCGTGTTGGCACCATCTTAAATGCTGACCTTAGCGCATTGGGCGTACGCCCTGCGCTAATGGCTAACAGCTACCCCAACCAGTCAATTGTCTTATCCCGAACTGACGTTACTTAAAGACAGTTAGATAGAGCTAGAGAAAGTTCTTGGGCTGTTTGGAAACGGTCTCTTGGTTCTGGCTGGCAAGCAATATTGAGTACTTGAGCTAAATTAGTTGGTAAGTTGGGAATATTATTAATGTCAAACTCAAACTTATTGCTTTGATAGCGGTAATATTGCATGGGTGCTTTCCCCGTTAGCAAAAAAATAATGCTAGTGCCTACCCCATAAACATCTGATTGAGGACAAGGCTTACCTCGGTACTGTTCTGGAGCGCTGTATCCTTCTACCCCAATGCGGGTTTCTAAAGCAGTACCGAGTTCTTTTACTGCGCCAAAATCTAATAACATCAGGCGACTATCTAGATTGCGTAGCATTAAATTGGCAGGCTTGATATCTCGATGGATTAAGGGCGGCTCTAAATTATGTAAATATTTCAGAATATCGCAAATTTGGATCATCCAATTGATGGTTCGCTTAGGGTCAGTTGCTCCTCTTTGATTTACTAATTGCTCTAAGTTATGACCATGGACTAACTCCATTACAATATACTTGCGATTGTTCTCAACAAAGAAGTCATAGTATTTAGGTATACCAGGATGTTCAAGAGATTTTAAAATTCTAGCTTCTCGCTCAAATAGTTCTCTAGCTTTAGCAATACGAGCCATATCTGCGTTCATTTCTTTGAGAACTAGCAGCATGGGTGCATTTCGCACTGTTCGATTACGATCCCAAGCTAAGTAGGTAGTTCCCATTCCACCTCTACCTAGAGTTCTGAGAATTTGATAATTACTGACATAATGCTCCTCTTCCACTATGGGTTGACCGCAATGCCGACAAAAAATACTACCGTCAGGATTATCCAGATGATCGCAAATTTCTCTAGAGTCCAGGATGTTTGTCTGTTCTAATTCGGGCTGATTTTTAGCTAAGCAAGATTCTAATTCAAACTTAAATACTGGTCCATTTTCTGCCAGGCGAATTAGATCATCGTGCTTAATAATAGCCTCGGTAACAAAATTGTTGTTGATTAGGGTTCCGTTAGTACCTCTACTAATCAGCTGCCATTTTTCTTTCTGGGAATCGATTAGGTTTAATTCCAAGTGCTGTCGTGAAACTTGGAAATAGCCATGGAGTACAATATCGTTATTTTGAGCGCGACCAATACGAATTACTGACTGCTCTGAAAATTCCCACTGTTGCAGCGGTTGATTTGTCTGGGGTTCTAAAAGCGTAAAGATGACCATGTTGGACAATTATCGTTGATGTAGTCGAAAGATAAGGTTATGGTCTTTAAAAGTCAGGTTTCAACTTTACTCTAATGAGTATGGCAGTAATGTTATCGTGACCATTGTATTCGTTTGCCAAGTCTATGAGGTTAAATAAACCATCTTGGAGATTAGCATTGGAACTAATCAATGGTTTTAAATGCTCTGTCCAATGGTTCTCAATTAGTTCATTATCAGAAAGCCCGTCAGAACAAAGTAACAACAGACAATCTTCCATTATTTCCAAAAACTGAATATCAGGTCGCACATAAGCATTTTCCCTCGGACCTAATGCTTGAGTCAGTTGATAAGAATCTGGTCTGCCGTAAGCTATTTCAGGTTCGACACCGCGATTAATTTCTCTTTGACCAACCTCATGGTCTAGGGTTAACTGTTCTAAACCCTGTTTATGAGAAATACGATAAATTCGGCTATCTCCAACATGAGCGATCGCTAATTGGGTATCTTGCAGTAAAGCCATCACTAATGTTGTACCCATTCTTCCGCTACCAGAACGAGCATTATCAATATTAGTTTGGTAGAGAGCGTCGTTAGCTAACAGTATTCCCTCTTCAATTGTTTCATGGTCTGGTAATTCTGAAGACCAATGAGTTTGAAAATATTTTTGTAGAGCTTCTACCGCCATGGCGCTGGCAACTTCTCCAGCTGCATGCCCTCCCATGCCGTCGCAAACCAAATATAAACCTTGGACATTAATTTGATTGTCTGTGTTGTTTTCAGTTTTTTCAACAGAAGCCTTAACTCCAAAGAAATCTTCATTATGATCTCTTTGGCTGCCAATATCGGTACAGCAAGCATAGCTAATATCTCGTAAATGCATTGAGATCATCGCTGTAGCTTGTTCTTCTAAATCACTCGAATACATCATTTCGTCCTCTGTTTCATCAAAGAAACTTGCTGCTTCAGAGGAGATTGAATTAGGTTGAGATTTAGTTGTATCAGATTCAGATGAGGAAGTATTTGGAGTATTCACTGAGTTTGTATCAATAATGTCAGTATTAGAGGATTCTATTTCAGACTGTTCCAGACTAAGGTTATGAAGTTCTAACCTCAGCTGTTCAGTTTCCATGATATCTCCTGCAACTATTTTATCTAGGAGTAAATTGAGCTGATTGAAACAATCTATTGCAGATTTTTTGAGGCATAACTGCCAAGTTTTCGCTAAATCTTTTAAGGTAGGCAGATAGTCTAAATCCATGTATAGCTGCTGTAGGCAAAATACTTGGTCTTCATCTACACGAAGGTTATTATCAATCAATAAGCTTCTGGCACAGCTAACTTGGGATAAAGGTTGCCACAACTTTGCCATTTCATCTAGAAACCAGACCACCTGTAGTAACGAAAGTTGTGACTGTGACCAGACATCGGTCATTAATTTCCACTGAGAACGATCTGGTAGTAATACAACCCCCTGATCCTGTTGCTGCCACGCATCATAGATTTTTGGCACTGTAGGCGTATATTTTTCTAAAATCAGATACGGTAGGGCATGGGTCGGCAATCCAATTAGGTTCCAGTACTGAGATACAGATAGATAAGAACTATCGGGATTTTCTTGACTTAGTTCAGCAAACAAATCCGTCTGCTGCTTTTGTAAGGTTGCTAAATGAGATTTTTGTAGAGGGTGTTGATCGATCACACTGCCCTGGAGGAAAACATACTCTGAACCATTGTAGACAGCTTCCAAGGGTGCCACAAAACCAGCATCAGGCTGTAATGTGTAACGATTGTAAGTCTGGTCTGGTTGAATTTGAAGAGAAAGACCTGTTTTTACTTGGCTATCAGCAAATAAATCAGACAAATTCTCAATTTTTGATTCTGATTGATGAGCAGCAGGATTACTGCAAGAAGTTAATTCTGGTTGAACTTTGGATTCAGCGACAGCTTTCTTCTGAAACATTATTGCCCATAATACTGTATGGTTGGCCGTACCGCATTCACTACAGTTTTTTGCCTCTATGGGAATCTCTTTTAGACATTGACAACAAACTTTATGAGTCAAAGAAATACCACAGTTCTGGCAAAATTTGTTCTGTTTGGGATTTTCAAATTCACACTGGGGGCATATGAGCATACCGTATTTTTCTTCCTTAAAGTATATTGTGCCTACCTACACTGAGATGATCATTAGATTTAAAATATTCAAAATAATTTGAATCGAAATTTTAAAATATCTGACTTGAAGTATTTAAGCTGAAATTTGTCTATGTAGACTCGAATTTAGGTCATGAAACTCTCAAATTTAATTTGTAATGCTAAATCAATAGAAGTCTAGCCACCATAATAGCTGGCTTCTATTGATGCAATTTTTCCACAGATTATTGTAAATAGTCAGCAAAACTGAATTAAAAATAAAGGCTAATTTAGAAACTATAAGTTTAAAGTCATCATTGAGAATAATGCGATTATATCCGCAATCTTAGCTCATCGTCGTTTTTTGGCAATCCCTCTGTCAGTAATCCTCCTTTTCTAGATTCAAAGAGACCTCCGACTCAATAAGAGCAAAACCTAACGCTTCTGATTCTTGGATATTCTTTACCAAGTTGAATCTCATGTCATTGCCAGAAACTAACCGTTCTTCCATCAACGCTTGTGTTAGTAGTTAGTGTTTGACAAACTTATAGCAAGACAATTCTAAGTTATTATTCACAAGCAATTAAGTATCTGTTTGTCTCAAAATCAAAACTTTATCTCTACTATTGCCTTGATTTTTATAACCTAATTATTATTATCTTTTAAGACAATCCTAACGATTGTGAAGACAGCAACGCCAAAAATTGCTACTCAATTACCTTTAGTTTCACTAACAGCCACCAACACAGGCTGCCAGCTACTAAGAAATACCAACCACCAACAAACAATGCTAAAGACAGAGAATATCTACTAGCGATCGCACCAAGCAGGGGGGCAACTAGCGCAAAACTTAGACGAAAGCTAAAGCTGTTGAGGGAAAGTACCGTAGCCCTGATGGATGAGGGAATTTGTTGATTGATTAAGTTTAAAATTATGGGAGAACAAGATCCTCGAACCATATAGATAACGGCAATAAATAAGATGCCCCAAATAGTGGTGATGCTGCCTAAGAGAATGTAAGCCGCAGCTAACAAGAAGACTAAAATTAACAACATTTTTCTCATGCCCCAGGCAGTTTCTAGACGACGGGCATTAACTGAGGCATAGCTCATCAAGAGGTGAAATACTGCCCACGCCCACCCCATAGCCGCTATTGATACTTCAACCTGCTTTAAGTAATCCTGAGATAACCAGACAATTAGGAAGCTAGCAGTAGCAAAAGTGCTACTCAAGCCGATTAGCCAGCGTAAATTAGAGCGGAGAATAAAAACATCTACAATAATATTCTTCAGGCTCTTGATTTGCGATATTTCTGTTACTGAGGAGTGGCGTTTGGGTTCTACTAGATTCAGCGCCAGGCAGAAATAGACAATTAAACAAGCTGTTTGTAAATAGAAAGGAATTACCAAGTTGATCTCAGCAATTGTCGCGCCGATAATACCACAGACAGCCTCAGTTACTCCTGCGATCGCTACTAGTCTACCTTCTAGAGTGCGGTAATAGCTTTCTCGACCCAACTGTAAGAGAGTTTCGTAAGCTAGGGCGGTATCGGCACCGCTAATTAGACTAGCTGCTATTCCTGCTAGAATTTCAGCCAGGGCAAAAATAGTAAAGGAATGACCCACGCAGTATAATAACCACCCGGCAATCCAAACTCCACTTCCTGCTATCAAACAAAACTTGCGTCCTAATTGATCCGCTACATAGCCAGAAGGAACTTCAAACAGCAGAATTGATAGCGACAAAATAGTTTTGAGTAAAACTGCCTGTGACAAATCCAGTCCATGACTCTGGTAAAATAAAATAATGGTGGGAATGGGAAACCAGGCAAAAGATAATCCCCTCAGAACGGATAGTTTCCAAAGATTAGAGTCGATTGAATTAGTATTTAGGCTCACTTATTGAGTATCAAGATCAAAAAAAATCCCTGAAGCGATCGCAATATCTCTGTCTTCAACTTTTCAATTAAATTTATTTGTCTAGCCAATAGGCAAACTCATCAGCAAAATTTCCTTCAAAAATAGCGTTGCGTATTTGTTGAGTAAAGCGAATTAATTCAGTTACATTATGCAGCGATAACATAATATAGCCCAACATTTCTTGCGATCGCACCATATGATTTAGATATGCTCGACTAAAGTTTTGACAGGCGTAGCAGGGGCAAGTATTATCTAGAGGTTGAAAATCTCGTTTATACTGGGCATTTTTGATATTGATGCGCTGTCCTTGTACTAAAGCCGTACCATGACGACCAAAACGAGTGGGAATCACGCAATCAAACAAATCTATTCCCGCTGCGATCGCCTGAGCCATTTCTCGATAAGTTCCTACCCCCATTAAATAGCGTGGCTTATTAGCTGGTAGCAGAGGAGCAGTATGTTGAACCGTAGCATTAATTAATTCAGGATCTTCACCAACGCTGACACCACCAATTGCATAGCCAGGTAAATCTAGTTCTGTCAGTTGCTCCACCGCTTTCTGCCTCAGATCTAAATGTATTCCTCCTTGAACAATCCCAAATAATGCTTGGTGACTTGTGTTTTGATGGGTTGCGATACATCTTTGTAACCAGCGATAGCTCCTATCCGTAGCGGCTTTTACCTGCTCTTTAGTGGCATTAGCAGGAGGACACTCATCAAACGCCATAATGACATCGGCACCCAAGGCATTTTGAATCTGAATTGAGCGCTCTGGAGTAATGTTAATCATGCTACCGTCGCGAGGAGATTTAAAAGTTACTCCCTCGTCTGTAATCTGGCGCATTTCACTCAAGCTAAAAACTTGAAAACCCCCTGAATCAGTCAATATTGGCTGATCCCATGCCATGAAACTGTGCAATCCTCCAGCTTCTTGGATGATCTCTTCCCCTGGCTGTAAATGGAGATGATAAGTGTTTGCCAGAATCATTTGAGCCTGAGCAGCTTGTAACTGTTGAGGAATAATACCTTTAACTGTTGCCAAAGTTCCAACAGGCATAAACCTAGGGGTCTCTACAATTCCATGAGGAGTATGAAATACCCCTGCCCGCGCTTTGGTATGACTACAGGTTGCCTGACATTCAAATGAAAATCCCACTATCTAAAATTGTCACTACATGATTACCACATACCAACAAAAGTTGTGGTGTTGACTGTTGACTGTTGACTGTTGACTGTTGACTGTTGACTGTTGACTGTTGACTGTTCAAAAGTCTTCATCATCTAACTGTACATCTAAACCAGCCGAGAGAACCTCTGCAACCATCGCCTCTATTGTTCCAGCATCAAGATTCTTGGCAATTGCCTGGGGTTCAACTGTTCGAGAGATAGGAATCAAACGGAGTTGACGATTATCCTGAATCAGGGTGAAGTCAGTCTCTGACTCCGTAGATTTACTTAAGCGGAGGTAATCAAAACTGTGAAGATTGATATAAATTTTTTTATTAGCAATTAAAGTGGATTGATTATAATCACTAAAAATTTCTTGAATGAACCCTGACCCTTCACTAATTGCTTTACCGTCAATTATATGAACATAACGGACATGACATAAATCAGCTAACAAGCGTCTGATATCATCTTGGTTGATTACGATCCCTTCATCTATAATACAGGGGGCGGGTAAGGACTTCATGCCGTGATGTTTACTCATAAGAAGTATGCTTGGGTTTTAAAATTATCTGGCTAGATATTTTGCTGTAAGAAATATGCCGTAAAAATAAAGTAGCTTATGAAACAATATTAGCCCAACATTCCCCATATATTTAATCAAATTTTAATTAAGTATTTGTTTGTGTCAAAAATCTCGATTGACTATGTTTACTCAGGAATTGTTGATGTAATTACTTCTTTGACCAGTGCAGTAATGTTTTATACTATACTGCCACTTCCTACGGAGTGGAGCAACAATTGGTCGCGTATTGCTCGCTGGTGTCCTTTAATTGGCTTATTTATTGGTTTAATTTTAGCTGTAATTGAAGTGTTACTTAATTTTGCAGGATTTCCCCCTCTAACCCGTAGTACTTTGGTGGTTATTACCTGGGTCGCAATTACAGGGGGGTTACATTTAGATGGAGCCATGGATACCGCCGACGGTTTATCTGTTACCGATCCTCAACGCCGTCTGGAGGTAATGAAAGACAGCCACACTGGAGCCTTTGGTGCGATCGCTGCGATCATTATTTTGCTGCTTAAAACTGTAGCTTTAAGCGAAATATCTCTACCGATCTGGTTTGTCTTACCAATAGCAGCAGGTTGGGCAAGATGGGGACAAGTATGGGCGATCGCTCGCTATGATTATCTGAGAGCAACGGGTAAAGGAGCATTTCATCGCCAAAATTTGCGTTCACCTCATGATGTATTACTGGGTTTAATTGTTTTGTTGAGTTTTGTCGGCTTTTGGTTTACCGTCAGTAAATTGCTTTGGTGGCAAATAGGTGTAATTGTCACAGTCAATATGGTAATTCCATTATTGACAGGATACTGGTTGAATCAAAAGCTAGAAGGACACACTGGTGATACTTATGGTGCAGTGGTGGAATGGAGTGAAGCCCTGATTTTAGGGTTTTTAACTGTTTTTTAATCTGGTTTACATAAAGTGAGTGATTAAAAAATTAATGCCCACTCCCTTGCCCCGATTTACGATCAAAAGGTACCAGACTAACTTTTACCTCGTAACCAGCAACAGAAGCCAGTTTGGCTAGGGTTTTTAGTTTGGGAACTTGCCTTCCTGTCTCAATTCTGGCTAATTGAGACTGTTTCATACCAATCCTGGCAGCAAATTCTCTTTGAGATAAGCCGACCTCACTCCTGAGGGCAATAACTGTCATCGCTAGTTGATTCTCAGGAGAATCAGAATTACACCCCGCCATCATCTCTGGATTGGATGAAATTTTTTCAGTGATAAAACTCCAGAAAATAGCATCAGCATCCATCTTGTTATGTTTATTATTTTTATGCGTCACGATTTTGTCTGAATCCTACGGTAATTGAGATGCTATCAAAATAGAGACTGAGTTAAATGAATTTTTGATAAATATCTGTCTAATTCTAAGGATATTTATTCATCCAGGTGAACATGAATAAAACTTGAGAAAAGATTAGGGTAAATGATATTTAAATACTTTGATATTTAGCTACTTTAATATTTTTAATTTGCTTGATACTCAATTAATTGCCAATAGCGTTCATCTCCAGGAAATTTGGCGACGATGAAGATATTTCCTGATTGTATATCAACGTTTCCCGCAAAATAGTTGCCATAGCCATTTAAAGATGTCCAATGCTGTGTAGTGGAGTTAACTATCTGAACATCAATTGCTTCTGGAACAATCACCTTAAAATAAGTTGTCCAGTTTGACTTTAAATTAGCAGTTAGGGGTTCAATTAGGCTTGCTTGATGAAGATGAAAGTGAGCAGATGTTTTTGGTAATTCAACTACAGAATTGGTGGCTAATATTTGATATTTAATTATTTCGTCATATTGTTCAGAGTCATCTTGTTGTTTAGCATAAATAGTTAAATCATAGGTGCCAGCTCGTGGAGGAGCGACATTAATTGTTAAATTATCTCCATGACGACTAACTAAAACAGTCGTTTGTGGTATCTCTTGAGAGTTTTCCTGCAGGCTCGCTAATGCCACTATATTCTTAGGAGCTTTTAGCTTAATATCAACCCGATTACTCGTATTAATTTGATACTTTTGATGACTAACTAGCTCTAAGTCAAGCTCATAAAAGCGATTAGAAATAATCGGTAAGTTATCAAATTCATTTCTAGTAAATCTCTGAGATAAAAGCTGCCAGCCATCATCTTGAGGATAATGACTATTAATAAATTCTTGAGGATTGATAGCAAAATAAGAAGGGTTATACTCAGAAATAAATTCATTGTTTATAATAGATCCAGCCCCCCAGGTAGCATCTAATAGATACCAAGCTTGATCTATTTTTACCGCATTCCAAGCATGGTTAATCTCTTGAAATCTCTCATCCCCTGCTGGTGTTGCTCCCTTAGCATAGCCAATAACAATTACTGAATCTAAATTCATGGCTGTGGCTAAAGCATAATAAAGATTGCTAAATCCCGAACAAATGGTAGTGCGATCGCGCAGTACTTTTTCGGGACTTATATCAGGGTATATATCATGACTAATTGCCTGATTAAATGCAGGAATATCATAAGTGATGTGTTGAGTTATCCATGCATAAATAATCCTAGCTTTTTCTGATTCACTAGTTGCATTTTCTGCTAAAATATTTGCTAATTCCGTTACTGAAAACCCAGAATAATGAATTTGCTTTGCTAAATTGTCAATGCGGCTAAAGTCTTGCTGTTTGATTGTTTCTACTGCACCAGTATTAATAGGTAAATACTTACTGCTAGCAAAAGTTTTGGCAGAGATTGAGATTAATTGCTGCCTTTGAAATGTTGTAAATGTATGATTAATATTAGCGGCAGTTATCAGTAATACAATGGCGATCGCCGAAACTGTTAATCTATTACCTAATTTCTGATTTTGAGATTTATTAGGACATTTAGCACAGCTTTTAGCAGTCATAAAAATTAATTTTATCTTGAGATACAAAGTAGAGATTTCTCAGGATAAACTAAATTTTTAGGGTATTGGTACGATCTCAATTACAACAAACTTGTGAGCTTAAACACATGGATGGCAATAATTGATCTTCAAACTAAATCTATGCTAATTAAAAACCGAAAATACCTGAGAAATAATTGACAACAAGATAATAACTATACATCCAATCTGAAGCTTAAAGAGATACTTTATATTTTTTTCTAGTCGCTCTTGATTATATTTCATGCGATCAACTTTAAATTGAAGATGAGAATCACGATCTCCCTGTCGTGACATCTCTCGCTTTAGCATAGATTCGATTCTTTGCTCTAATTCCTTCCCAGTATTACTATCTTGACTACTGATCAAACTATCTTCTATTTGATGAAGCGCCTTATCTAAATATTTAAGTTGGCGTTTGATCTCTGAAATTTCTTCAACTTCTGACTGAGTGATAATAATTTTCTGAAGATATTTTTCGGTCAATTCGACACTCAATTGAAAATAACCTTGATTAGCATAGTAAATAGCAGTTTTAAGCTCCTGTGCTGTAGTAGTTTTGAGCAAATATCCTTTAGCACCGTTTTTCAGAGCTGTACTAAGGTGTTGTTCATTGTCGTGTACAGTCAGAATCAGAACTTTTGCCCCAGGAAATTTTTGAGAGATGATTCTTGTAGCCTTCAAACCATCCATCTTTGGCATTTCTAGATCCATCAAAATTACGTCAGGCTGTAAATCTGGGATCTTGGCTAATGCTTCTTGTCCATCCTCTGCAAAACCTACTATCTTAATATTTGTCTCAGATTTAAGATGAGTTTCTATTAGCTTGTGAGTCAAATTCTGATCGTCAACAATAAGAACTTTAATCATGTAAAATTACAGCTATAGGCTTAATGTAAATTAGCAATGCTACGCTTAAATTACTTTATTTCAAATTTACTGATTAAGTATACATTTTTCTTTGTTGAATATTCAATGTAATTTAACTTCTAACATAGTAAGCAATCATCATTTGAGCAATTGAGACAGTTCAAACTGTTATGTTTTGTTATATGTTTATAATAATCAGTCATCTGAATGTTTTATTCCAGGGTTGAAACGGTATGCTTTTTTGATTGCATCAGAAACTAAATTATTTTGACCAAAACTATGGATCATAATTTATTCATCTTTAACTTGATTTAGATCAATATACTAATCACTATAAGATGTTAGCTAAACAAAATTGGATTTTTGCTACTCAATAAGTTTGAATCATTGACTCAACAAAGGACTCAGCAATTATATATATGGGTAGATGCGACGTGGCAAAGCGCGACAACGCGGTCTTGGGGGCTCCCTTATAAGCGATTGTCGTAAGAAGCGCGTCTTACATGCGGCAATGCGGGCGGCGCAAGCACTCGTCGGTCAACAGGAGGACGCGATGTCGGAGGTCTTGAGGTTTCCTCAAGCTTACGACTCGTCAACAATGAGAGGAAAACATGCGGCAAACTTTCGCCTTTGTCATATTTACGCCCTTAAAACTCTCGCCTTTGTCATTTTAATGCGGTAAAGTCCAGACCTCAGCTTCTGTTAATAGTTGATAGTTAATGGTTGATTGAGGTATACCTCACTAGTTTGAGAACCGCTACATAGCTTTATTCACAATTTATAGCTCAAAAAAAGTAAGAGAATATTCAATTTTTGTTGCTATAAACTATTTGAGCTAATTATCAGAAACAATCGGTATAGCATTCTCGCATTAATGAAAAATATTTAACTTAAGTCAAGCAATAGACATTAGTCAATATGCAACAGAGATTAGATTATTTTTAACTAAGCTTAGACTCATACTCTAGAAAAGTGAAAACTGCATGGCAGCACAAAACTGGAATCAATTTATTCCCGAGATATATCTAGAACAAATATATTTCGCACTAACTCTAATATTCATATCCCCCTAACTAAGTCAAGATAAATCTAAGAATCACCATATCTCAGTCAATCAAGCCCTCTTCAAATATAGGTGAATATAGAATGCGAGCTGCTGAATGCAGCTTCAGTAATAAAATTCAATGTCATGTTGAAAAAGCAGCTATGGTGGGAATCAAATTATGAGCTACATACAAATTCAAATTGATAATTCACAGCAAAGCTATTTTTTATCAGTATCTTTTTAACCTATCAGACTTATGTCAACCAAGTACTAAACCAGATAGCGATGGTACTTATGCTAACTCCAATCACAACTGCCACAGGCAAAATTATTCCTGTGTTAGTCATTTTAACTATGGGTATAGAAATAGCCATCATTCCCGTTGCTAAACACCAGATAATAGCGGTACTGCCAATTTTTGCACCCTGTCCTTCCATTAGTTTTGCTTCTACCTATACTTATCCTTATTTATTAAGTCATAGATTATCTATACATAGTTTACTTTTAAGCAAAAACTTTAGATTTTGTTAACAAAAGTCTTTAGATTTTAGTTGGACTCGCACATTGTAAAATTACTTTGATGGTTCTTAGTTGCAACCATATCCCTGGAAAAATTTTAATTGCTTTAGAAGATTTTAAATATTCAGTCGGATAATGGTGCGAAATATTATTTTCCAATAACTGAAATTCAAAATGTTGTCAAAACTAGAATACCAGTATAATCTCAGAGTAATCTCATTAAAATCATAGAATAATTAATTGGTAAGAGGTTTCAATTTTTGTCATTTTACAGTTTACGAATCCATCTCTAAAATTCTGGTCTTGTAAAAAATTTAGAAATAGATGCGATTACCCTAAAGGGAATGCTGAATTCAACACTAACTGATATATCGTCCTAAAAAACCAAGGCGCATAGTTGAGGTCACGTTGCCTGGGGTCATCTGCGGGACAGCGCTTATGCCCAGTGCGATGTTAATCGCATCTTGCCTGCGCAGAGCTTTGTCCAGGCACTAGTGATGACCGTCAACTCATGTTGGAGCTTTTAACCCGTATATAGCCCTTCTCGAATTAGTGAGGTACACCGCAATCGACAATCAACTATTAACAACGGTGCGCGTTCCCTTGCGCCTGAAGGCGGCGCGGTGAGCTAGTGCGGTCTTCGGTCACTCGGATGCAAGCTCCGAGTGCTGCGAAGACAAGGACGTGGGGGCGGAACTTGTTTCCGCCCTTTAAATCGTCCGCTTCGTCTTGTTGGTTTCCAACAAAGAGCAACTAGTGAACCCTTTAGGGGGTCGCACCGCAATCAACAAAAACCAAGATCTGGACTGTACCGCATTAAAATGAGAACCCATATATTAAAAGGTAAACTATTGTTTTATACAGAAATTAGAGAGTTATAGGATTAGGTTTTGTCTCAATAGTAGCTCACTCTAGCAAAACTAGTTTAAATTAAACGTCAAATTCAATACACTATACCAGCATGGTGTGTTATATTAGTTCCTGTTGCAAAAACGTATTCATCATTATCCATACCTGGGGGTATGGCGGAATTGGTAGACGCTGCGGATTTAAAATCCGTTGAGGGTAATACTTCGTGGGAGTTCAAGTCTCCCTACCCCCATTGTGTACTTGCGCTTACAATCTCTAGCTTTTGTGACTTTAAGTATAACTTTGCCGTTTCAGCAAGCTGATGCTTGGAATTGACTTTGGCAAACTTATGGTTGAAAAAATTAGTATGTGTATATTATGAGCCTTCAACATTTGGCAAACCATAGCACATTATTTCAAATACAACTTGTTTGTAAGTTAAAGAATTATTTGTGAATCAGATTTGTAAAAAATATTTTCAACTTTATTCCACAAATACTACGTAAGATTATCCTGAAAATGCTTCAAAGCATTTCACAAATAACGTGAGGTCGGTTTAATTACTCGTGCTGGCTTCATCTTAAATGCTTTCATTCGCTAATGGCTAATGGCTACGAACCAACAACCTTTCAACGAAGCTAATTTACATTAGGCGTACTTAATTAACCCACAACACCTAACATACCTGCACCAGCAGAAGCGATCGCACTGATCAAACCAGTGAGAAACAACCACCAGGAAGCAGTAGCGGCAGCTTTACGAGTTTCTTCGACCTGCCTTGCGGCTTGCTTTTTAGTAGATTCTAGGCGCATAGCAGCTTCGGTTTGAATGCGTTCGGCACGTTGCAGGGCGCGATCACGAGTTTTTTCTACTTGGCTGATCAGACGTTCGGCATCTGCTTCGGAGATATCTTGACGAGAACTCATGACTGCAACCATAGTATTACGGTCAATCTGGGAAAAGCGGTCTTTAAGGGCATGAAAACCAGCTTGAGGATCGTCAAATAAGACATTGATATCTCGTTTGATACCAGCATATGCCAGTTCGGGTCGATCTAAACTGTCGAGATAGGCTTTGACCTTGGCTAAAATGCGATCAATAACAGATTGAATTTTATCCTGGACTACTTGTAACTGAGATAAGACGTTATCTCTAACGGCTAAAATCTGATCGACAACCTGATTAACGTCTGATTCGGCAATGTCTCCCCGTTGAGTTAAGAGTGCCACTAAGGTAGAACGATCAAAGCTGGATAATCTGTCTTTAAGACTTTCAGCACCTGCACGAGGATCGTTAATCAGCAATTCCACGTCCCGCTTAATTCCTGTGGGGTTTAATTCTGCCTTATCGGTATCACGTAGATAATCAGCGATCGCACTTTGGAAATCTTGAACCTTCTCTTGAGTACGAATAGCGGCACGACGGGGTGCTTTAGCAATTTTCTTCAGGGTAGACTGAACGTCATTTATTACCTGTTCAACATCACTTTCACTCAAATCTCGGCGTTGTGCTAGTAGCTGGACTAAAGTGTCTCGATCCATTGCTGATAGGCGTTGGCGAATCGCCCTCGAACCCAATTTAGGATTGTTAAATAATAAAGTTAAATCTCGTTCGATTCCTTGAGGATTAAGTTCAGGTTTACCAGTTTCACGTAGATAGCTAGCAATCTCTGATGTAGCTAGATCGTATTGCTCCTGTGCCTTACCAACTAGTTTTTGCGGTGCATTAGTGACTTTCGTCCAAGAACTTTCAATACTATCGACAGTATCTTCAATTTGCGACTCACTCAAGTCCTGACGTTGTGCTAATAACTGCACCAAAGTCTTGCGGTCAAAGCTAGCTAATCTGGCTTTTAATGCCGCACCTCCTGCTTGAGGATCGTTGAGCAGCAATTCTAGTTCCCGTTTGATACCATCAGGATTTAGTTCTCCCCTGCCAGTATCTCGCAGATAAGACTGCACCTGTAACCACTGTCTTTCAGCAACTGCTTTAGCTTTGCCAACGTTTTGTCTGCTATCTTCCAATACCTGATCGCGAGCAATTTCTAACTCTCCAGCGATCGCTGAGGCTTCAATGGCATCCATATCACCCCGCAACTCCAGCATTCTGGTTAGAGTAGGATTATCTAAGACTGCCAACCGAGTGCTTAACTCTTGGGGAGTAGCATCAAAGTCTTCCAGGATCGGTTTGAAATCTAGCTGAATTTTCTCAGAGGTTAAGTTGTCTTTAACAGTGGTAGTTAGATAGTTTTCTACCTCTATCATGAGTTCAATACTTTTCTCTCTTGCCTGTGCGGCTTCTGCTGCGGCAATCACTTCTAAACGAATTGCGTCGAGGATATTAGCAGTGCTGCGAATTTGTGATTGAGACAACAGACCTTTCTGCTTCAAAACTTCGGTAAAATCTGCTCGATTAATCTGTCTGAGTTCGTTGGCGACAGCTTGCGGGTCAGCAGCAGGATCGTAGATTAAATCACGAAACTGGCGATCTAAATGTTGTTGCTTTAGCTGCCAAGGATAGGCATTTGCTAAATAGTTATCAATATCCTTTTTAATTGTATTTTCCGTCGCTTCTTTAATTCCTACCTGAGACGCTACCTTGTCGGTTTGTTCTCCAAGCTGTCCCTGTAGTTTTTGCAATTGGTTAGTAATTTTATCGACATCAAAATCTGATAAGTCGGTTCTACCCATAACTATGCCCACCAGACTGTTCATTCCTAAAGTAGCCGCTTGAGTTAGAGGATTGGTAGATTGGGATTGACGATTTCTTGAGATCTCGCCGATCAAAGAATCTATCTTGTCGCCAAAATCTGTACCTGTAAGCTGTTCTCTGGTAGCAGTTTTAATATAGCTAGTCAGATCATCGATGGGATTACCATTTGGGGTAACTTTGTTGGTAGCTTTACGCCAAACCGACTCTAACTTACTGGCAATGCGGTCTGCATCCTTTTTCGATAAATCACTGCGATCGCTGAGTAACTGCAAAAAGGTGTTGCGGTCAACATTACGAATGCTATCACTGTTGATAATCTCTTGAAGATTTTCATCATCGAGTAACTGTTCAAAATCCTGAGCAATCTGATTTACATCTATTCCCGCAGGTTTGACCGACTGCAAAAAGTCTTCCACGTTCTCACGCATCGAAACAGGGTCGATTGCCATTCCCAATTCTTTTCTGACCGCTGCTGCTGCCGCCTCGGCAGTATTTATCACCTGCTTACTGGCTGCACCAGCACCCAAAGCCGCAGTGGCAGTACCGACTATTGCTTGCATCCCCGAGGTGGCAGTGCTGGCAACCGAACCTAACAGCGAACCCACTGCACGAGAACTTAATAGCATTATGGACGCGAAAAAAGCCGCCCAAATTACCAAGCCGACAATTGCCCCTGATAAAGGTGCCACAAATAAACCCAGCTTAACTGCTAAAAAACTAGCAATAAATAAAGCTAAAGTGACGCTAATCAAAGTTCCGATACCTACCATTGTCCCCACTTTCTTAATCGTGGTACCAAATCCATCTGAACTATCATCATAGTCAGAATTAGAACTAGAACTACTGCCTCCCGCCATAGATATCCCAGCGGCAACCCCCAGATTTGTAAACAGTAGTTGCAGAGCAAAAGCTAATACTAAACCTGCAATTAATGCGGCAAAAAACTGAGGACCATTGAAGACAAAAGAAGCATCTTGAATTGCTTCTAAATCTTGTTCTCTTTCGACTATTATTCCTTGCTGCGCTAACAGCATTATTCTGTTCTCAAACACGATTATTTCCCTTAATAATTAATCTGATCACAACTGAAATAGATCGCCTATTTCTAGACTCATTACTTCGATGAATTAAGCTAAAATTATGACTTTTTGAATAATTCCTAACTAAATAGCTATAAGTGTTTCACATTAGGATAAACCATATCTATGGGTTGCACGTCCTACTTTTGATAGGTAATCAAGTAGATAATAAGTAATACATATTTGCAGCTATTATTTTCTTTCTCTAGATAGATTAACTCTCCTTCAATTTTCTTTTAAGCTAGACAGTAACAAAATATACGAAGAATCTTTTACAGGAGACAGTTAATTATGAGTACCCAAGATAGAGCAGAAGCTACTGCTAAGAATCTAGAAGGTAAAGCACAAGAGGCTTTAGGCAACGTAACTGGCGACAAAGCTGACCAGGCAGAAGGTAAAGCAAAGCAGGCAGAAGCATCGGCACAACACGCGGTTGAAGATGGAAAAGATGCAGTTAAAGACGCGATCGATTAATTATTAGCTTTGTTTAGATTTGTTGAGGAGGAAAATTTAGTTTCCTTCTCAATTTGTTATTTAAAACTACTAGTAAATAGTCAAACAGTTGGAGCGATATTTTATGAAAAATTACCTTAATAAATTTCGTAGTATAGTTATTACTACGCTGTTAGTGTTGATAGTTGCAACGACAGCTTCTTGTTCTTCTAGTACTACTGCTACTTTGCCCAGCGCTACATTGGATCAAGCTAGTACCTATGCTCAGTTAGAAAGAGGCGACAGTGTTGCTGGTCAGAAATTTGGAGATTGGGTTGTCAGTACCAGTCAGGGATTAATTAAAGATGCCTATGTACGAGACAACAATAAGTTAGGCGTTGTTATTACAGAGCAAGTAGAGCCTACAGAAGTAAAAGATTTAGCTAGAGCCTTGGCAATGGGTTTTAATCAAAATTTTCCCGACCAAGATTTGACTGTCTTGGTATATGCACCAGATAAGGAGCGAATTTTAACGGCAAAATATGACGTGCAGTCCAACCAAATTGAATACCAGGGGTAGTTTAACTGACTAACGGTTCGTATTTTAAACGTTCAATCAAAATAAAGTTAATTCAGGAGCAAGACTATGTCTAGCAGTGACAGATATAAAAGGCAAATAATGAACGATCTAGCAGGTGGTAATGTAGAGTCTCTCGGCAACACTCCCGCTAACACTGATGACTACGACAACTTCGACGATTTTGCTAATCGTTCCAGCAGAGAAGAAAGACGCGGCTTATTTAGTCGTGCCTTCCACCATGATAACGTGCCGCCACAGCAAATGGAACCAGAACTACAGCAAGCGATCGCCCAAATTAAGCCCAATGAGCGAGATGATGTAGCCAGAGAATTTTTTAAACATCTTGATAAAAGAGGATTGAGTGAAAGAGATTTAGAGAAGCAGTTAGGTTTATCTACTCACCGTGCTAGTCGCATGAATGCTGATGACGTAAGCAAGTTAGCTAGCTTTACCTATCATTCCCATCCTGATATTTTCCAAGATGTAATGGCAGATCAACCAGCGTTGATTAAGTTTCTAAGTAACCCTTTAGTAGGTGCAGCTTTAGGTGCAGTAGCTTCTAAATGGTTGCGTCGTTAATTTCTTTTCATAAAGGTTGAGATTATTCATTAAGCTAATGGACGTTTGTTAAGCGTCCTTATTTTTTTGCCAGTAGATTGTAGAAATTGAAAGTTAGCAGTTGATCTCTACTAACATTAATTGCTATTCTTCGCATCTACACCAAACTCATTTTTACCCCACCTTTTGGACCTAATAAAAAACCTCGACGTCCTGGAACAACAGGGGCTTTTTCTTGTAATCTTAGCTGATTATTTAAGAGAATCGTCGCCAGAATTAATTTCATTTCAAACAGGGCAAATACTTGACCCAGGCATTGGCGAGAACCTGCTCCAAAAGGCCAAAATTCATAAGATGAATATTTACGATCAATAAACCTTTCGGGTTGAAATTTGTCTGGTTGGGGATATAAATCTTCTCGACGATGAGTTAGGTAGATACAGGGCATTACATATGTATCAGGCTCCACTTGGTATCCCCTTAAATTGACAGAGCGTAGGGTGATTCTGGGAAATGTGAAAAGTACCACAGGATAGATCCGCAAAGTTTCTTGACAAACTGCCGTCAGATAAGGAAGTTGAGCAATGTTAATCGGTTCAGGAGTATCTAGACTTTGCAACTCATGCAATACTTTTTCATAGACTTTTGGCTGATGATGAATCCAGTATAAAGCCCAAGCGATCGCAGTAGCAGTGGTTTCATGACCAGCATTGAGTAAAGTTAAGAGATTATCTCTTAATTCGGTATCACTCATCGCCTCTCCGTCTTCATATTTTGCCTCCATTAGTAAACTCAAAATATCAAAACGACTTGAACGCACTTGTTGGCGACGTTCTAATATTTCCGCTGTCAGCAAATTATCAATCTGTTGTCGTAAATGGATGTATCTTCCCCAAGGACTCCAAGTACCCAAATCCTTCTGTAAAGCTGGAAACAACAAAACGCTGGCACTCAATGGTGAATTAGTTAAACCTGACCAAGTTGTCATTAGCTTTTTCAGTTTTTCAAACCTCGATCCCTCATCAATACCAAAGACTACTTTTAAGATAATCTTCATGGTAATATCTTCACTTAGATGACGAGCAATAAAGGTTTCACCTGGTTGAATATGTTGTACTGCTTGTTGGGTAATTTCACAAATCTGTTGCCCATAGGCGAACATCCGTTCCCCGTGTAAGGGAGGCATCATTAGCTTTCGCTGACGCAGATGACGTTCTCCGTCTTGTACGATTAATGAGTTTTCTCCAAGTTGAGGTTTAAACATTTCATTAGCAGCACCTGGAGCATCAAGAATTTTGTTTTTAGGATTAAATAATTCTTGAAGATCTTGCGGATGACTGACAACTAAAGTTTCTAAATTACCAAAGAAATTAGTAAAAAAAAGCTCTCCATAGTTTTTATCACAATGCTCCAAAAACTCTAATGGCTTTATAGTTGAATGGATTTGTTGGATAAATTTGGGAGTTTTCAGCTTATCAATTTGTTTAATTGTCATACTCGGTAGCGGGATTAGTAAAGGGTTCAGAAGTCTTTTAATAAGCTGAGTCATGTGCTTTACAATCGCTTTTTGAGCTTTTGATTGTTAAACACTTTCAGTCTCTGCGCTCGATCTTTTATTTAAGCCATCAGCTTACAACTTTTAGTTATTACCTATTCCATAGAAAAGCTTGTTACCTAGCCAATCCTTAATGAAGTTATCAAGCAAGTTAATTGTTATTTTTTAAACTTAAAGTTGATTATATCTAAAAGCTGATAGCTATTAAATAGCGTTTATTTTCTTATCTTAGAAAATAATCGAGAATAAGTAGGGAAAATTATTTATGAAAATCGTAGTATGATCAGTAGTCACTATAAAATATCAAGTAAGTTTTGTTTACAGAAACAATAAAGGTTTTTCCTGATCTATTTTCTTCACCCTAAATTAGCATAAGGAGGTATCAGAACATAGTAACAATAAAATTAAAATCAATCAAAATCTATAAATAGTAGGAGTGAAGCCGCAGGGAGATTAGACAGAATGATTCAGTAAACTACTAGTAAAATAATTATTCATGTCTAACAACGGCTTAAAAGCATTTGATCGTACCTTGGAAACAACTCATCAATTTATTAATGATGTGTCAGAAGTGATTCAGGTTGAAGATAAGCATATTACCTTTATCGGACTTAAAGCGGTCTTACACGCTTTACGCGATCGCCTTCCCCTAGAAGAAGCTGTAGATCTTGGTTCACAGTTCCCTGTATTATTAGCAGGTTTTTACTACCAGGGCTGGAAACCAGCAGCAACGCCCACCAAAGAGCGTTCTTTAGCGGAATTTGTCGACAAGGTAATCAACAATCTTCCTCAAGGAGATTATCCAACCGAAATTGAAACTTTAATAGCAGGAGTATTTAAAGTTCTAACTCAACGGGTAACTCAAGGCGAAATTGATCAGGTGATCAATATGCTACCTGAAGATGTGCAGTCATTATGGCCTAAAACCACTACAGCTTAAATCATAAATACTACAATCTTTATAGTATTTATGTTCTTAAAAGATGCAAATAATTTGGTTTCGTCGAGAACGTTACTGTATATAGTTTTTAGCTTAATCCGAATTCACGTAAAATATATTCAGCAATGCCCTCTAAGGCTGCGATCGCTTATTCAAAGCATCAATATAAAAGATTAATTAGATTAAACTCATGTCTACATTCGGGACAATCACCAGTGAAAAAGAGAGAGAGAAAATCATTTTTACTAATCCTTACCTTCCATTGCTAAGCTAAATAACCGCAAGCATTCAGTAAAATCACTGATGAAATAATTTTTCTCATAATTTAGGTTTAAAGTTAGATGATAAAACAATCAACTAAACCTTTTAAATAAGACCTCTTGTCGATAATAATTATTGTCAAATCTCAAATTAGATTTGTCCATTCTGTGTTGAGTATATTGAATTAAGTAAGTCAATAATAAAGTGACAAAAACCCTAATAATATACTTTTGAATAGACAATGGTTTAAGAAAAATTTCAAAATTATAACAAGACTTAAAATCTTCCTATTGGTCTTAAATAGACCAGAGAGAAATGAAAACTCTTTGTCCCATCTGTTCTGATATTTTGCTTCGTCATCTTTATCGAGGTAGAATAGCGTGGTTTTGTCTTGGATGCCATCAAGAAATGCCCAATTTTAATTTAATAAAGCTTAATAGCATCCAGAAAAAGAATCGGGTATCTAGCAAACAACTTAGCAATTATGAAAATAGTAGCCTTGAAAGTGAAATCAATAACATTTATCAAGCTATTCAATACCAGTCTACTACTATTAATTTATTCGTTAATCAAAATAAAACGAGATTAGAAGTTATTAGTTTTATTTTAAACAAAATTGAGCTGCTTTTAGTTAATACATGTTTTGAGCGCCAGCAATCTAAAGTCGAATCACAATCTTCATTGATTCAACTAAAATATCAAAAATTCAAACCGAGTACGTTCACCAAAATAAAATTTTTAAGAGATAGCGAAATTATTTTATTGCATATTTGCCAAGCAATCTTAGTTGCTGACAGGTCTATTTTAAATAAGGCAATTAAGCAAGAATCGAAAAATCCTTATGTCGCTTTAAAATTACAAATTGAGAAGACTTACTTTATTGATTTAATGAAAACATTGGTAATTGACTTTATTAAATCTATCGCTTTAAGCTCATCTCAAAATATTGATTCTTTTGCTTCTGAAATATCTGGCTATTTCGAAACAGTAATAAGTCTAATGATTAGTCCAGGCTCAGAAACAGATGCTACCCAAAACTAATTAGAAACAGTTTTGAATGAGGAGATCAAGTGATTTTTGCTTAGCTTTTGGAGCGCACTAACAAGAATAAGCCCTGGTTGATTGCAGCCAGGACTTGAGTATTAGGTTTAAAGTCAATGAAAAAGATAAGTTTAGTAGCCGTAGCCGTGAGGAAGGTACTGGTTTAGGTCAACTTGATCTTGAATATTAGTTTGAGTTGCATCTTGGTCGATTACGTTGTAGTCACCTACTGCCGCAGCTTCGTTAACGTTAATCTGTGCAGAAGTTTGAGCTTCAGGAGTAGTGTAACCGTAGCCCCCTAATTCTAATTGGTCTTGAATATTAGTTTGAATCCCCTCCTGCTGGATAAAGTTAGCATTGCCGACGGCAGCAGCAGAGTTGGTGTTGTTTTGAATGCTAGTCGAAGAATCCTGAGCGAAAGCAGTCAAAGGAGCGAAGGCGATGACAGTTGTTAGAAGAGCTAAAGTAGATTTTTTCATGGTTTTGTATCTAGTTAGAATGAAATTTAATGTGTTTTGCTTACATTCTCTAGATACGACTGGTTAATTTTTTTATGCACAGGAGACGATCTTATAATTTAATTATGATCAACTATGCTTCTTAAAATGCTATGAGATTAATTAATCCATCGGCTATTGAGCTAATTGGACGAAATCTAATTTTATTGCTCGTTACAATTGTGGCTAGCAGTTTGCTTTGGATGCCAATCGCATTAGCCGAATCAAGTATCAACGAGATTAAAGTCAGCTTGGGAAACAGCAGTGGAGAATTAACATTTTTTCCCAGTAATCTACAGCTAGAAACTGGAAAACCATATAAATTACTGTTAGATAATCCCAGCCCCTCTAAGCACTACTTTACGTCAAAAGATTTTGCCGATGCTAGCTGGACGAAAAAAGTGCAGGCGGGTAAAGTCGAAGTCAAAGGAGCAATTCACGAATTAGAACTAAAACCAGGTGCAGAAGCAGAATGGGTTATAACCCCGATGAAAGCTGGTACATACGAATTACACTGTTCCATTAAAGGTCACGCTTCTGCTGGAATGGTTGGAGAAATTATGGTGACAAATTAGCAATTGCCCTCCGCGCACTCGTCTAAGCTGATCGCAACTATTTAACGTGAATTCGGGTTAAGCCAAAAATTATATGGAGTAAGGTTTTGAAAATTACTTTTACCGTTTTAATATTCTCTAATTGCCTAGATCTAGAAATAGCTTAAAAGCTAATAGCTGATAGCTACCCTAACAGATCAATTTTCTTATCCCGAACCGACGTTATTTATTTGGCGAAATATATCTCTGAAGATATCAACAACAGGCGGTCGACTATCAAAAATGTGATGCCGACCGCTAGCCAAGTTTTAGCCGACCGTTTGCTAACGCGACCGACTTGCATTACAAACGCAATCGCCATTTAAGGGATAAGAAAATTTTGGACACCCATTGTCTCGCTAAATGCATCAGCAGCATCCATGACGGCTCGACGTTGTTCATTACTTTCATTAGTAAGTTCTTCCAATTTTTGCTGTCGTTCTGAAGTTGACTGACTAGAACTTTGTAAGGATTGAGTTGATTCTTCGGTGGGTACTAAAACAACTTTGTCCAGAATTTCATCCGAGCTGGTTTCTAAAGTCTCAATTACCCCTTCCAAGGGATGAACTTCAATTTCAATATTCCCAGCTATATCTGGCATTTGCTGCTTAAATTTAGCTATCATTTCCTCTAACTGCGCCTTATCAAAAAAGAAAGGAATCACCTGTTTAGAGTTTCTTTCAAAGGTAAGATAGCCTTGGTCTTCGCCACCTCGGGCAACAAATAAAGGGACTCCACCTTGATATGGCTGTTGATTCTCTTCCCCCAGAGTTTCTGCCGAAGTTACCGCTTCTTCTTCGGGAATATAGACAAAATTCAGCGCATTTTCCTGACTTTGAGCTGATTTCGATAGCTTATGCACTTCCCCTAGAGACACATGTGCCACCCGTACTTTTTCTGCCAGTTCAGGATTTTCAGTTTTTAACCGATTAACAAATTGGTTGGCATCATCTTGCGAAATGAACACTCCTGCAACTTTAGCTTCATCTTCCCCTGATGCCACCAAAGGCGCACCCTGTTCATCGGCAATTGTAAATACAGGAACAGGCTCTAACTTTTCCAATACTTCTTCTGGAGTTAAAGCTATGGCGGGGAGGTTTTCTGCAACTCCTGAAGCTAAAATTAATGATCCTATTACACCTAAACCTACACTCCAACGGGCTAACACATTAGTTGTGGGCATCCTCTTCATTATTACGTCTATTCTCTACCTAATTTTGTTTATTGTAGCGTTGGGAGCATTCCGCTTTTGTAGCTAAAATAAATAGCTATGTCTTTTCTTTTTATCAGCCTAATTTAAAGGAATCATACGTGAGAAAATTAGAAAATAAATAAAGCTTAGATACTCAAATCAATTCAGATGTCTTTAGTGCCAGGAGAAATTATTCAAGGAGAAACCATAGTTGCGATCGCCACTGCCATCATGCCTCAACAGGGTAGCGTGGGCATAGTAAGGTTGTCGGGAGCAAAATCTGTTGCGATCGCCAAGACTCTCTTTGATGCTCCTGGAAAACAAGGATGGTCAACTCATCGTATTCTTTATGGCTATATTCGTGACCCTCAAACTGAGCAGGTAATCGATGAGGCGCTGTTGCTGCTGATGCTGCAACCCCGTTCTTTTACCCGTGAGGATGTGGTGGAATTTCACTGTCATGGAGGTATCATGGCAGTTCAAACAGTACTACAGTTGTGTGTGGCTCAAGGAGCTAGATTAGCTCAACCAGGAGAGTTTAGCCTGAGGGCGTTTCTCAACGGCAGAATTGATTTAACCCAAGCTGAAAGTATTGCTGATCTGGTTTCAGCTCAATCACAACAGGCATCACAGATGGCAGTGGCAGGTTTACAGGGCAAACTGGCTAGTCCGATCCGTGACCTGAGGACAGCCTGTTTAGATATCTTAGCGGAGGTAGAAGCCCGCATTGACTTTGCTGACGATCTCCCGCCACTAGATGAATTGGATGTTCAACAGCAATTACAGAATGTCTTAACTCAAGTACAAAATATCCTAGCCACAGCAGAACAAGGTGAACTACTTAGAAGTGGTTTAAAAGTAGCTATTGTGGGTTGTCCTAACGTCGGTAAATCCAGCTTGCTCAACGCCTGGAGTAAAAGCGATCGCGCCATTGTTACTGATTTACCAGGAACGACCCGTGATGTGGTTGAATCTACTTTAGTGGTAGGTGGCATTCCCATTCAGGTCTTAGATACCGCAGGCATTAGAGAAACATCTGACACCGTAGAACAAATCGGGGTTGAGCGATCGCGAACTGCCGCTGCTGCTGCTGATTTAGTTCTCTTAACTGTGGATGCAAAATTAGGCTGGACTGATGCTGATGGGTCAATATACCTTCAGGTTCAAGACCGCCCTTTAATTTTAGTAATCAACAAAGCAGATTTAGCTGCACCCCAATCAGTAAACTATCCACCAGAAATTAAATGGGTAGTCTCTACCAGTGCTGCGCATCATCAGGGCATTAGCAATTTGGAAGGGGCAATTATTGATTTAGCTCATCAAGGTGAAGTTATGGCATCTAATTCTGAGATTGCCATTAACCAAAGACAGGCAGCAGCCTTAACCAGAGCCAAAGTAGCCCTAGAACAGGTACAGTCAACAGTCTCAGATCAACTACCCCTAGATTTCTGGACAATTGATCTTAGGGGGGCAATTCAGGCTCTAGGAGAAATTACAGGGGAGGAAGTCACCGAATCTGTGTTAGATCGAATTTTTAGCCGCTTCTGTATTGGTAAATAGCTGCTAAATACCTTATCTTCCTTTACCCAAAAAAACTACACGTAAAGTTTTAAAAGCGATCGCCAAATCTAAAAATAGGGAGTAATTTTTGATGTAATAAAGATCGTAAGCCACCTTTTGATAAGCATCTTCCACAGAAGCCCCATAAGGATAACAAACTTGCGCCCAACCAGTAATCCCTGGTTTAACCAAGTAACGGACATCATAATAAGGAATTTTCTCCCTCAACTGAAGATCAAATTCTGGGCGTTCGGGACGAGGTCCCACCAGACTCATCTCCCCCTTAAACACGTTCCACAACTGAGGCAATTCATCAATTCGCGTCAGGCGAATAAAAGAACCGACGGTAGTAATACGGGGGTCTTTTTCTTTTGCCCACTGGATGCCTTTTGATTCGGCGTTTTGATACATTGAACGGAATTTATAAACCCGAAACTTATGACCATTTAAACCAGTTCTCACCTGAGAATAAAAAACTGGACCCTTGCTAGTCAGCTTAATTGCGATCGCTACAGGGATAGTTATGGGCAAAATAGCAATAATCATAACTGCTGCCACCACAATATCGATTAGCTGCTTGAGCTTCACTTTGATGCGATTGTGCAAAATGTTAAATCCATTGGTAAAGGCAAACCAATCATCCTGAATATATGCAGGAGGGATTTTCTGCCAGAATTGTTCGCAGAAATCGGCAATACTGTAAACATAAATGCCTTTGAGCCTCATGTCCATCAGCTCTCGCACCATTTGCTGAGACAGACTCCTCTCTGCACCATCAATTAAAATACCTGACCAATACTGTTTTTTCCAGGTAGAATTGACGTTTTCTACTCTGTCTAATAATAGAGATCCCGTTAAATCTCCAGTGCGACTATAGGAATTATTAGCCCCGTTGCCTGGGAAAGAAACAAACTCAGTATGTGAATTTAACTTACGATGTTCTTTACTGAACTCAATAACTTTTTGATAATCTCCCAATACTAAAAATCGAGATGTTTCTTGATTTGCCTTTAACCATAGATCAGCGAGAGTTCTGCCAATTACCGCCCAAATAGAAAACAAAGCTACGCTAATTAACAACACCCCACGACCCACGATTGGTTCGCTACCCCAGATCCCCGTGATATATACTCCTGAGGTAACGGCAGATACTGTCACTAATATTCCTAAAATAGCTCTCTCTGAGAGACGAACTCCAGAAACCTCTCGATTGAGCTTGTAAGTGTCAGTGAGGTATAAGCCCAAGAGGTACATGGCAATCAGAGCATATAAAACTGGGCTTGCCAAGCTTAATGATTGAGATAAACGCAATTTGAGGGCTAAATTAAAGCACAATATTAGACCAAGAATATCGCCAATAATTAACAGCCACACAATAATTATCCGAGAAGTACGACTGTACATTAACCAAGTCGATAGATATTTCGACTGTCTCTTGCTGTAGAACATCTGAATTATCTAAAATATATGGAGTCCACGGGATTTCTAATTTAGAATTAATTCTACAGTACAAACCGTAAAAATACTGAGAAAAAGCCAGTGCTTTGGGTATTGCCGATTAATACACTATCTTTTTGATAACTGATGTTACGCACTAATTGATCTGTTGAGATTGGGTAAAGGTAAAGGTTAAAGGATTGATTGAATTGATTGATCTGTTTTCTTGCCTTATTCAAACTACTGATTTCCCATTACTTTGCGTAACGTCAGTTGATCAATTAGAGGATCAAGACTTATTGCAAATCTAAAGATTGACTAATAAAACATTTAATTTGACTACAATTTTTATACTATGCAGCCACAGATAATAACTCTAAAACAATAGATTTTGACGTCGACTTTTGGTATTAAGGTAATGTTTGTTGTAAATCCGAGTCTTAAAGTAGCCTGTAAAATACGATTGGTAGCTTGGCAAAAGCTAACACTTTGATTACTTTAAGTTAGAATATGTTGTAATAAATTCTAAGGATGGTTAAAGGCACAAGTAGCGAAGAAGGTAGAGATGGAGGAGATAAGACTCAGCTAACCCAATACCTTATATACCTCACCATCTCAAATAACGCTAAGGATAAGTATAATGAGTGCGCTCAACCCATCCATTTGATCACCTCAATCTTTCAACTTAATTTTTTGTCCCTCAACAGTATCTTAAGTTGGACTATACTGCTGTTTATTGTTAGCGGCTGTAGCGGTAATTTGTTAACCCAGCCTGAAATTATTCCTGGAGGTATCAACAGTAACTCGATCGAAGAGTATCCGACATACAGTTCAGATGGAAATTATCTCGCTTTTGCCTCAGACCGTCGTAATCAGCGAGATATCTTTCTGTATGATTTGCAAGCAAAACGCTTAGTTTCCTTACCCAACCTTAATCGCCGTGATTCTACTCAAGATCAGCCTGCATTAAGTGCCGATGGACGCTACATCGCCTATGTTTCTGCTGAACGAGGTAAAACAGATATATTTGTGTATGATCGCCAGCGACAAAAATCAGAGTTATTAACCGTAAATGTCAGAGGTTCGGTCAAAGCACCGACGATCAATGGTGATGGAAGTCAGGTGGCTTTTCAAGCTAGTCAACTAGGAAAATGGAAAATTGTGATTGTTAACCGCCAGGTTGATGGTAGTTAAAAAACAGATCAATAATCAAAAACTAACTACGATTCCAGATCGTAATTCCTCCTGGTTTGTCAATTAAAGTAACGCCTTGAGCCTGTAATTCATCTCTTATGCGATCGCTTGTGGCATAATCTTTATTAGTTCGTGCTTGATTACGCTGCTGCACCAAAGCTTCAATTTCGGAGTCGGTTAGACCATCTGTATCGGAATCTGTGGCTTGAGCTTCAAAACCTAAGATAGCTGCTAACTTAGTTAAAGTATGCCATTGCCGTTCCAATTCTTGAACATCAGTTGCGATCTTACCTTCGTGTATTAGTATATGACCTGCCTTAGTTAAATTTTTGGCAATTTCAAATAGTACTACTAAACCACCTGCAAAATTAAAGTCGTCATCTACGGCAGTTTTAAATCTGCTGACTAAAGATTCATCTATTAATTCGGTGTCAGAAAAACCTAATTTTGCTCCATGGTGATGACCAAATAATAAACCCTCATTGAGAGTTGACCAGCTATTAGTGGCAGTAGCCAAGGCTTCCTCAGTAAAGTCCACAGGCTTGCGGTACTGAGTTTGTAAGATAAATAATCGTACTGCCATCGGTTCATATTTATCTAGCAATTCACGGATTGTAATAAAGTTGCCTAAAGACTTAGACATCTTTTTTCCTTCCACAATAATCATGCCATTGTGAAGCCAATAATTAGCTAGTGGTTTACCCGTCACCGCCTCCGACTGAGCAATCTCATTTTCATGATGAGGAAAAGTCAAATCTCCTCCCCCCACATGAATATCAATTGTCTCTCCTAGTCTTTCCCGCACCATCGCCGAACACTCAATATGCCAGCCAGGACGACCGTTACCCCAGGGAGAATCCCAAGCAGGTTCACCTTCTTTTGCCGCTTTCCAGAGAGCAAAATCAAAAGGATATTGTTTCTTATTGGCTTCTGGATCTTCCGAGTCAACTCGACCACTAGCACCAGCCTGCATCTCTTCTAGCTTTCTACCTGATAACTTGCCATACTCAGGGAACTTCTGCACTGCATAGTAAACATCTCCTTGGGCAGGATAGGCAAAGCCTTTTTGTTCAAGTTCGTAAACTAACCTTTTGATGCCATCAAGGGTATGAGTAGCGCGGGGATAGGCATCTGCTTGACCAACTCCCAAACGTTCCATGTCTTCAAAATAAGCAGCAATATATTTCTCGGAAACCTCCTCCATTGATGTCCCTTCTTGTCTAGCGCGGTTGAGAATCTTATCATCAATATCGGTAAAGTTTTGAATGTAATTTACCTCATAACCACTCCACTGCAAGTAGCGGCGCACCACATCCCAAACTAAGCAAGTTCTGGCATGACCCAGATGGCAATAATCATAGACAGTAATGCCACAGCAATACATCCGCACCTTATTTTCTTCAATGGTTTTAAACGCTGATTTACAACGGGTGAGGGTATTGTAGATAGTTAAAGTCATGACTATGGTTTACTAGAGAATCCTATTGCAACACTCCCTCATATCGAAGTCAAAAGTCAAGCTTTAGAAACCTAAAGTCAATTACCCTCTTAGTTTCAATATTTATAGGCTTCTAAATTATGGAAACTTTAAAATATGGTTTTTTGATTTCATATTGTTTCTCGAATTATGATTATTGTAAATGCTGCACAAAAGTTACTTCAGTGTTTTGTATGGATCTATTTCTCTGACGAAATTGTGGATCTCTTGAACTAGCCATCTTTTCTCTGGTAAGGATAAATGCTCGCCAAACTTATATCTTTTTACACCTGATTCAATAGAACAATATTCTTCTGTGACTTGTTTGTTTTTGTGACTTATTTTTTGGTCTATAGTCACTCTACTGATATTTTGAGTATAACTATTTTCTTTTCTATGAAAAAATTTATAGTCATGATAAATTACAAATTTATCTCGCCGAATAACAATCTTAATTTTTAGAATTGAAGGATAAACAATTTAATAGCCAAAATATCCAGCTCATAGAAGAGCATAAACAAATAAGAAAAAGCCAAGATCCTCAAAACGTTTTATATCTCTATAAAAGAAGTATGATGTAGTTGTCCCAGACATCATTAATAGATAGATTAGACATTGTGATCTATTTACATATTTGTTAGGAGGAATAATCAAACTCAAATTCGCATTGTTTTTGAAACATTTAATATTGCTTCCTGAAGGAGGTTTAATACTTGAAATAATTTTGCTATCTAGAGTCAAGGTTATTCTTCGTTATTCTTAAAATTTTTCTGACCAAGTTTTACTTAACACTAAGGATTTATGTTATTTTTCAATGAATATTCTTCCTCTTCATCGGAAATTTTATTTTGCTTTTCACTAGCTGATAATTCCAGAATCTTCAAAGCAATATTTATACCGCAACAAAAGTTTGACAAAACAGTACTAATGGGTTGACTTAAGTGTTCTAAATATTTCTATTAGTAACATTCATAGATTTGCTATTTACATATAGATATATATAGATAACAGCTGTAAATTAATCAGTATCCCACTTAAAAAAACGCAAAACAAATATAGCTACTTGAAAAATGTATTTCCTCAATATATGGGAAACCAAAAAGTTCCTTTGTGAATCCTCAACCCCCACCTCAACTATTTCATATTTAATAAAGTGGAACTACTCGGAAACTTGGGATTTTTAGGTAATTTTATTGTTTCGTCCAACATTCCTCATGCAGGCAAACTAGATAGAGAAGTCTGGAATGAGAAAGATCGTTCAATTAAAGGAACTAATTTTTGCACCAATACACCTAAATGGTAAATTAATCAACATTTCGTGGTTTTACGATTATTATAGATGCTCATAGGATAGATCTAGCCAGACTTACAGTTGAATACAACACACTTTTAAACGTATCTTAAACTTAACGCCAGATTGACAATACTGTTTTGAGTGAAGGAATTAATTTACAAAAATACTTTACGCATGTAGTTTATTTATTGTATGTTTATTTCATAAGGTGTAGAGAATGAAATAAAAATCTTGAGTTCTTAACATTTATGATTGAACAACTAGAGTCTTCTTCTGCTGAAATGTCTTTTAAATCTCAGATAAAAGTTAAAGTAGATACGCCAGGTTTTTTATCTGATCACCGCGTATGTAACCAAGCTTTAATACCAGCAACTGCTTATCTAGAAATGGTTTTGGCTGAGGGAAAAACCCTACTCCAAATGGAAAACTTGAGTATAGAGGATTTTGTTGTCCATCAAGCTTTGGTTTTGCCAGAAGATGGGGTAAAAATTATTCAGATTGAGTTTCAGGAAAGGGGAGATAATTTATTTGATTGGGATATCTATAGCTTAAGAAAAGACAAAGGAAAGACTTCAGCTAAGGCATTATATGCATCAGGAAAAGTTATAATTAACAAATCTCAGCAAAAGTTTTTTCAAGTAAATCCAGTAGCTGAGTTAACCAAATCTAAAACCAGATCGATAGCAGATTTTTATCAAACCTGTCGAGAGCGAAATATACAATATGGCGATCGCTTTCAAGTATTAGAAAAGTTATATCAACAAGAAAAATCTGCCTTAGCTGAGGTTCGGTTAGATTTGAGCAAGCTGGTTGAACCAGATAACTATTTATTACATCCAGTATTGTTAGATAGCTGTCTTCAAGTTTTGTGGGCTGCTTTACCCGAAGCTACTAAGGAAGATACCTATTTACCAGTGGGAATAGAGAAGCTGATAGTTCATCGCTATCCAGATATTAGCTCTAGTTGCTGGAGTTATGCCAAAATTTCCCCTGAGTCAGATTTGGCAGGTAAAATTTTACTGGCTGACTTATACCTATTGGATGAGGCAGGTAATTGCCTAGTAGAGTTGAAGGGAGTAGCAATTGAGCGTGCCAGTCAAGAGGCACTGCTAAATTCGCTGCAAATAACACAAAAAATTGTGATCGCAGCATCTTTTACGGCTGAACCGATTGAGGATTCTTTAAGCTTCTGGATGGAGGAGCTAAATCTTAAGAGCGAAATTGAATTTGCCCCTTATAATCAAATATTTCAAGAGTTACTCAACCCTAGTAGTACGATGTCTCAGAATCGAGATGGGGTTAATGTAATTTTACTCAGACTAGAAGATTGGTCACAGGATAAGAAGCAACTCAAACCCATAGTTGACACTGAACAAAAGCAAGCAATTTTAGGTAACTTGTCGACTCATAATTTACCTCAAGGTCTGGAGGTAGCCCACCTCAATCAATATGAAACCGAATATCTTTATCAGGAATTATTCGTTGATCGGGTTTACGCCAGACATAATATAGTCTTGAATGACGATGCTTGTGTGGTGGATATTGGGGCAAATATTGGCTTGTTTACCTTATTTATTCAGCAACAGTGTCCTAACGCAACTATCTACTCCTTTGAACCTGCCCCCCATGCTTTTGAGAAGTTAAAGAGCAATGCAGCCTTGTATTGTCAGAATGCTAACTTATTTAACTGCGGACTATCAGGGTCAGATAAATCAGAAACCTTTACTTTCTATCCTAACTCTTCGGTGTTCTCTGGGTTTCATGCCGACAAAGAAGACGACGAGCAAGCTATCCGCGCCGTAATCCTGAATATGTTACAGCAGGTCAATGCTGGCGAAGGAGCAGAATTAGAAAGACTTGCTGATGAGTTTATGCCAGGTAGGTTAGAAGTAGAAAGCTTCCAAGCTCAATTGCGGACTCTTTCGAGCGTAATAGAAGAACACAACATTGAACGTATCGATTTACTCAAGCTAGATGCGGAAAAAAGTGAATTGCCAGTCCTACAGGGGATTAAAGACCATCACTGGTCGATAATTCAACAAATGGTTGTGGAAGTTCACGATCAAGAGGGAAGCATTATTAAACAAGTCAAACAACTGTTGCAAGACAAGGGGTTTGAACTGATTGTAGAAGAAGAAACTTTGCTTCAAGGTTCGGGTCTTTATAACATTTATGCAACCCGTCCTGGCACTTCAGCTCAAGTATTGTCGTCAATCTCTAAGGAAAATAAAGCTAGCCTAAAAGAAAATATCAAAGATTTAGGGCAAGCATTAATCGCCTCTGCCGAATCTACTGCAACCCCCTATCTAGTTTGTCTGTGTCCTGCTTCCTCGGAGGTAAATTCAGATCCAGAACGTAGCAGTTTTTATGGAGAGATGGAAAATCTCTTAGGTTCCTATCTAGATCAGGTTAACGGCATACATTTATTACCAGTTTCAGAATTAACTACCAAATATCCTGTCCTAGATTACTACGATCCTCGTGGAGATAAATCAGGTAGTGTTCCCTATACCCCAGAATACTATACCGCTTTGGGAACAGTGATCGCTCGTAAAATAAACGTTCTTAAAACCCTTCCTTACAAAGTGATTGTCTTAGATTGCGATCGCACTTTATGGAACGGAATCTGTGGGGAAGATGGCGCAGAGGGAGTAACCATAGATCCAGCTTATAAAAAGCTACAGGAATTCATGGTGGCACAATCTGAGGCAGGAATGCTCTTATGTTTGTGTAGTAAGAATAATGAGGCAGATGTTTGGCAAGTATTTGACTACCATCAAATGCCTCTACAACGACGACATCTAGTTCAGTGGCGTATTAACTGGCAAGCAAAATCAGAGAATATTAAATCTCTGGCACAGGAACTAAACTTAGGGTTAGACAGCTTTATCTTTATTGATGATAATCCCCTCGAATGTGCCGAAGTGCAAGCCAACTGTCCTCAAGTTCTAACTTTACAACTTCCTGAACAGATAGATAAAATTCCCAACTTTCTAGAGCATATCTGGGCATTCGATCACCTACAAAATACAGCAGAAGATAAACAAAGAACCGCTCTTTATCAGCAGAATGTCAAACGAGAAAGCTTCCGTCAGGAGACAATAACCTTTAGCGATTTCTTGGCTGGTTTAAACCTACAGGTTAATATTGCCCCGATGTCAGTGCAGCAATTAGCTAGAGTGGCACAATTGACCCAGCGGACAAACCAGTTCAATTTTACTACCATTAGACGGAGTGAAACTGAAATTCAACAATTGCTCGATTCAGGAATAGAATGTCTTACTGTTAAAGTTAGCGATCGCTTTGGTGATTATGGTCTAGTAGGGGCAATGTTATTCGGGGTATCAGACAAGGTACTAAAAGTTGATACTTTTCTCCTTAGCTGCCGCGCTTTAGGTAAAGGCATCGAACATCAGATGTTAGCTAGCCTTGGTACCATAGCCCAAGATCGGGGGCTTGAGTACATAGATCTGGCATATGCTTCCACACCCAAAAATCAACCCGCACTAAATTTTCTAGAAAATCTAGCTGGTGTCGTTAAAGAAAAAATAGAATCATCTTGGCTCTTTAAACTACCTAGCGCAATAGCTGCCGAGCTTACTTATAATCCAGAAACTGCAAAGTCAGTTGATTCTACCCCAGGAGTTCAAAAGCCAACGGCAACAGTAAGTCGAGGTCAAAAACAGATTCAAACCATGACTCGCATTGCTACAGAGCTATATGAGCCAAAGCAGATTCTACAATTGATTGAGTCTAATAAACGTCGAGTTCGTCCTCTGGAATTAGCATCTCAGTTTGTTGCTGCGGGGAACCAGGTAGAAGAATCACTGGTGACAATCTGGAAGGAAGTATTGACCATAGAGCAAATAGGTATCCAGGATAACTTCTTCGAGTTGGGGGGTACATCCTTATTAATGGTTCAAATATTGAGCAAATTACAAGAGAATTATCCTCAGATTTCCCTAGTGGATTTATATCAATATCCTACTATTGATGCTCTGGCAAAATATTTAACTCAGTCACAGGGAGAGCAAAAATCATCATCAGCTCCAGGTTTTCAAGATGTTACAGACCGAGTGCGCAGCAAAAAAGATGCTAGAAAACAACGTCGACAACGCAGAGGAGGGAAAGTCTAATGAGTGATTATCTAGATTCACAAAATGAAGAAGGGATTGCGATTATCGGCATGGATGGTCGTTTCCCTGGTGCTAATAATGTTGCAGAATTTTGGCACAATCTGCGCAACGGCGTAGAATCGATCACCTTCTTTAGCGATGAAGAATTAATTGCGGCTGGCGTACCTAGTGAAACTGTAGCAGACCCCAATTATGTTAAGGCAGGGGCGATACTATCAGATGTCGATTTATTTGATGCTGATTTTTTTGGCATCTCTCCTCGGGAAGCCCAAGCAACAGATCCCCAACATCGCTTGTTATTAGAATGTGCCTGGGGCGCATTAGAGAGTGCGGGACAGGACTCAGAAAACTACGATGGCAGAATTGGAGTCTATGTAGGATCGAGTCTGAGTACTTATTTGCATCAAAACCTCCTAACCAACCCCAATTTCATCAAATCAACTGGGGATTTGCAAATTGAAATTGGCAATGATAAGGACTTTGTGCCGACTCGGATTTCTTATAAGCTAAATTTAACTGGCCCTTCCGTATGTATTAACACTGCCTGTTCCACTTCCTTAGTTTCGGTGCATATAGCTTGTCAAGGATTACTTGATCGCGAATGTGACATGGCATTAGCGGGGGGCGCTACGATTTCCCTGCCTCAAACAGCAGGATATTTCCATCAAGAAGATAGTGTGGCATCTCCAGATGGTCATTGTCGTCCCTTTGATGCAGATGCCAAAGGCACAATTTTTGGTAGTGGTGTTGGTATTGTAGTGCTGAAACGCTTAGAAGATGCGATCGCCGATCGCGATCCAATTCTAGCAGTAATTAAGGGTTCGGCGATTAACAATGATGGTTCCTTAAAAGTAGGCTACACCGCCCCCAGTGTAGACGGTCAGGCAGATGCGATCGCTGAAGCTCAAGAAATCGCCGAAATCGACCCTGAGACCATTAGCTATATCGAAAACCACGGTACAGGGACGACGATGGGAGATCCCATTGAAATTGCTGCTTTGACTAAGGTTTTCCGCAGCAGTACTGACAAGACAAGATATTGTGCGATCGGTTCGGTCAAGGGTAACATGGGTCATCTCAACCGTGCTTCTGGTGCGATCAGCTTAATTAAGACGGTGTTGGCTCTGAAACATCAAGAAATTCCCCCCAGCATTAATTACCAGCAACCCAATCCCCAGATAAATTTTACGAGCAGCCCCTTTTATGTCAATACTGAGCTGCAACCTTGGCATACTAACGGCGTACCCCGTAGGGCTGGTGTTAGTTCCTTTGGTATTGGGGGAACTAATGCTCATGTGATTTTAGAAGAAGCCCCCGTTAGAGAACCATCAAGCCCCTCTAGACCTTGGCAATTACTACTGCTTTCGGCAAAAAGCGAATCTGCTTTAGTAACTGCTGCCCAAAATCTAGCACAGCACCTAGAACAACATGTCGATTTAAACTTAGGAGACGTAGCGTACACTCTACAAGTAGGTCGTCGAGGCTTTAAATATCGGCAAGTGGTAGTTTGTCAAAATGGGGCTGAAGCTGTTACTGCTCTCCAAAATACAGACTTTCTCAAACCGACAGAATCTAAAAAACGGACAGTTGCCTTTATGTTTTCTGGACAGGGAGCGCAGTATGTCAACATGGGCCAAGAATTATATCAGGAAGAACCCATCTTCCGAGAACAGGTCGATTACTGTTGTGAACTACTAAAACCCAGATTAGGCTTAGATTTGCGGGACATACTCTATCCAGAAACGGACAAGATCGAGTCAGCAACCCAACAGTTAACCGAAACTCGCTTTACTCAACCCGCTTTATTTATCATTGAATATGCCACGGCTCGTCTCTGGATGGCATGGGGCATTAAGCCAAAAGCAGCCATTGGTCATAGTATTGGTGAATATGTAGCTGCCTGCATCGCTGGAGTATTTTCCTTAGAAGATGCCTTGATGCTAGTTGCTGAACGTGGTCAGTTGATGCAAAAACTTCCTAGCGGGTCGATGTTGTCAGTATTCTTACCCGAAGCTGAAGTTAAAACCTTACTCAATGACAATCTAGATCTAGCAGTACTCAACGCCCCAGGTAGTTGCGTAGTATCAGGAACTCATGAAGCAATAGATACATTTGAGCAACAGTTAACTAACAAAGAAATCGATTGTCGTCCCTTGCATACTTCCCATGCCTTCCATTCCTCGATGATGGAACCGATTTTGGCAACCTTTACCGAACGAGTTAGTCAAGTTGCTCTAAATCCACCTCAAATCCCCTACATTTCCAACGTGAGTGGTACTTGGGTTACTCCTGAGTCAGCAACCAATCCCAGTTATTGGGCAAAACATCTGCGCTCGGAGGTTCGTTTTGCTGCGGGAGCAAAAGAACTACTGTCTCAAAAAGATTGTATTCTCTTAGAAGTGGGTCCAGGAAAGATGCTTAAGTCCTTGGCACTCAAGCAAGCAGATGAGCAAGTTGTTTTATCTTCCCTGCGTCATCCCAAAGAAGACACTTCCGATCAAGCATTTATACTCAATACTTTAGGACAGTTATGGCAAGCAGGAGTAGAAGTAGACTGGTCGGCATTTTATCAACAGGAAAAGCGAAATCGTCTTTCCCTACCCACCTATCCTTTTGAGAGAAAGCGTTACTGGGTCGAGGCAAAAGATAATTTATTACAACTATCCCCAGGAGGGGTAAGCAGCTTAGTTGATAAATTAGCAAAAACAGGAGAATTTGACCCACAAGAGTTGCAGTTACTCCCTAAGCTCTTAGAAACTTTAGGCAAAACTGAACTAGAAGTCCAGAAAGCCAGCAGTATTGAAGATTGGTTTTACGAAGTTCAGTGGTCAGCCAAACCCATGTCAGCTCAAGGGAGTCAAGTCCAACCCGATTCTTGGCTGATTTTAGCTGATAATAAAGGAATTGGATGCAATTTAGCGACTTTGCTTAAAGCTGAGGGAAAAGATTCTCGGTTGGTTTTTTCAGGTCAGCAATACCAGCAGATATCCGATTCAGAGTTTGCAATTGAGCCAAATTCTGCTGAGGATTTAGAGCAACTAGGGAAAGCTTTGGATCTAGACAACACTTCTTCTATCGGCATAGTTCATCTGTGGAGTTTAGATACTGTAGATGCCCAAGTCATGACAGTAGAAGATTTAAAAGATGCTTCCGTATTAAGTTGTCGCAGTACTTTAAATCTCGTTCAATATTTAGTTAATAGTGGATTATCCGACTCTTGTTCTCTCTGCTTAGTGACCAAAGGCGCCCAAGCAGTAGTCAGAGAAGGCAATCTTCCTGGTTTATCCCAAGCTCCCTTATGGGGGATGGGAAAGGTAATTTCTTTAGAACACCCTGAACTAAATTGCGTCACGGTAGACCTAGACCCAGAATTGAAGAATGATCTTGCCCCAGTATTGTTGGCAGAAATTTGGTCAAACGATTCAGAGGATCGAGTCGCTTTTCGTAACAATACTCGTTATGTGCCAAGAATAGTTAGGAAAGACCTAGAAAAAACTAAGGTTAAGTCTAAAAATCTATTCCATGAATCAAAAAGCTATTTAATTACTGGTGGTTTAAAAGGTTTAGGTTTATTCATCGCTGGTTGGATGGCGCAGCGAGGAGCAAAGCATTTAGTTTTACTAGGGCGTAGTGAACCTAGTAAAAACACCAAGGAAAAAATAACCGAGCTAGAAAATGCGGGGGTGCAGGTAGTAGTAGCTCAAGCAGATGTTACTCAAGAAGAACAAATTGCTAAAGTAATAAGGGACGTAGATAGCTCTGTTTCACCCTTGGGAGGTATTATTCACGCTGCGGGAATTTTAGATGACGGGGTTTTGCAACAACTTGACTGGTCAAGATTTGCTCGGGTCATGGCTCCAAAAGTGCAGGGAGCTTGGAATTTACATAGCTTGACCAAAGAAAAATCATTAGAATTTTTTGTAATGTTCTCTTCGACAGCATCTTTACTAGGTTCTCTAGGTCAAACCAATTATGTCGCTGCCAATACTTTTCTCGATACCTTGACGCATTACCGTCAAACTCAAGGACTTCCTGGATTAACTATCAACTGGGGGGGGTGGGCAAGCATCGGGATGGCAGCTGATAATCAGATCAAAATTCAGGGTATGGAACCGATAGTTCCCGAGTTGGCACTACAAGCATTAGAGCGGCTCTTGTTCAATGTTTCTGCCCAAGTAGGAGTAGTCCCAATTGACTGGTCAAAGTTTAGCCAGAAGTTTTCATCAGGTAATATTCCGCCATTTTTTGAAGAATTAATTGGTCAGGAGCAACCCATACAAGATAAACAAGTATCAGTTAAGGATATCAAACAGGCTAACTCAAGCGAGCGTGAATCACTCCTGGTTATCTATGTTCAGGAGAGGGTTTCTCAAGCTCTGGGAATTAATGCTAAACAGCTGGATATCCAGCAGCCCTTGACTACCATGGGATTAGACTCCTTAATGGCTGTTCAGTTGAGGAACTTATTCAAAACCGATTTAGGAGTCAATTTACTAATGAGTCAATTTATGAATGAGATTACAGTTGCTAGTTTGGCAAAGCTTTGTGGCGAACAACTGACCGAGAATTCTGTTTCACCAACAGTTGAGTCAAATTTATCTTTGCAAGATGATCAGAATTGGTTGGAAGGAGAATTATAGTAGAAGACAATTAGTAATTATAAGAGTTAGACTCAGATAATTTTCCCAGAATCAATCGAATGTATAAATTCATCCGAACCAATAATCAAGAGATGTTAATCAATGGTTAATACATTTAATGACCCAAATATAGTTGATTTTATTCAAGATCTTCGAACCCAAGGAATAGAATTGTGGGCGGAAGAAGACAAGCTGCGTTATCGGGGTCCAAAAGAGACTTTGACTCCTCAAGTCTTTAGCCAAATTAAGCAATACAAATCAGAAATCTTGGATGTATTACGCCAAGATGCCAACTCAAGCAAACCTTATCCCTTGTCATTAGGACAACAAGCTTTATGGTTTTTTTATCAACTTGAACCCGAAAGCAGTGTTTATAACATGATGTATGCAGTGCGACTTAATCCCGACTTGGATGTTTCAATCTTAGAACAAGCATTTAATAAAATGGTTGAGCGCCATCCCAGCCTTCGCACTGCTTATAAAACTGAAAACGGACAATTCGTTCAGCAAACCTGCCAAGATTGGCAAGCCCAATTTATAGTCACAGAGACTGATGATACTTCTCAAGATTATTTAGATAATTGGTTGGCAGAAAATGCAGACCGTCCTTTCAACCTCGGTGAAGGAGAAATTATCAGAGCACACCTATTAAATCGATATTCCGAGACAGACTTTTCAGTAGAGAGAGAGAAAATTTTATTGCTAGTGGGTCATCACATTGCAATGGATTTATGGTCTATAGATATTCTGATGGATGAGCTTTGTCTGCTTTGTAAAAGCATGAAAGAAAGCAGTGCAATATCTCTACCCACACTAAATTTTCAGTATCGAGATTATGTGCATCGAGAGCAAAAAAAGCTGGCTGCTGGTACAGAAATCAATCAGCATTGGGATTACTGGCGACACAAATTATCTGGAGAATTGCCAGTACTAAATTTGCCAACGGATAAACCTCGACCAGCTAGGCAAACTTACAACAGTGACAAGCAACATTGTATTTTAAGCCAGGAAGTTTCTAGGGAAATCAGAGAGCTGGCGAAAAAAACCGGGACGACAACCTATGCCATTGTTTTAGCGGCATTTCAAGTTCTATTACTACGTTATACTTCTCAAGAGGAACTGTTGATTGGGTGTCCAATGTCAGGAAGAACAGATCCAAAATTAGAAAACATCATCGGTTATTTTGTTAATCCAGTTGTTCTAAGGGTGAATCTAGCAGGTGATCCTACATTTGAAGAATTACTCCATCAAGTTCGTCAAGCTTTACTTGAAGCATTAGATCATCAAGAGTTCCCATTTCCCTTACTAGTGGAAAAATTGCAACTAGAACGCGACCCCAGCAGACCGCCATTGTTCCAGGCAATGTTGGTTTGGGATCAATCTCGCGTAAGTGAAAACAAGTCATTAGAAAACGCCCGCAAAGAAATAGTTCTTGACTATATGGCATTGGAACGGCGAGGAGGTGATTTCGATTTAATATTAACCTTTTTAGATAATGGGAAATATCTCCAAGGTAGTATGACCTACAATATCGATCTTTTTGAATCTGATACTATTACCCGAATGCTCAAAAATTTTCAGACCTTGATCACAGATATTGTTGCTAATCCAGCAAAATGTATCTCGCGTTTGTCTCTTTTAACGAGCAGTGATAAAGAAGAATTGATAGGTAATTTTAATGACCCCTTAGATGGAATAGCTTTTGCCAAAAATGAAGTTTGCTAAATGATCCAAATCTAATTTTTAAGTACTAAAAAAATAGATAAATTTATGACGAAATTATTAGGTATTTTAGGTGGAATGGGACCTTTAGCATCCACTGAGTTCCTGCAAACAATTTACGAATTTAACTTTTCTGATCTTGAGCAAGATTTACCAGCATGTATTCTGTTTTCCGATCCAACATTTCCCGACCGAACAAAAGCAGTCACTAGCGGTAATGATGAGATCTTGCTCGAGCATCTAATAAAAGCTTTATCTCATCTTGTCCAGCTAGGCGTTAGCAAAATAGCAATTTCTTGCATAACGATACACTATTTTATGCCCAAAATACCAATTCATTTAAGAAAAAAAGTTATATCTTTAATAGATGTAATCTTTAAAGAAGTGTTAACTAATCAAAAACGATATCTGTTGTTATGCACCAAGGGAACATGCCAAGGGGGAATCTTCCAAAATCACCAGTTATGGAGTTTGGCCAGTCAATATATAGAACTACCAGATGAAGAGGATCAGAATTTAATTCATCAGTTAATTTATCAAATAAAAATTAAAAACTTTGACAATTCTACTCTCGATTATTTAAAGTTGCTAGATACCTTGACTCAGAAATACCAAGTTGAGGGAATGATCGCTGGCTGTACTGAATTTCACTTAATAACCAAGTATTTAATTAAATCAGAACAAAATAATCTAAATTACAACTTTATAGATCCTTTATTAACAATAGCAAGAGATTTTCAGAGGTTGGTTAATGAGTAATGAACGTTCGCAACATAATACTTCCCTGATTCAAAGCCAATTTTCCTTAGATTCAGCAATAAAAACTGAAAGGCAAATTGACATATCTGCCATCAACGATGATGGAATATTAAACATATTGAATCAAACCTGCTATTCTTTCAAAGAACAAACAGCAATTGAGTGGAATAATCAACAAATATCCTACAGCCAGCTTAATGATAGAACTAATAGATTAGCAAATTGCTTAATTGGCAACCAAATAGCTAAGGGGTCAAAAATTGCGGTAATTCTCGATGATAGAAGCGAAATGATAATTTCGCTGATCGCAATATGGAAAGCTGGTTGCGTCTTTGTCCCTCTCGATGCTAGTTTTCCTGAAGAACGGTTGTGTCAAATTGTTGATGATGTTTCTCCAGACTGCTTTATTACTCAATCTAAATTCAGCAGTCTAATAGCTCAAATATACCGTGATCATCAACAGAATAGTAAGATTATCAATATTGAAGAGACTTGGCAATCAAATCAGTTTGAAGCAAATCTAATTCCCATTAGTAAATCTCTCTCAAAATTTAGTTCCGAAAAGCCATCAGTCTCAGTTGATCTAGAGCAGAGTTCGTACATTTATTATACATCTGGTTCTACAGGGAAACCAAAGGGAATTGTCGGAAATCTCAAAGGCGTTTCTCACTTTATAAAATGGGAAATAGAAACTTTTAATATTACTGCTGGATGGCGTTTTAGCCAGTTTACTAGCCCTACATTTGATGCCTTTTTAAGAGATATTTTTGTACCTCTTTGTTCAGGAGGAACCATTTGTATTTCTCCTGAACTGACAGCAAGAATGGAGACAAAACTATTAATTGATTGGATTGATAGTAATCAGATTAATTTGATTCATTGTGTACCATCTTTGTTTGCGACTTTTACTAACAGAGAGCTAGACGGGGAAAAGTTGAATTCTCTCAACTATATTTTGATGTCTGGCGAAACCTTGCCTGTATCTGATGTTGAAAACTTTTGGAAAGTCTACAGTAATCGGATCAAACTGGTCAATCTGTATGGTGCCACCGAAACTACGATGGTGAAGTTTTATCATCAAGTAAAAGAATCTGATCTAGAGCGAGGCTTTATTCCCATTGGTAAGCCAATTAAAGGGGCAAGGGCGGTAATTTTGGATCGGTATGGAAATCTATGTCCTCGCGGAGTTTTTGGTGAGCTTTATATTAGGACTCCCTATAAGACTCTTGGATATTACAATCAGCCCGAATTGACGAAAGAGGTGTTTGTTTCCAACCCGTTTAGTGACGATCCCCATGATTTGATTTACAAGACAGGAGACGTAGCGCGACTGTTGAATGATGGGAATTTTCAACTTAGAGGTCGTAAAGACGATTTGGTGAAAATCAGAGGCATTCGAGTCGAATTAGGAGATATAGAAAATCAACTGCGACAGCATAACCTTGTCCAAGGGGCAGTAGTTTTGATTCGCGAAGACAAACCAGGACAAAAGCGCTTAGTAGCCTATGTAGTTGCCAACCCAGAATCGAACCTTACAGTTGCCCAATTACGGCACTTCCTTAAGCAGAGACTTCCCGATTACATGATGCCTGCTGCTTTTGTGATCCTAGACACCCTACCCTTGTTGCCCAATGGAAAAGTCAACCGCCTCGCTCTTCCTGCTCCAGATAACACTAGGCAAGAACCATCTAGTACTTATGTTGTTCCCCAAGATCAATTGGAATCGCACTTAACCGAAATTTGGTCAGAAGTTCTAGGTATTCAACCTATTGGAGTCAAAGATAATTTCTTTGACTTGGGGGGAAACTCCCTACAGGCTGTATCTCTATTTGCTCAAATAGAAAAGCAGTTTGGTAAAAACCTACCTCTAGCTACACTCTTTCAGTCAGGGACTGTGGCGGAAATAGCCCAAATTATCCGCTCTGAAAAATGGCTATCTCCTTGGGAAAGTTTAGTGCCGATTCAACCAAATGGCAGTAAACCTCCGCTATTTTATATCCATGCAGGAGGTGGTAACCTTCTTGTTTATCGTGATTTAGCATTTGCTCTGGGTGTAGACCAACCAGTTTATGGTTTACAACCAAGAGGTTTAGATGGGAAATACGCCCCTTTTAATGATGTTAAGGATATGGCAGATTATTATCTTGCCCAAATACGTAGCCTCCAGCCTAATGGTCCTTATTTTTTAGCTGGTTTATCCACTGGAGGCGCCACAGCCTGGGAAATAGCCCAACTCCTCCAGACTCGAGGACAGAAAGTAGCTTTGCTGGCTTTGTTTGATAGCAGTGGTCCAAACTACTATAAAATATTGCCACCCCTACCGAGATTATTATCTGTCCTCAAGTACGTAATATTTAATTCTCTGCGTAAACCGAGCCTTTTATCCCAAAAACTTGTCTCTAATTTGAGACAATTGGGACTCAAACAGACTTCGACTAAGATTTTAGAGAGCTTGGGCATTGTTCAAAAGGTTTTTGACGAAGACCGAGAAATTAACCAACATAAGATGCAAAGTATCTTTCAAATCAGATTTGCTCAATACAAGAGTGTCTCTCACAATCTTAGTTCTCTAGAAAAGCGGATTAACTCTCTAGCAATCTTTCTTTTAAAACATTTTGCTAGCGGTTTTTACACTAATGTATTTTTATGGGGCTTGTCTGGCAGTGACCAAAGTACTACTGATATCATTAATGACACAGGTGAGATACCAGAAGCACTACAACAAGTTGTAGAAGCTAATATCATGGCGAAGCGAAATTACATGCCATCAGTCTACTCTGATCGAGTTATTTTATTTCGGGCTAGCGATCGCCCTCCTGGTTTTTACAATGATCCCAAACTTGGTTGGGGAGATTTGGCAGCAGGAGGAATGGAAATCTATGAAGTTCCTGGAAACCATACCTCTATTATGAAATCACCAATTCTGGCAGAAAAATTAAAAATTTGCTTAGACAAAGCTCAAGTTAATGAGCGCAATTAAAAGTGTAATTAAAAAGATTTAACACAGTATGTTAGATATAAAATCACTATTTTTGCCAACTGGTAAATCCTAAGTCTTGGAAAATAGTAGTGGTAAACTTGGTAACTGAATTTTGACTGGCAAAAGCAGCCATCTTGGGGTGGCTGCAATCCTGTGAGGTAGATGTCTCTAAAAATTTACTTAATCCTTGAGCAATCTGCTGAGGATTACTCGAGTCGACTGTCAAACCGAGCTGATAGCGACGAGTAATTTCTCCCATCAAACCGTAATCAGTAGATAACACAGGCTTTCTGGCTACTGCTGCGCGGTTTAAAATTCCACTCATGCCTACATGCCGTTGGTAGGGAGCCAGAATTACGTCAGCTAATGCAAAGTAATTTTGAATATCGGGTTCAGGAACATATTGATTGTGATCGATGATCTCAACGGGTTGCGATTTAGTAAGCTGTGTTTTTTGTAATTGAAACTTGCGATAATTTTCTTCAGACATCGAACCAACCAAAAGTAGACAGAGCTTTTGCACGGTTTTAGTCCGCATCAAGGCGATCGCGGTTAATACCTGTTCTAGACCTTTACGCTTATTCAAGTTGCCAAACAGAAGATGCACCTGGCGCGAGGGGTCAATTCCTAACTTTGACTTTAGTGCCGCTAAATTTACGTCAGAGTCAGGATATGTTTGGACTGGGTCGGCTGAAGGTTTGGCTTTAGGGACTTGAGCCAGGCGATTAATCTGCTCTACCGCTAAAGGATCGAGACTATAAAGAGTCTTAAGCTGCTTTTGTCGTAAAACTCTCGATAAAATTACTTTTTCTCTAATATGCTGTAGCCTTTCTTTCCAAGACAGATTACCAGAGTCAAAACTGGGGTAGTGGAAAGTAGGACGAAAATAAATACCAGAAAAGGGGCAGGGTAGACTTCTGCCTAAAGCCAAGGGTAGCATCCTCGTATCGAGGTAAGGCAGAAAAACATGGCTAGCCTGCAATTTTCTGGCATACTTATTTATTAAGTTAAATTCCTGCCAGGCTCTTAGATTACGTTTAATAGCTGAACCATAGGATTTGAGACCCGAACGCTCTGTTGGCGTTAGTGGCATAAACTTAACGTTATCCGCTTGGTTAAGTTCAGCGATCGCCACCACATCTCGATGTCGCTGAAAAAATTCAGGCACGACCACAATATTTAAGCAACCTGATAGTTTATGTTCACACCAGAAGCTCACTAAATGAGCAATATATTCTGGATAATGACCACCAACAGATAACTCAAAAATCAAAATGCGCTGACTATCGGGACTGTGTTGCTGCTCTTCTCGCAAATTGGGTAATGAAGTCATGCCTTTAGTATTCAAACTCAGATTTTACATGGTGAGGTGCTACCGATTAAAGACAGTGTGTCCTTGGTTAAAGCAGGATTAAGGAAATTTGATTATTATTCATTTTGAGGAAAAACCTAGGATCGACTCGGGAGGACGCAGCGGCGGACAACGGCGGGCAGCTTCGTCAATTTCCCGATTGAGCATCAGTTCAACATGTCGGCGGCTACGAGGGATACTATGCTGTGGACTATCTACTCGGCAGGTAGCTATACCAAATAAGTTGAGTAAGAATGGTGTGTAGTCTGACAAGAAATATTTAAGTCTTACGACTGATTTTAAGATCTGAAATTTGATTTCTAGAATGATTGATTCGATCGCAGAAGGCTGATTGACGAATTCATTCCAGTCAGTATCTGCTAATTGTTGGCGATACCATTGGGATGCTGCCTTCCAAGCTGGCGCTCGCTTACGTGACCAAGGTTTAGAGGAAGTATAATGCTCGATGAAAGCTTTATGGGTGTTGGCATACATCAGATAAGACTCATGAAGATTCCAACGGGGATCAAGAGGCAGCCATTGATTTTTTAGTACCGCATTGAGTGCGTCTTGATCGGGGGCTTCGATACATCTTTCAGGATACTGCTCGATAAACTCACGAGCCTTGCCCAGGATGTTCTGTTCTAGGGTTTCTTTCCAGTCAAATACCATGACTCCTGACTGAAGATAGGGACCATCAGGATCAAGAAACAAAGTTGAGCGGCGATCGCCAATTTGATTGGTAACGTAATAGAAGATATCGTGAACAGCACCTACTGGATAACCATGTAAATCTACCGTTAGCAGAGGAGTCAAATCTGTCATCACTCTGGTGTCGGCATCAAGATACACCAGTCGTTCCACTTCTGCGCCAAAGATTTGATCAAAATAAAGTCGCAAGTAAGCTGCCCGTGGCCAACGACGACCTTTAATAGTTTCGATCTTCGCGGCAATTTCTGGGGTATGAATAATTTCTACCTCCATGTCCCGTGCGGCAAACATCGCTTTGGCTTGAGCTAAATCTGTATCATCGACATCGCAGCAGACAAGATACAATTCGGCATCATGCTTATCTTTAAGATGGGTATATGCTGAGTAGAGTTGACAACATGCTGCGGGTAAAAAACCTCGATCTGTAGAGGTTACGATAACGGTATTGCTATTCATGTTTATTTTGGGTAAGTTGTCAGCATTGGCGCGTACTATAAAATATGGCGCCCAGAAAGTTGTCTAAGTTAGGCGCGCAGAGGTAGAAACTAGTTGAAATTAAAAATTAAGGCGTTGGTGATTTGATGTATGACGTATAAAGTGTTTCTATTCGTAGCCATTAGCTATTAGCCATTAGCCATTAGCTGTTAGCCTTTAGCTTAAGAAAAATGTGTATCAAGCAAATGAATTTTATTTTCATACCTTGATTTACCAACGCCTAAATTAAGAGGGAATTGCTGAATGTGTAATGATGAAGCACTATCTCACTTATTTATCTAAAGATAATACTGTCTTTAGCTCTTAAAAACAGTATTATTTTGTACACCATTACATTAACCAGCAACGCCTTTAAGAACTACCTAATCTCTCTTGTTTAACTTTGGGTTTGAAGTGCAAGATTTCGTTGAGCATTAACATCCAGTTTCCTAAATCAATTGTCCAACTAGTGAGAGTCCAGAAACACTTGATGCGCTCTGATAAAGGAACAGAATAGGCAAAGATACTGTGATAATAACCCTGGAGGCATTTAACCCGAGATAGAAATACGCCATAAGATAAATTAGGAGAAATCCATTGAGAGCGCTCCTTATGGCTTTTGAGTGATTGAGACTGCTCACCATGAATTCTAAAATAGCCAGTGGCGTTAGCAACTTCTTTGATTTTGCCCATCATTGCCAGTTCACACAGCAGTACCTTGTCGGAGCCATAGTAAGCATCATGCTGGGAAGTGCGCTCAATAATCTCTCTGGGAGCTAACCCAAAGAATTCATAACATTCGGTGGTTTTAAATAGAACTTCCCCATAACGTTCACTAGGACTAGAGGACATAAAATTCCGCTCGGGATTAGTAGTGATAGTTAATTCTGGGGTGAGGTAGGTATTCTTTCTAACTATGGGATAGGTGCGATCGCTTTCATCGATTAATTCAAATCGCGGAAAGGTCATGACAATCTCAGGATCTTGTTCTAGAGCCTGGACACACTCTGCTAAATAGTTGGGAGAACAGCGATCATCGTGAGCCATCCATTTGAAAAACTCTCCTTGTGCTAGTTGAAAAACTTTTTTGTAATTGCCCGCAGCACCTAAATTAGTCTTATTTCTGTAATAGAAAATTCTCTCATCCTGAGATTGATAAGAACGACAAATTGATTCGGTTCTATCTGTTGAGGCATTATCACAGATGATGATTTCAAAATCTGTAAAGGACTGTTGAATTAATGAATCAAGAGCTAGTTCGAGATATTTCTCTCCGTTATATACGGGAATACCAATACTAACTTTGGGGGATTTGCTTTGGTTGTTACTCATGAGTTTTTGATGTTTAATAAATTTAAAGTGTTTAAACAGAAAGTCTGACTTTAAGCAGTATTTTCTGGCGTGGTGTTGTTAAACTTGGACAACACCACTAAAGCTGCTGGTGGAGATAGCATTAGCCCATAAAAGGCTAGCTGTAGCATCCATTTATTCGTGGGGGTAATTTGAAAGCCGCGAATACCGATAGCTGGTAAAAAATGGAAAAAGAGAATTGCTGGTGATAGGTTCAAGGTATGTACCTCCTTAGGGTGATCAACAAATAGCTGTAAGGTTTTACCATCAAAGTTAAACAGCAACTGATGGGGCTTGGTGTCTGCCAAGATATTAGGAAAAGTCAGATTGGTATTGCTTTGTCCGAGTCCGCTTAGAGGTGTTCGCAAACGGACTACTACTCCAGAATTCTGCTGTCCAATAGTCAGATTGCGTCGAAAGGGGCTATCTGAAAGAGAGATAATTCTCGCTGGTCCAGTTTGGTGAGTATCTTTGGTGGCAACTGTAGTCAATAGACTAAATTGAGATGTTTTTTTAAGAGCTTGATTTAGCTTTATAGCTGGTTCTGGTGTTAGTAACCAATGTTGTTGGCTCAGAGATATCATCCCTTGAGTGTCTTTGGTTGGCGGAACTTTTTGCCAGGATAAATTTGGCGATCGCCCGTTTTGGTCGGCATAATCACCATTTCCCGTCAACTGATAACCTGTGAACCAAGGCGTAGTTAAGCTATGTTCTGTGCTGAATGTCTGGGCTATTTCCTTTTTAGACAACGAATGAGTCGCAAAGTAAACCTGCTCGATCCTTCCCTGCCAAGGGCGATCGCCTGTAGGCTCATTACCAATCGATAGAGGGAAGTTGGGGTTCCAGTTGCTAAAGTTATGGGCGCGCTGGAGTGCAAACATCAAGCACAATACCAGTAGGGTATAGCTGACTGCTGTCAATGACAGTCTACTTCGATTCAACCGACGTCTATTTAGACTGATCCAGGTGGACTGCCAGAAGAAAAAAGCCATGGTGCCGCCCACTCCACCGATTGTGTTTGCCAGTAAATCCCAAAGACTAGAAGTTCTTCTAGGTAGAAACATCTGGAGAATTTCTACGATTAAAGAGAGGTTGGTACTGACAAGCAGACTAATAATTAAGATTAAAACCTTACTATCAGATTGCCGCTGCAATATTCTTCCTAAACCAAATCCTAATAAGACAAACAGCAGGACATTAGAAATTAGATCATAGATATCACCAGGGGAATTAAAGAAACGCTTAAACCGCATTATTAAAACGGCATAGTCTTGATGAACAAAGCTATATGGATGTAGGGTTACGATTAGAATTACTGCTACATTGCTGACTACTAAAAAATAAGACCAATATTTAGCCAGGAAGCGTACCGAGTCCAACTCAGCTAGAGTAAGCCTGGCTTTAGACCATACTTGTCCCAGGTTATTTAAGGTTCTATTTGAAGTCGAACGAAAATTAGGCATACTTAAGTTAGCGGCGATCGCCTATTATCAGTGTTGTAGGTTTGAAACCTTCGTAGCAAAGCCTGAATTAAGATCCTTATCGCAATTTATGTTTGCTTCGTTTAATCCGATATTCCTGATACTGGATGCCGATAATACAGGCAATAGACAACATATAGCCAGGTTCTTCTAGCTGGGAAAATATCAGACCAAAGACAACTACAGTTAGCAAGAAAAACTTGGAGACATCGTTGACACAAACTCGCTGCCAGACGACCAAACCTAGATTTAAATATGCAGCCAATCCTAAAAATCCTAAATCTCCCCAGATACCGGCCCAACCAAACAGGGGAGAAAACATACTAGACTGACTTCCCAACCAACTATTGGCTACTGCTCGCCAAACTTCTCTGCTAGCAGGATGAACTGTTGAACCCAAGGGTGCTAATAAATCTGCATATTGCCGTAGCATCCATCCCCCTAACCGTCCGACTGAATGACCAGGTCCCAAACCAAAAAACCAATTCAAAATTGAATCATAATGAGTTGGAATAATTCTAAAAGCTGCTGTTTTCAACAGGGTTGCATCACCTTCGGCACCATAGATTTCTGGTCTGATCCAGGTATTAAAAGCGTCAAAAGCAGGCAAGTTGACAATGCACCACCAAAATATGGAGCCTAATATTGTTGCTATTACTATATATTTAGCAGCAACCACAATGTCATTTAATTTTGCTAAAAGTAGCAAAATCATTGCTACTGCAAAAGTTAGTATTACTTGTTTTCCATCAGCAATTATAATATTATTAAGCGCACACAGAACTAACGCAATTCTTAACCATAATGGAGATTTTTTGGCTTGTACAAAGTAGTATATGGCAAATGTTAGTGATACGGAACAACCAACAACATGACCTGAACCAGAGATAAAAAATACTCCTTGAATTCTATCTGCACCCTCCATTCCTATCCAGTGCCAAGTATCAGTTTTTAAGATATATTTCTGAACAAATACTAATAACAGATGAATTGTAAAAAATCTAAAAAACCATTTTTTTAGGTTAATAAATTTGTTCCAAGATAAGGGGATATAAATAATAGCTACTAAAAAGATAAATGGCTCTGACAATAACATAAAACTAAGCAGTGCATTAATTACCCCTGCTTCGTTGACTATAGCGCTGGCTATAGATATGCTCAATAGCAAAAATAGCCCGCGAATGATTAAGCCAGTAGTTTTAATAGACTCTTTATTTCTATTTTGACTAGTCAGTAAGGTGATCGCGCAGGCGAGAGGAACAGTTGCAAAATGGGTGAAGTTAACTAGTGCTGGTGCGCCAAAAGTATCAACTATCCGTGAAAAAAAGGCTGTAGCAAAGGCAAATAATATTAGATTAGAGTTGGCAATAGTACCTTTTTTCTGACTTGGTTTGATTTCGGTATTGGCAGCAATTTGACCAGATTTACTTTTGCTAATCATTAATTACACTCTAGAGTTTATAGATTATTGGTAAACTCATTGATTTTCTATAATTTCTCTACAGCTTTATCAGAATTTGTCGGCACTTTTTGAGTTGCTCCAACATATAGATAAATAACCCGAGAACCATTATGGCGACCAGTGGGAAAATTCTCTCGTTTTCCTACTTTTACGGTTTTATTCCTAGTTTCCGACATAATTGTTGAGTAATTTCTGTCTGCTGCTGGAGTAGCATCCATTTCCGCAATACCAGCAAAAGTGGCCTGGGCATTATTAATGGCAAACATGGGAGCATTGTCCTCAGCGGTTTTGGCAACGCGATAAATAAACCCACCGATTGCTTCGGTAAAACCACCCGATGAAGTTTCCACAACAGTCCCAAATCTTTCAGTTTTTAGCCCAAAAATCCATAGCTTGGCTCCTTGGTTGGTTATTTTAGTTCCCCGCCCTTCGGTATTGAATTGCCGCGCCCAAATCCTTTGCTTGGCATTGTTAAAACTGGCAAAACTAGCCACCACATCTTCTAAATACAAGTTACCCCTGCCATTAGAATCAATTTTTACGCCAGCAGTATTAACTACCGCTAGCTTTCGTTTACTTTGATGCTCCAACAGAAAATTTGAGCCAAAGCCAGAGATGCGCTCAAATCTAACCAGTGGCGCATCTTTGCTGCCAGAATCTACTATCCGAAATCCTCCTGTAGTTACACCATTAATAGTTCCCTGCACTCGACCAGCAAGACCAATGATGCGACGAACGGGACCTGATATTTCTACTACTCCCTTGAGCCGAAATTTGACGCCGCCTGGGATATATAACGTTGTTTTACCTTCATTTTTACCTCCAGGCTGCATAGAATTGATTGCAGCTTGAAATGCGGCAGTATCGTCACTCTGACCATCTCCCACCGCAAAATCAGCTACATTGAGCCACCTAGAAAGTTTATCCCAAGGTACGTCTGGAGTATCTTGAGCTGGCAATGAAAGTGATGTGTCTATTCCATTGTCAAACAAACGATTTGTCAAATCAGTACGAGAATCTTCCCGATATGATTTTGTCCATTCAGTAATGCCCACTCCTCTCAAAGGAAGTAATTCATGGTCTACTAGACCTTGGCGGAAGTTAGCATAATCCATAAATGCGGCATTATTATATCCTTTTATAGCTACGTTCCTGCCATAGGCATTCCCGACAGCAGCGATCGCATAGGGAGCAAAATTTTCACCTGTATACTTGAGGGTAGAATCGATAATAGTTGCTAACCCGAACCAATGGGGCGCACTTGCTGGATCGTCGCCGTTGATTAGGGCGGGAATGGGTAACTGTTGTTCGCTGACTAATTTTCTAATATTTATTACCTGCTGAACGTTATAAATACCAGCAGACCCTTGATTTTTAAGATGAATATCCTCAAAAGTTTGACTATTGACTGCATTGCCAGTGCGAATACCAACGTCAAAGCCTTCGATGGTAATTGCTTTGGCTAACATCGGACCATTAAGACCTGCGCCCAAAGATAACCCTACTCCTTCCTGGTCACCAGAGGTGATGGTGACATTTCGTAAACCCCCTTGATTGTTACTAATAAACCAGAGTCCATCCGCCATGGGATTATCTGACCCCACATCAAAAGTAAGGTCGTAGATCCCATTTTGAAAGCGATCCGCACTGCCTCTATGGGGTATGTTGAGCAATGGTTTTCTCTCCCCTACTTGAGGGGCAAATAGAGGCGAGCGATCGCGCAAGCGAATAATGGTCTTGGCTTCGCTTTGTCCCTGGAGCGTATTAAACCGTTGCTCTCCAGCAAAGGTCAAAGTATCTGAAATATCATAGACTCCATTTTTTAAATACAAAATGCGATTTTGATCGGCGTAGTCATTTAAAGCTTTTTGGATTCTGGCAGTATCGTCTAATCCATCATTGGGTATAACCTCATACTCTGAAACCAGATCGACGACACTTCCTGGGGGAAACTTAAAATTGACTGCTGTGGATACTTCTGCTCTGCTACTGAGCAATGTTGGCAAGAAAAATACCAAAATGACTCCCATTAAAAAAAAGCAAATTAACTTAATTTTCTGAGAGCTAAATCCAAAAGAAAACATGTTTATTATGATTCAATACTATTTGTGGCGTTGCCCAGTTAGGGGATGATTTGTATAGTTAACTTTTTTTTAATCACACACAGCTAATAGCCAAAAGCTACAAGTTGCAAGTCATCCCTTTAATTAACAACGCCCTATTTGCCACTGCTTAACCTTAATTAGCGATCGCTGTCTGTGATTTATAGATTAGAGCGTTGTAAATTTCCATCAGCCGATGGTAGTTGTCCGTAGCCAAGTATTTAGCTTCAAATGATTGTCTTGCTCCATGGCGCATTTGCATCAGCCTTTGGGGGTGGGCAACTAATGATTTTGCTTTAGCTGCTAAATCACTAGAGTCGCCAGGATTGAATAAGAGTCCGTTCTCGGGCGTAACTAATTCTGCCAGTGCGCCAATTTCCGATACCAAGAGTGGAGTCCCTGTCGCCAATGCTTCGATCCCCACTCTGCCAAAAGTTTCATACCACTCGGAAGGTATTACTAAAAAAGAGGCTTGTTTCATTAATTCATAGACATCAGCAAGAGGCTTGCTACCAAGCCATTCCACTCCAGGAATCTCTTTTGTGGCTTTGACTACATCAGCAGATAATGGACCATCCCCTACTATTTTTAAAGGTATTTTATTGTCTAGCTGTTGCCACGCTTCAAGCATCACATTGATACCCTTTTCAGGGGCAAGTCTGCCGACAAACAAGGCGTAATTACCTGCACCATCTCCTACTTGAGGAACAGGATAAAGAAAATTGGTTTTAAAAGCTATTTTCTCAGCAGGTAGTCCACCCTGAACCAATTTTTTGTGGGCAAAATGACTGTAAACGATAAAGGTATCTATCGCATTTGACCAGGTACCAATCAATGAGTGTAATTTAACGGTCAAAGCCGCGGCGGTACTGGCGGTTCTGCTATTGCGGTAGCAAGAATGGATAATTCCTGGCAGAGGGTTTTTTTGGATTAAACATTCCTCGCAAACTTTACCTTCGCGAAAAAATAGAGCATTAGCGCAAAATAGCCGAAAGTTATGGATTGTCTGCACTACGGGTACTCCTTCCGCTTGTGCCGCGTAATAAGCAGCAGGAGAGATTAAGGGAAAGGTGTTGTGGAAATGGGCAATTTGGGGTTTAAATTTTTTGATTAAAGTTCTAATTTCTTGATGAACCTCACTATTCCAGAGGGTGGCTTTGGTCAAAGTCCAAGGATTCATCTCCTTTAATTGATGATTCGTGACCTGATAGCGATGTACTCGATGACCGTAAGACTCTAAAAGTTTTGCTTCTGTAGCCAGAATTGAGTCTTCTCCTCCTAACTGCTGATATTGGTTATGGACTAGCAAGATATTCATATTATTATTTACCTGGGTTTGGGACTGATTTTCTGCGGACGTGTGGCAACACACATGAGAGACAAAGCAGAAGACTCTGAATAGGGATTTATGCCTGACAACAGTTGACCCACTCGATAACGCCAGTGAGGAGGATTACCATATTTTCCTTGAAGCGCAGCAGCACCTATAGCATTGTTGTGAGGATAAATTTCGACTTGAAATCCCAAAGGTTTTAAAGTTTGCCAGAACAGTTCTTTAGTTACTCCAGCACCTGGTTTATGATGAATTTCGGTTGCTAATGCCGTCAGTCTTTCAGTTTTAGGAATATCTAGACTTTTTAAAAACCAGCGATAAATTATTGATAAACGTATTTTGTATAGCCACAAACCAATGCCCCGATAATCCCATGCCGACAACTGAGGGTCGTGATCAATAACCAGCATTCCTCCAGGACGAACTAAGCGTGCTGCCTCTGTCAAAACACGATTCATATCCTCGCAGTGATGTAATGCTGCGTTGAGAGTTACAATATCGGCGAATTCTGATCTCAGGGGCAAATCATGAGCATCAGCAAGAAAGGGAGTATATCCTATTTTTTCAGCCATCTTTAGAGAGCCTTCGGCTACGTCGATACCAATCAATAATTGAGGATTTCCTTGAAGTGTGGCGTAAAGATTTCCAGGACCACATCCAATATCTACTACTATTTTGTTGTCCCAACTACCTGTCACGGCCAGCCAACGTTCGCGAAAAGCTGGATCTCTATGACAACTATCAAAATAGGTTTTTACCCATTGGATGTAATTAAAATAGAATTGATTAGCGGTGATTGCTGGAGTCTGCTTGAAAGAACAAGTAGGTATTTCTCCCTCAAAATTTACGATTTTGTGATCTGATAGAAATATCTTTAACTGTTGATAGTCATTGTTTTTGGTACTTATCATTGAAATTAATTGTCAAAAATAATAGTTGATGGATATAAAGTAAATAATGGAAGCAATAATCAAAAAATAGTCACGCTTAATTTACCTCTCATGAGCAGTACTGAAGAGGCATAAATAATATTGCTTACTTAAGGTGAATAAGAAGTTTGATCGCTTAAAAGTCTTATAGCTTATAGCTTATAGCTTATGGCTTATGGCTTATAGCTTATGGCTTATGGCTTATAGCTTATAGCTTATGGCTTATGGCTTATGGCTTATGGCTATCCTAACAGTCTAATGTTCTTAACTCGAACTCAGGTTTAGTAAGATTTTTAGATTCTCAATAAATCTAGTTTGCGGTTTCTCATTGGGCTATTTGTCCATACAATTGTTCTGTTTTTTGCACTTTGGCATGCCAGTTATAAATTTCCTTTACGGTTTTTTGACCTTTGTGACCGAGTTTAAGACGTAGAGTGGAATCACTAGCTAAACGCCTCATTGCCTCAGACAAATCTTCTACCACCTGCTCTGGATAGTGAGCTGGAACTTTGATTCCAGTTTCTGCCGTAACTTGGACTCCTGGACCACCGAGATCTAAACAAATCACGGGGCGACCTGCTGCCATTGCTTCCAAACAGACCCAGCCTCCAGAATCGTGTAAGCTAGGATGAACCAGGATATGTGTTTGTCCCAGAGTCGCTAAGGTTTCCTGACGAGGTAGTCTACCAAAAAACTTGACTTGATGAGCAATACCTAATTCAGCCGCTAGCTGCTGTAATTTTTGGCTTTCTACTCCTTCTCCCAAAAGCCAATATTCGGCATAGTCTAATTTTGCTTGAGCAAAGGCTTTTAAAGCTAAGTGAAATCCTTTCCAATGAATGAGACGACCCATACTAATGAAGCGGATTGCCTGAGATTCTGGTAAAGGCAATTGTTCGAGCAGCGTAATTTCGGCTCGGGATAAGCTGGACTCAGAAGCGATCTCAATCTTATTTGCTCCTAATAAAGCAATTCTGGCGGCGGTATCTTTGGTAGTTGCTTTTACAACTCGGCTTCGTTTAGCTGTTAGGTGAACAAAAGGGTCTAATTCTCCCACTCGATGAGCGGCAAGACGAAGAAGTTCGTAAATTTTTGCTTTCGTGCTGAAATCTTGCCAAAACGGTTGGGGTGCTGTTTCGCCTCCTCCTACGGGACCCCAGACAAAGGGAATAGGTAGTAGTGCAATGAAACTAGGGGTAGAATAACGGACAAAAGTAACATGATGGGCAACATCAAAGTCTATTTTTTGATGTAAAAGGCGAGCAACAAAATAGGCTTGAATCTGCCATAAATAATAGTGCAAGACAAAAGCTATTGAACCCCACTGCCAAAAACTTCCCAATATAGGTAGGTTAAAGTAGACAAAATTGAGATTGGGATTGGGATTATCCCTCAGATACTTTTCAATTGCAGGTCTTCCATCATCAGGACGAGTGAGAACCCAGACTTGATGATCTTTAGCTAATTCCCACACAGTATGCCAGCCAACGCCTGGTTCTGAACCTCTATTCGGTTCGCAAGCATAAGCGGATATAAGAATTTTCATTTTTTTTGGTGCTTTATCAGCGATCGCTAATATGAAATACGATCATGTTTGCTACAAATTATTGAAGTGAACAAATGACTTGCCTGTATGTTTAAGGTTCTCCTTATCTCCTTGTCTCCTTGTCTCCTTGTCTCCCTCTCACCCCGTCATAATTTATCCATAGCATACTTTTATGGTTGCGTTCTAATTTTTGTCGAGACTATTGATAAACAACAGCCATTCTTTAGCAATAATTTTTGGCTGATAAGTTTGACATCTGGTTTTTCCCGCTTTAATTAGGCGATCGCGTAAGTTGTCATCAGTTAAAATCTGGATCAAGCTGTCAGCTAATGCTTCTGTATCTTGATTGGCAACTAATAATCCATGTTTGCCACTCTCCAAAATAGTACGAGGTCCGCCACTTAAGGCATCAGTAGCTACTATCGGTAAATTACAAGCCATCGCTTCTACCAAAACTAAACCAAAAGGTTCTTCCTCAGAAGCAAGAGCAAAGACATCAGACGTTGCCATATAGCTCCAAGGGTTGTTAGAAAAGCCTGCAAGACTAACAGATTCTTCTAGATCCAGTTGAGACACCAAATTAGTTAAGTTTTCTTGTTCAGGACCATCTCCGACAATGATTAATCGAGCATCAATCTTTTGTCGAACAATAGCAAATGCCTGAATTAGTAAAGGAAAGTTTTTTTGTTTCGCTAATCTGGCAACACTCAGGATAACTGGCTTATCTTTGTTGACTAACCAGGGATGGCTTGGTTTGACTGCTCCACATTTGGCAATAGCCTCGATATTGACTGGATTAGTAATAGTAGTTGCCGAATCTGATTTTATGGGAATTTTAATATTATTTAGCAAGTCGTCTAATACCTGTTGGCTATTGGCTCTCAAGCCATCAGCCAGGGGATAAAAAATTCTCGCCAACCATGGCATCAAGCGCATTCTTAAGTCTTGCTTATACTCAACGTAAGCCTTATAACTCATGGTTGAGTGTTCGCTCAGAATAAGCTTAGTCGACCTGCTTCTGGCTAAGAGCCAGCCCATAATTGCAGGAATATTGACAACCGTTGGCATAGATATTAGGACATCTGGTTTTTCTTTCCTCAAAAACTGTGCCAAAAATAAAGGAGCGAGAAATGAGCGCCTAATACCTAAAGGAACCAGCGTTACTCCAGGGGGAACTGCCACATTTTTACCAGGACCTTTAAATAGATATACTAGCCATACCTGCTCAATACCTAAATCTTTGAACCCTTGGGACATTGCGGCTGCATTATTGGCAATTGCTTTTCCTTCTAAACCCCAAACGAAAATAGCAATAGAAGTTTGATTCATCTAATTAAATTGTTTCTTGAATGGAAAATCCTAAAGCTTCGACTAAAATATTGGAGGACTTGCTTTCTACTAATAAATGTCGCTCTGTATCCATCTTCATCTGTAAAAATTTAGGACAAGATGGAATCTGTTACTTCCGCCAGGAATTGAGCCGCTGACTTGGGAGTATAATTGGCGATTAGAAGCTGCGATTGTTTGCCCATTTGGGTAATCAGATCGGGATTATCTATAAATTGACTCATTAATTCAGCTAACTTTTCTATTTGTTGAGAGGGAAAAATATAGCCATTACAATTATGTTTAACCAACTCAGATGAACCCGCTGCATCAGAGCAAATGATAGCTTTACTAAATAACATTGCTTCGTGAATTACAACTCCCCAAGTATCTTCTAAAGTTGGTAAGATAAATACATCAGAACTTTTAAAATAAGAGTTTAAACTATCATTGCTAATCCAACCTTTCCACTCAACCACATTTTCTAATTCGTGAGTTTGGCAAAAAGCTTCCAACTCTTCTCTTTCCTCTCCATCTCCTAGCACTAGTAACGTATAGTTGTCATAGCCTCGATCTTTGAGCAATTTACAAGCCTTCAGGAGGATACCCAATCCTTTACGAGGAACCACGCGTCCTACAAATAGAAATACTGGTCTTTGTAGCTTAGATTTAATTAATGCTTGACTCGAATTATGGGACAAAGATTCAGTAGTAGGAACTTCATAAGGATAAGCAAAAACTCGATCTTGCTTAGCGTCAAGTACTTTTGTAAGATAAGCTTCACCTCTTTTACTATTAGTAATACAGGCATCTGCTACTTTAATCATTAGCCTGCGCATCCAGAGACGAAAAGGAGAATTAGCAAAATCTACTCCTGGTGAACTACCCTCATAGGCGATAATCACACGCCATCTATATAGGGGTTTTAGTAATAAAGCAAAGATCGTCCAAATACCAAAAGAATTAGAAAAAATAACTTTGGGTTTAAAGCGTATCAAAGGAAAAACAATTTTTGGCGATACCATAGTCATGGTACAGCTATAGCCTGGTGCTTGAGTTTTTGTGCCAAGTTGATATGGAGAACCAATAGTTTCGACTGCAATTGAATTCTCTAATCCTTTAACAAAACTAGGAAATTTAGCTGTAAAAACATTGGTTTTGGGAAAAAGCTTGGTAAATTCACTCAACATTGGTTGCCAAAAAAAACCAATTTTTGGTAAAAGCCAGGCAATTTGCATATCTGATATTTTGTTTGTTGTCATAATTTATTGTTGAATTTTGTAGGTATTCTTGATAAATAGATAAACAACAATAGCAAATCTATTTATTAGCTTTTAGTACAACAAATCAAGAAATCTTTATTTCTGACCAATCAGAGTAATACCTCGAAACTTTAACATCAATGAAAGTTTTCTTTTTAAGAAAGCAGGCAAGTTTTCTACAATAATTTCAGAGACTCTTAAGGCAGAAACTGTCGCTAAGTTTAACGGTAATTTGATATGAGCATTAGGTTTTACTTTGTCGTAACGAACTTTAGAAAACCCAGCTTCACAAAATAAATCGTATAGTTCACTAACAGTATATTCTTTCAAATGCCACCCAGTTGCAATGTCATCAAAAAATTTAGAAGTATCGTGAGGTCCGCTAAGACGATTAGGAGTAATACAAATATAGACTCCACCAGGAGCAAGAGCTTTGTATATATTCTGAAGCTGTTCAAAAGCATCGTCAGGATGTAAATGTTCCATCATTTGATGACTATAAGCAATATCGATGCTATTTTCTTCAACAGGAACCGTGCAACCATCAGAAATTACTAGCTCAAAGTTAGGAGGCATGGTAATGTTTTTTGTCACTTCATTAGAAACATCGACAGCGTAGACTTTTTTTACCCTTTTAGCTACTTCTAAAGAAAGACTACAGTCACCAGGTCCAATTTCCAAAAATTTAGCTTCAGGATGCAAGAAATGCTCTATTACTGGCATCCATTGAGCGACTACTGATGCAGTAGCTTGAGGATTGTCTTTAAGGTTTTGAACAGGATGTTCGGGGAGTTGATCAAAAAACTCATCATATACTTTTGTATATAAATTTAAATTGATTCTTTCATTCTTAGATGCTTGTTTGAGTTTTCGAGCTAATTTCTTTTCAAGTTCGTAAGTCTTCTTGATTTCGGCATAACTTCTTTGATGTCTATCTTGATTAATTGTTACTGGCATAATATTTGATTTCACCTATTTTTAATTTTTTAATGTTGACTGTTTGGAGAAGGCAAAGGCAGATACAGATGAACTGCTGATTACCAATTAAAATCGCTTTCGTAACCCAATTTGATTAATAAATCACCTGCCACCTGTTTAAAAGCCCGTTTGTGTTCTGGTTTAAAAACTGCTTTCCATCCCCCAATTGTTCCCTTTGCGCCTTTTCTAAAGGTATGAGATTCTTCAGGATTCATGACATCTGAAGTAAAAGTGCTAGCTATTTGTTTTACTGGCAAATCTACTTCCAGATAATTGACTATTTTTTCAATTGTTTGCAATCTAGTAGCTTCACATCCACCGCCTCTTTGACCAACCAAATCTTCAAACTTAATCGCTAAAGCAGTGGGTTCATAGATCCATTTGTGCCATCGAGAAAAATCTTGACCAATATCGGGGTGGGAGATATTAGAGCCAAAAAAAGTTCCCACCGGAACACCTTTAATCGAAGACATAAGTTGTCGATCAAAGTCATTTAACCGTGAATAATATTCATACAAGAAAGTCCGTGGTTCTTTTGCAGTCCAACGAGCATGAGATACTGCTACATCTCTCAAATCGCGATAAATAAAGATTACCTTACTATCAAATTCTCGCAGTGCTTGAATAACTTCTTGGCAGTGCATTAAATGAGACCTAACAATTGAGTTATCTGGCGCAGAACCTAATTTCCAATGAACATGAGAAGCCGTATTCATTAGACCACAAAGGGCTTGAATTGAGACAATATCATCCCATTTATTTAATCCTGGTATGGAATAAAGAATTTGATAAAGTAAATGGGTTCCACTTTTGGGATATGAATTACATAAAACAAGTCGTTTATGCTTGATTTTTCCTAAAGCCTTTTCTAATAGATAGCGACTTAGAAAAACTGCATCCCTGCCGTGTAGTCGGGCTACATCGTATGCCTGATAACTCATAATGTTTTAATTGTTAGATATGCTGAAAAATGATGCTGGTAAATTTTTCTGGGGTATTTTGTTCAGCGTATTGCTGCATTAAGTCAAAGTCACAATAAGTAGTTGGAGATTCCGTTAAGAACTTAGTCAACCCCTCAGCAATTTCTGGAATTTGAGTTGAATTTATGGCAATTCCTAACCGATAACGGCGGGTTATTTCTCCCATCAATCCATAATTTGGAGCTAGCACTGGCTTTCGAGCGATCGCAGCACGAGTTAAAATGGCACTCATTCCCACATGCCTTTGATAAGGGGCTAAAACTACGTCGCAAATCTGAAAGTATTTTTGAATTTCTGTTTCTAAAATGTGTTGATTTTTAAAGATTATTTGTATAGGTAACTTACTAGTAAGTTGTCTAACTTTCTCCAGACATTCTTGATAGTAACTCTCCTCAATTGGTCCGACGACTAAAAAACATAATCTTTGACATAGCTCACTATTTAGGAAACAAATTGAATCTAAGATTTTATCCAATCCTTTGCGTTTTCCAATACCACCAGCTAAAAGATGTACTTGCCGCGAAGCCTCAATTCCTAAGTTTGATTTGAACTGTTCTATGTTTGATACTGAATTGGGATGGATTTGGACTGGATCTGGTAGATATACTGCTTTTGATTCACGAGAAAGCTGATTAATATACTTAATTGCCCAAGAATCTAGACAAAATAACGTTTTAAGTTCAGGTTTTTTTAGCACTAGCGATAAAGTTATCTTTTCTCGCCAATGCTGGAATTTGTCTTGCCGAGAAGAATGGTGTCCCACAAGATTGTCGTAATAAAATGAGGGACGAAAATATATTCCTGAGTATGTGAACGGAAGTGATTTATTAAAAATAAGAGCTATTTGTAATGTGTCAAAATAAGGAATAAATACATGATTGGCTTGAAATTTTCGGGCATACTTGAGCAAAAGCTGAAACTCTTGCCATGCTCTAAGATTACGATTAATACCTGTATCAAATGGTTTTAGTTTTTCGTATTCTGCTGCTGATATAGTAATTACGATTACTTGATCTGGTTGATATTTTTTGGCTAAATCTACTACATCCCGATGTTGCTTTAGAAATAGAGGTGATACCACCAGCACTAACTGTCTTGGTTTCTGCTGTTTTTGCCAATGATCAATTAAATGAGCAATGTATTCTGGATAATGTCCTCCTACAGAAAGCTCTAGAACCATTAATTTTTCGACAGTGTTAGCATCTGGTAAAGAGCTTTTTTTGAGTTCTGTTTTTAGTTTAATCACATGTTTACTGAATGAAGATGAATTTCAATAATTTAAGATTATTTACTCAATAACCGACAAACAAAGGGATTCTTAAATTTTTTCATATATTTCTTATTGAAGACTATAAATTACGCTCTATAACTTTGATAAATTTCATAAGCTTCAGCTCTCAAATCATGTAAGGATGTAGACATAAGATAAGGCTCCACTAGTTGCTTTAGTTCTTTTCTTTTTAAAGAAGGTTTTCTGACTGACATCTCCAAACTATTATTTTTAAAGATATTGCGAAAATTTTTGGTTAGTTCTGAAAAACAAGCATTAGTATTGTCATCATTATGGATGAAAATATCATAATCAGTATTGTATTTATGATTTACTGAATTAACTATTTCTCCAAAATTTTGAGTTACTCTGTCAAACAAACCTATTACACATGAATCCTTATATTTATACAGGGTCGAATAAAAATTTATATATTTATTTAAATTTTGTTGTAGCAAATCAATAATTATGCCCTCATTTAAACCATTAGATAAAATATTGGCATTTGAACTAACCGTATAAGATAATATACAATCATCAGGTTTGCGAATCAACAATATGGTTGGAATACCTCTATAAATTCCAGAAATTACTTGAGCAGGATGATGACAATGATGAGCTATTTTATATTCTTTGTTCTGTGCCATTTGAAAGGCTTTTACAGCAAAACTATTAGCTGATCCAGGGAATCCTTCTATTACTAAATCTGTTTGATTATTTACTAATTTAGAATTACTAAATCCATACAAATAAACACTAACGCTAGAATGTAGCTTAGGATAATGAGATAAAGCTATATTGATTTGATTTCGATAAGAATAAAATACTGATTTGGCTTCTTTTACTGCTATCTTAAACATTAGTATTTAATTTAAGTAAATTCCTGGTTCTCAAATTTTTTTACCCTATTTATCAAGAATATTTTTTATTCTTAATTGCATGATAATAGTTCTTTGAAAGTTTTAATTGATTCATCTGTACTTTTGCGGTACGTGATTAGTCCCGATGTTAGCTTTTCTTGAGCATTAGGTAGATCTTGAAGTATTTTTTCAGCCATCGCCAGCAAACAATGCCTATCTAAACAATTTAATGGAACCATATTTTCGAGTTGATTAACTTCATTCATGAAATAGCGAACTTTGGGATCGTATTCTATTCCAATAGCTGGAATGCCTATGCCCGCTGCAAGAATTAGAGAATGTAAACGCATGCCAACCACAACATCCAGTTCCCTAGACATCTCTATATATTCTTCAACTGATTCAAAACAGCGGTGAACTACGAATCTATCTGGACAATTGCTGAGATTTACTATCTCCAATGAACAAGCATAATCATCACTGTCCAATCTACTACTGACTTGACTTGCTTGAAAAGGAAGCATATGAATTTTGACATCATGCTTTTCTACCAATAAATCAATGAATGCAGCTATCTCAATCGCAACATTAGAATAAGTTTGAGGATTAACAGACGGACCTCTGTTAGAAAGTTTGCGAACAGCCATTCCCACATTTATTGGCTTTTTTTCTTCATGGGAATAGTCAAAATTTAAATTATATTTAGCTGAATTTTCTAATGCTAAATCCTTAACTATATGTATTTTTTGCACAACTCCTAAATTTTCCAGCTTGAGCTTCGATTGAAAATCTCTAACACCAATATAATCAACTTGATTAAGTACCTCGGGAATTAACTTCTTGGTTTCATCCTTGAAAATTTCACCAACACTAACACCCAGAACGATAGTACAACATTTAAACTTAATGGCTTTTTGTACCGAACTAAGCCAGGAATTCGCAATTGAACTTTTGGCTGTATCACGAAGTAAATCGCCACCTCCCAGAATGAAGTAATCGCTCATCACATAGTGAAAAAGCCTCCGCAATTTGTCGAGAAAATTACCGCCTTGTTTAATTGCTTTGATTGAATGTATCGTTTTGGTATTGGATGGATTACTTGATAGGACAGTAGGAACTAAATCTGGTTGTACTTTTTTGAGCAATGTGAGAATACCACTTAACATTGCTTCGTCACCAAGATTATGATAACCATAGTAACCACATATCAAAACTTTTTTATTTCTATTCATGTCATACTATTTTAAGCAATCACGGGAATATCCCACTTTTTTGATTAGATAATTGTACTTATCGCCAAAACGGCTATTTTTCTCAGATTTTTCTGCACTTGACAACAAACTTTTCTTGATTCTAAAACAGTAAAATTATTTTAGAAGAAGATACTCTTTAAACTTGTTTACCGACTTGTCAAAATCAAAATGTTCTGCTGCTTTCAAGCAATTCTGGCGATACTTTTGATGCTCGATTAATATTTGCTTGATTGCTAGAAAAATTGTCTCTGGGGATGGTTTGTCTAATAAAATTCCTGCATCAAAGTCTCTCACGCTTTTTAAACCCAAAATATTTGAGCCAATAACTGGAACACCTGCTGCATAGTAATTGAACATCTTACCTGAAGGAACAGAAGTAAAGTTAAAATGAGTCACTTCATCTACGTATCCAAAATTATAAAAGCAAAATCCAAACCAAAACCTTGAAAGATATTCAATTATTTCTTCTTGTTGAAGATAAGTATTATCAATTTCGAGCTGACCAGAATCAATTAAATCGCTATAATTTTGAAATATATTTTCTCGCACTTCTGGAGACATTGCCCCTTTGACTGTTATTGAAATGTCTTCTGAGCTTCGTATTGCGTCTAGACAATAGTAAATGCCATTTCTCTGGGTAGCATTGCCAAAGAAAATACCGCGACAAGGTGAGGATGGATATTGTTTAGGTTCTAAGCCATTCTCAAATATTGGAGAATTTGGAATAATAAAAGCATTGATGGATGACTCTTTAAATAGGTAATCATAACGTTCTTCGCTATGAGCTATTGCCGATTCTATCCGACTCAAATCGGATTTTCTAAATAAATAATCTTTGTGTGGTTCTAAAGATAGAAAATGGCATTTCTTAAATAGCTTCTGGGCAATAAATAAGCCCATAGAATCTACAGCAATAATTTCACTATTTGCGTTATCTCGGCAAATTTTCTTGAGATTATAATAAATTAAGGCAATCTTAACAAATTGATAAAATTTTGTTCCTCTTACAGTAAATTTTCCCAGCTTGAATGAAAACAAATCTATAAACTTAACAAGCTGGCGCACAATTTTATTAACTTTAATAAATTGAAATTCCTGAGCAACTAAATTATTATTATTGTAAAGTCCATCATCTATTGCCAAAACCTTAATTTCAAATGAATCTTTTAGTTTGGCTACTATGTTAAGAACTGTTGGAGTATAAGCTAACCATTCGTTGGGAAAGATGATTAATATTTCTTTTTTATTCATATTTTTCATCTAGGAGAATAAATTTGTTGTACAAAAATCGCTTTTATAGATCAAGCTTGACCTGAATAAACTATGACTTAGAAAATTTAGCTTTGTTGGCAAAATTAAGTTTTCGATTTATTCTTGACAGTAGTTGCGAAACCAGCATTTTAATAGGAACTGAGTCAACGTCTTGGAGAAACTCAAAATCCGTATCCAATTTTGACATTCTATTTTCTTGAATAAATAGCCTTTTAAACTCTCGGTTTATGCCATCACTCTGCTTTTTCGGTAACTCTAAATCACCAGACGGGGTATTAATTTTTAGATCTATACCTACAAATAAAGCAATATCTTTTAAGATTTTGCCAGGATTTTCGATAAAATCTTCATAGTACACTTGAAAATATGAGAAACTTCTTTTATTAAAAATATAATCCAGTCGAGCATTATCAACTATAATTTCTTGTAAAGCATCATCGATCAACTTATGGCTGTATTTAGCTTCTGCTACTGGTTTTTGTAAGGAAATAAAAGATCCTGTCATTTTGGCTTTCGCTAATGATACAGCCTGACTTAAGATGTCTTTTCTGCGAATACGCACAATTTTTGCATCCGAAAAAACATCATCGAATTTATTTTCGCTAACAATACGTTCAAATTCCTTAAGACCTAATTTACATCCAAAGCATCCATTAGAACTTGTTCGATACCGTTTAATCATCTCAAATGTATTGACAATATCATTAGTTTGAAATCTTTGCTGCCACACTGGAAAATTATTAGGATTTAAATATTCTAGAGGGAACCCCATTTGACCAGTTTTGCCTAAATAATGACCTATTAGATGACTCCCACTTCTAGGAGTGTAAGAAATAATATAATTTCGTTTTACGATACTTTGTTCTGGAAAGTCATAGCAAGTATCAAATTGCTCCATATATTTTTGCATAATCTATTTATCTTCCAAGTGTATTGAATATATATTTGTGTTATTCGCAAAAATCTATTTTTTAAAACCTGTTACTTCACTGTATCTTCCTGCATTGACTATATTACCTTGGTGTAATTCATATATGCGATCGCATTTTTCGACAGTAGACAGGCGGTGAGCAATAGTAATTAAAGTTTTCTGACCACTTAAAGCATTAATCGCATCCGTAACCAATTTTTCTGTCTCATAGTCCAATGCTGCGGTCGCTTCATCTAAGACTAAAATCTCCCTTTCATGATATAAAGCTCTAGCAATGCCAACCCTTTGACGTTGACCACCAGATAATAAAATACCTCTTTCTCCAACTCGGCTATCAACTCCGTTAGGCAACTTACTGATTACTTCTGACAGTTGAGCAGATTCAATGGCTTGCTTTAGTTTATTAGCGTCGATCAATTCATCAGGAACACCAAAAGCAATATTTCTCTTGATAGTGTCATCAGCCAAAAATATAGACTGAGGAATATAGCCCACTAAATTTTGCCAAGCTCTTAAATTACTGTAAATAGATACATTGTCAACTCTAATATCCCCCTGCTGAGGAGTTAGCAATCCTAAAATAATATCAACTAAGGTAGTTTTTCCTGCACCAGATTTACCAATAAAGGCAATTGAATCGCCTTTTTTTAAGTTTAATGATAAATCTCTAACTGCATATTGAGACTGATTAGGATACCGATAAGAAATATTGTCAATGGAGATCTCTGTTTGAAATTTTAATTTGCTGGTGGAATGCCAGCCACCCTTTTCCTGTATCCTACTAATCAGTTTACTAGATTGACTTTGATCTACTTTTTCTCTTGTCAACTTTTGGAGATCACTATAAATTTGGTTGATGGTATAGCTGTGATTTCTTAAACTGTTAATTCCACCAACTGCTTGGCTAAAAGCAGGCAAAAATCTAATTGAAGCTAAGGCATATACTCCTAAAACTGAATGCAGCTCGTTGATATCATTGCCAATAAACAAGAAGTAAGAAATTACGCTAACAGTAGATACCAGCATAACTGCTTCAATTAAGTAACGAGGAAGAATATTAAAGCTAAAAAAACTGCTTTGAGATGCTTCTAGCTCTTTCGTATGATAGGAGACTTGATGTTTAAAATAGTTTTCACAACCGATTACTTTTGTTTCCTTAATACCGCCTAAGCTATGGTTAATGGTTTGTATAAGCTGTCTTTTACTTAGTCGATTTTGCCGCCCCCAAGCCTGCACTCGTTGTTTAAATGAGTTAATGATCAAGATCACTGGCAGCAAGATAGTCAGCAGAATTATCATTACTGTACTGCTGGTATACCAAAGCAGAGCAAATAGAGAAACAGCTATGCAAATATTGGCACCAGAAACGAATAAAGGTTGTACGATAACGGTGAATTTATTTGCCACCTCAATCACATTATCAACTACATAAGAACTATTTTTTTCCAAAAAATAAGTGTAGTTAGCCGCCAAATACCTATCTAAAAGTTTGTCAATTAATAGCCTCTGCTGTCTACAACTAAACCTAAAGATAAATACCTGGGTTAACCAGGCAATCACAACTTTGAGGCAAAACATAAACATCACGACTATACCTAAAGCAGCAACGAATTGGCTTGCCTCAGTCATTCGAGAGAGGGTAAACAGTTGCTCTAAAATTGGCTGCTGATGAATTAGTTCAGGCTTGCCCGCTAGATTAATAAACGGTGCGATGGCGCCAATGCCGATTACTTCCAGGGCAGAAGAAAACATAAATAAAAATACCATCCATGCCAAGCTTTTTTTACTGGCTGGAATAATATAAAGCAGTCTTTTAACAAGTTGCAGCATGTGGCTTCAGGTAATTTTAGGCAATTTATTCTTAGTACTATTCTTATGTAGGCTGATAGGTTTAAAGTTAACCCATCATGACTAATCAACGAACTAGCAACGGCAAATCAGCATCAGCTATATTCTCAGCCAAAAACAAACCTTTTCTTCTAGTGTAATGTTCGATTAACAGCTCTTTAAGTCGATCCTCAGAAACAACACTTTGTTCTAACAAAATTTCACCGATCTTTTGCTCTGACTTCTGACACAGGAGCATAATATTATTTAGGCTGCGGTGATTTAAAACTCTTTTCTCTAACAATAGATCCCCAAATCGAGCATTTTGATTTCTGAGATAAAACTTTAGTTGCGACAAAGACAGTAAACGAAGACGAACTAAAATCTGACCCAGCTTGAGGTGAGGTTGAGAAAACTGTTGCAACAAAGCTAACCTAAGTTCATCTCTTGTAATGATCTCTTGCCGAACTAAAATTTCACCCAGCTTTTCAGCGGCAAAATCGAGACAATCTACATCTATCACCACATTCCGAGCGGTTGACTGCCAACGTGCTTGACTTAACTTTTGTTTGTAGGGTGTGGCTAGCTCTCGAAGCGCTAAATAGACGAAAGGGGGGATGGTCGAACCATAGCGCCGCCAGAGACGACGTGGTTCTTGCAACAGACGGTATAACCACTCTAATCCTACCTTTTGAATCCAATGAGGTGCCCGAGGATTAATTCCTGCATACATGGAAAATACTGCCCCAACACCAATCATCACCCCCTCAATTGAACCCTGATAACGGGACATCCAGATTTCCTGTTTAGGACATCCTAAACACACAAATACAATACCAGCGCCGCTTTGATTGATCTCGGCAATTAAATCAAGATCCTGACCCGCCAAAATCTCTTCAATTGTCACCTTGGCGATCGCCTTTGCACCTACGACCTGTAGTACTGGGTGTTCTCGATTGAGCTTCTGGGTAATTTGTTCAAGAACGCTCTCTGTCGAGCCTAGAAAGTAAACTTTAATCCCAGTTTGCTCGGCTAGGTTGCACATATTGAGAAATACGTCCATACCTGCTACTTGGTTTTGATGTTTAATTCCCAAGCGTCGCAGCATCAACACCAGTGGCTTACCATCAGGAGTAACCAAATCTGCTCGATGCAACACTTGAGCAAAAGTAGGATTCCAGTAAGCTTCCATTAGCATGTGAACATTAGCCAAACAGACCACTTTACTAGTTCGCAATTTTGCCCAGCGCAACATCAGCATAATTTGCTCTTCAAACGGTAGGCAAGTTATGGGAATATTCAACAATTCTTTTTTTGGTATCATTGAATTTGATTATTTTATTTAAGTATTTGATGTCCTGATTTGGTTCAAGGTACTCTGCCGAACAACAAAGAAGCCTGCTTAGACCGAATCAGACTCACCCTGGTTTACGACTCATTCTCAGGGTAAATTCACTCACTGAAGGATTAGAAACTCTTGGGTCTATAGTTTTATCAGCCTGCAACCAGTCTTTTTCTTGGGCTAGTCGGTATTCGTAGCTATCTTCTTCAACTGCAATCAGAAGCCACATCATACCGTGACTAGGACAACAGAATGCTTCAATCCACTTTTTGCTATCCAAGTAAGTACTACTTTGAAGAGACAACAGCTTGGCTTTTTTAGTAGACATGCCAGTGTTGTCTCTTATTTCTTCAGCATTTTTGTAAATTAAATTATGTTTTGTCTGTCCTAGTCTCCATAGCCTTTGTTCGCAAAAAGGACATAAGTACTTTCTGGTCTTTTTTCTTCTACTTCTCTTGTTTGGCATAATACTCCTCCAGCCCAGTTAAGGGATATATTTTTTCCAAAAAAACTGGGAATATTGTTCCCAAGTTTAAGAATTCCTGGTAAATGATTGAAAATAATTAGTAGCGGAGGTCATTTTTTTGGGGTTATGAATAAATATTTTTGACAAGTTTAAGTTTGGATTAAATCAAATTTAATTGTTAAATAAATATAAAGAAGAGCCGATTTTAATCTCTAAAAAAT
>JBCDDK010000007.1:0-95950 GCA_039180345.1 Cyanobacteria bacterium P01_G01_bin.39 | reverse complement strand
TAAGCCATAAGCCATAAGCCATAAGAAATACAAGAGCAGAAGCTCAAATCATTTTGGAGTATGAGGTCAAGAAATATAGATTGATTTGCTTGATTTTCTATTTCTCAAGCTTAAAGCTTAGAGCTTAGAGCTTATTAACGGAGCTAATTCACACCAGGCGTATCAATATCAGCAATTAACTGCAACCTTGAAGAAAATTTCCGAATAATTGGCAATGAAATAAATAAGAAAAGCGATTACGCTGCGCGTAGCCGACCGATCGCACTTCTCCATAACAAGAATTTACTTGGCGATCGCTTTATAATTAGGCAAATTAAGCTCAAGGCTTATATTGAGATATCATTATCTGAACTAGAAGTACTAAGCAAAACTAAGATCAGAAGTTGCAACTACAGCATCATCGGCATTAAATCTGACAAATTCAATATCGATTAGAGTATCTGTACCTTCACCATTGGCACTCGCAGTAAAGTTATCAGCACTTCCTGCAAAGCTGAAATCGCTTTGCGCGCCTGTATATTCAACCACATCGGCAATAACGGTATAAGTTTCTCCACTGAGAGCCACAAATTCAGTTTGGCGATCGCTACGTCCAACTTCTCCTTGACCATCAAAGACGTTATCTTGAGGACTACCAATTAGGCGATCATTGCGAATCGTGGCAGTGACATTTTCGATGTTGGTAATGGTATCAGTCCAAGTCAGAGCATTATTAGCACTGGAGTGAATTAAGGTGTCACTAGTTAAATTACCATCTAATCCTGCAACGGTACCAAATACTCCGTTAAATACCAAATCGGAGTAGTCAGCAGTATCCATTCCTTGACCGCCAATTAAGACATCATTACCAACTCCACCATTGAGCAGATCGTCTCCCGCATTACCCCGCAGCTCATCATCACCAGATTGACCAAAAAGCTCATCATTCCCTTGACCGCCAATCATAAGATCGTTTTTGCCACCGCCGATTAAAGTATCATTGCCAGCATTACCCCGCAGTTCACTGACCTCACCATCAAAATCTTGAAAGCGGTCAACGCGATCTGCTGCTAGAACATCATCACCAACACCACCGCTGATGATATCACCACCGCGACCACCTTCAATGGTATCGTTACCTCCTAATCCACTAACGGTATCGTTACCATTGTTGGCTGTAATAAAATCATCACCACTAGTACCGCTCAAATCATCATCATTGCGGGTACCGTTAACTTCGTTGACTTCTGGTTCAGGTGGATCGATAGACTCTAAAGCCAAACTAGCTAAAAGTGGATCGTGATCGCTGGCACGTTCGTCTGTTGCTGCAAATTCGGCGTTAACGTGAACAATATCAAATTCGGCACCATCAACCAAACTATCGCTAATTAAAATATGGTCTAGTGTTTGGGAATTACCTTGGAAGATAAAGCTATAGCGTTCATCTTCGGGTAAGGTATCCACTAGATTTGTCAGGCTGCTACCGATAATTTCATCTACGGGAGAAATAAATTCAAATTCGTTTAAGTCACCTAAAACCACCACATTAGCATCGGGGTTAGCTGCTAAAACTTCATCTACAAAAGCATCATTGGCTTGGGCTTGGGCGATCCGTTCATCAAGACCACCATTAACAGTAAAGTCTTCTTGCAGATCTTCAAACGGCTGATCTACTCCTAAGATAGGACTACTGCCACCTTTAGAAGTGAAGTGGTTATTGACGATAGTAACTTCCTGTCCATTAAATTCAAAATCCGCAACCAAAGGTAAACGAGAACCCTCAAATGCCCCACCAGGCGCTTGACTACCAAAGGAAGCTACAGAACCTTCAACTAAATCAACACGACTAGGATCGTACAGATAAGCCGTGCGAATATTGCCTCCAGGCTCACCTCCGTTAGCATCATCAGTAATAAAAGTGTTGTCAATAAACTCGTAGGTAGGACCACCGTTAGCAGCGATCGCATCTACTAAAAGTTGCAGAGTTTCATCGGCGGCAACCACATCGGTATCACCCCCCTCATCTTCTGCGCCATCATTATCTTGAATTTCTTGAAGACCAATAATGTCAGGAGCATTTAAGTTATTGACAATATCACTAGCGATCGCATCGAAACGACCATCGGCGATATCGTTATCTCCACCAAGGTCTGCCCCATCGTTAGGGTCAAGATTTAAAACGTTGTAGCTGGCAACAGTAAGCTGGTCGCCACCTGAGTCGATGCTGCTGCTTTCGGGGTCTAAGCTAGTTGGAGTAACAGTAAATGCTTCGGTGGGATTAATTTCAAAGTTACCAAAGCTATAGGTAACAACACCTGTAACATCTCCCAAACTAGCCCCTGTATCAACTACAGGAAAATCAAACCCAGGCAAGATATCTGTATCTTCATCAATCTGGACTCGTTCGGGATTAAAATCATCAGGACTAATATTTAAGGTACCGCGGTCGCTAATTCCTGTAGCCCCTGCACCAACGTCAATTACCGTAAATATCTCGCCAAAAGGAGTATTGCCACTCACCGCTACTGCATCTTGTGCCGTAACTAACATCCCTTCTAATGATTCAAAGAAGTCGATGCCATCAGCATCAGGATTGAAGCTACTAGGGTCATCATCAATACTTTCTGTGGGGGGAACTCTGCCACCATCACCAATAATTACCGCTTCAGGCAGACTATTACCACTAGAAATAACTGTGACTGAGGGACTTCCAGAAATTTGGGTTGTAGAAAGATTGCCTGTATCTACACCTCCTGGGGTAAACTCGCTAACTGTACCTGCAACTTCTAATTCATCGCCAACAGTTACTCCAGGGGCATCACTGGTAAAGACAAAAATACCATCAGCAGTTGCATCATCCTCATCTCCAGTAGGATCTTGCAGGTAGAAACCGTTGGACTCCACTGCCGTAACAATACCGCTAGTAGTTACCGAACTTCCTTCTAGAGGTGAAGTTAAAGCAGCACCTTGGATCTCGGAAATAGGAGTAAGTTCGTCTGGATCTGGGTCTGGGTCTGGATCTCCAGTTACGCTGGGGTTAATTGCCCCAAAGGTATCAGTCCCACTAGTAGGATCAGCATCAAAGATTGCTGGAGTAACATTAACTCCATTAATATCAAACACTTCTCCATTATCAGGATCGTTGACTGCAAACAGATCTCCTACGCTGCCATCACGAAAGACAAGACGGGGTTCATCACCTGTAAAAGCAAAGTTGGTTCCCCCCAGATCATCTGCATATAAAGATGCTTCATCCGCCACCGCATCTGGTACTGCGATCGCATCAAACACAGTTCCCAAGGTAGATAGGTCATCAGCAACCCCGTCATCATCGCTATCAATGTCGGTTGTGCCAACTGTTCCTGTAAATTCAGACAACAGCGCAACCGTGAATGAAGGGTTCTCCAAATCGGGAATATCCACCGTCAATAATCCATCATTATCAAAAGTTCCCGAAACTGATGCGGCACTATCTACTGTTCCATCATTGCCATCACTTTCAATACTAATGATCGCACCTGTAAAAGATGATCCTGGTGTCCCACTCAGTTCAATAGTCTGAGTGCTAGGATCTTCCCCGATGGGATTTGGTTGAAATTCACTGATTAATGTTGCCATGTTGTCAAAGTATTTCCAATTAGCTAAATCTATGCAGTCATGGCACGGTTAAAATCAATTGCTAATATCACAAGCTAAATTTGATGGGTAAATTGAGAGAATGATCAAACATCGCTCTCTCCATTGATTGCTCGTATATCTGCGAATCGATTTATGTTATGAGCCTTTAATAATTTCTCAGCTAAAGGTAAATTAAATCTAAAGCTACCGTTAAGTCTCGGTTATTTTGCCTTATTTTACATTGACATTATGAGCCTTATTCGTTTGTCTTGATTGAGCGATTCTCACTGAGCTGGAAAAGTATTTTGATAACAATTCTGCTATTAAGAATAAAGATTGTTATGTCGATCTACCGATTGCCGATAACCCATATAAATAAACTGAGGGTTAGCTTTGTATTATTCACCAGATAATAAATCTGATTTATTGTAATTAATGCTTTTAATCTTTTATAGTCATTCCTAATAAGAACCAGGCGAAAGTATGTACTAATTATCACTCCCTAATACATGCGGCGGTTGCGAAGCAAGTCCGAACAAAGGCTTTAGCCGCATGTACTCACTATACGCCTTTGTTAATCCCCCGAACAAATTACTGAGATGGTAGGTCAATTAATTAGAACGACTATAATTTACAAGATAAATTTTTATTCAAGAAATGAACTTGTTCTAGCTATATCTATGATTTTGAGAGTAAAAAAGCCATAAAATAATAGTAATAAGAATATAAGTTTGCTGTATTTTGCTCGATATCAAATTTAAATTGTTAGTTAAATAGTTATCAACAATAATTCAGTCAAAGATTGCAATTTCAAGCTGAGCGATCGCCTGTTCTAAATCATCATTAACTATTTGATAATCAAATTCATTACTAGCAGCAATTTCTTGTCTAGCAATAGTAAGTCTCTTGGCAATTGATTCTTCTGTGTTGGTACCTCTGGCTCTAATTCTGGCTTCTAACTCTTCAATTGAGGGAGGTAAAATAAAGATTCGCCGTGCCGCAGGAAAAATATTAGCGATCGCTCTAGCGCCCACTAACTCAATTTCCAGCAACACATAATTGCCCAGATTGATCTGCTCTACCACGGTCGCCTGGGGCGTACCATAGTAATTACCAGCATATTCCGCCCACTCCAAAAGTTCGCGATTGAGAATTGCTGTCTCAAAGTCTTTTTTATTGAGAAAAAAATAATCTACCCCTTCCGTCTCACCAGGGCGAGGCTCTCTGGTAGTTGCGGAAATGGATAGCTTGAGTTGAGGATGACGCTGCAAAAGTCCCTTAACCAAGGTGCCTTTACCAACGCCACTAGGTCCAGTGATTACGATTAGTTTCCCTGGTTGTGCTGCGTCTGATGACATTAATGATAATCTGATTAGGCTAGGTTTCTTTACTGTCTTTATTGACCACAAAGCGATGAGCTACGGTTTCAGGCTGGATTGCCGAAAGCACCACATGGGAGGAGTCAGTAATAATTACTGCCCGAGTACGACGACCATAAGTTGCATCTATGAGTAAACTTTTTTCTCTAGCTTCGGTAATAATTCTTTTGATTGGGGCGGATTCGGGACTAACAATAGCAATAATACGATTAGCGGAAACAATATTACCAAAACCAATATTGATTAATTGAATATCCATAATTATTTATTCGTGACATTTAGATTAACTTCTCGCCAAGTAAAAAATTCAGAAAATATAGTTTTAATACTATAGTTTAAAACTTTGATTTACAAGCAAAAAGAAATGTAAACGACGCTATTTAAGGAAATTTTAGCTTTTGGCAATAATTTACACAATATGTAGCCAAAATCACAATAATTTACTGCCAAATCACATATTAATCCTGGATTATTATTATGCAACCAGTTGACTACACGACCTTAATGGCAAGTTGTGCCGAACTAAATCGAGACTGGATTCCCTCCCGTCTCGAACAAGTATACCAGCGCGATCGCTTTACAATTTCTTTAGCGCTACGAACTCTCAAAGCAAAGCCTTGGCTTACTATCTGCTGGCATCCAGAAGCAGCGCGGATTAATCTTGGTGATCCACCACCTCGGACAAAAGATACTTTTACCTTTAGCGATCAGTTACGTCATCAACTCAAAGGATTAGCCTTAACGGGCATCAAAGCGATCGCACCTTGGGAAAGGGTAATTGACCTCCAGTTTGCCACCCGTCCAGGGGAAGCACCGCTATGGCATCTGTATGTGGAGATTATGGGCAAATACAGCAACGTAATTCTAACCGATGCTCAACAACAAATTATTGCTCCAGCGCGTCAAATAAGCGCTTCTCAGTCTAGTGTCCGTCCGCTGCAAACTGGTCAACCCTATGAAGTCCCGCCGCCCCTAACAGGAACAACTCCTAAACTAGAAGAATCCTTTACCCGTTGGCAATCAAGAGTAAGTTTGGTTCCTGGTCAACTCAAACGACAATTGCTTAAATCATACAGAGGTTTAAGTCCTAGAGTTGCGGCAGAAATTGCGATCGCCGCAGGTTTATCGCCGCAACAAGCAACTGAAACTTTACAGCCTGAGCAATGGCAGGAGTTATTTAAGTATTGGCAGCAGTGGTTAACTATTTTGGAGACGCAGCAGTTTGACCCAGGTTGGTTGCCCGATGGTTATACGGTCTTAGGCTGGAACAAAACCAAACCTGTGGCAGAAGTACAAACTTTACTTAATGGCTACTATACCGAAGCAGTAAATAGGCAACAGTTCAAACAGCTCTACCATCAGCTGAACCAGAAGCTCAATAACCTGCTTAAAAAATTAAACGTCAAAGCCGCTACTTTTCGCCAGCGACTAACCCAATCAGCGGATGCTGAAAGCTATCGACAACAGGGAGACTTATTAATGGCACATCTCCACGAATTACAGCCAGGAATGAAGTCTATTACCCTAAAAGACTTTACTACAGGGGAACCAGTAAAAATTAAGCTCAACCCAGAAAAGAACCCTGCTCAAAACGCCCAGGCTGTATACAAGCAAAGTCAGAAACTGAAACGAGCCAAAGATGCTGTGATTCCCTTACTCAAAGAGGTGGAAGCAGAGATCAACTATCTAACTCAAGTGCAAACAGCCCTCAACCAATTACAGGAAGGTCATACAGGTAGTACTGAAGATCTACAGGCACTCAGCGAAATCAAAGAAGAATTAATCCAGCAAGAATATCTAACCGCAGAACGTCAGGACTCAGGCGATCGCAAAATCGATCAAGACTCGCAGCCCTATCGCTACACTGCACCATCAGGATGTGAAATTTGGATTGGTCGCAATAACCGTCAAAACGATATTCTTAGTTTTCGCACTGCGGTAGAGTACGACCTCTGGTTTCATACCCAGGAAATCCCAGGAAGTCATGTCTTGTTGCGCCTAGAACCTGGTGCAGTAGCGACAGAAGAAGATCTCCAGTTTACGGCAGATTTGGCGGCTTATTACAGTCAAGCCCGTGAAAGCGAACAGGTTCCCGTGATTTATACCGAACCCAAGCATGTTTTTAAGCCAAAAGGAGCCAAGCCAGGAATGGTAATTTATCAGCAGGAGACTGTAATTTGGGGTAGACCGCAAGTAGCTAAACAGTTATCAGTAAACAGTTATCAGTAAACAGTCAACAGCTACGTGTAATTGATATCTAATGGTACTCTAGAGCGGATCGTTTTTTATGGACTAACAACAAACAACAAAGCTAATTTTACATCAGGCGTATATTAGATTAATTTACAATGTTTAACGGTTATATTGGTTAAGTAATCAACGCCTCATAGCAATCAATGCTAATACCATTTCTCTCTGAAGTTGCATTTAATATTTTGGATTTATATCTCGCGCAGAGACGCAAAGACGCAAAGAAGTTAGATTTCATTTAGTGCATTGTCATAGAGAGTTGGTAGGGAGTAGGTCAAACATGTCAATACAAATGAACTAAACTGTGAGGAACTGCTAGTTACAACTGACGAATTATCTACACAGTTCAAATCTTGAACAAACTTTCAGATAGTTAAAAGCGATCTTAATTTTTTTAAATGTTTGCTTTGTAATTTAGGGATTTGATTTGTATAGTAATTCTAAATAAGAACTAAAGCATAAAAGAGTACTATTTTAGATTTCTCAGTCCCTAGTCCCTAATACCCAATCCCCCGAACGAATAAATTAGAATCGTAGGTTAACTAATTAGAACGACTATAAAAGCTAACGATTAACTACAAAATCAGTTTATGCCACGGATTTTAAACATTGTTTAATTAGCTCAGCTACGTCACCCACAGGGTAAATAGGAACTTCTAACTTATTGCTAACATCTTCTACAGTCATGTCATCGAGAAATTTAGTATCATCGTGTTTAAGCATCAGAGATGGTAACAAAATGCCGTTTCGTAAATTTTTTTGTCCCAATCCTGCTAGCAAATCTTGTCCCGTTAACAACCCAGTGACGGTAATTTCCTGTCCCCAATATTCGCTACTTAAAGCAACTAAGTTAACCTCTAAACCTGCCACCTCATTTAACTGCGCCACTAATGGTTGGAAAGCATGCTCTACCGCATTACCGACAACCCAAGTTAAGCTACGTTTTGGTTTTATACTTTGGGGTAACATTTCTTGTGCTGTAGCTTGAAACTGCCTGAGAAATAGACGAATTGAACCAACCCCATTACCAATCTGGGGATAATCTTCATAATGTGATTCAGGGGGAACATCTTGCCCTGCAATCAGAAACCACTCATCGGCTAACCAAGCAAAGGTACTATCAAACTGCTGTTTAAACTTGGACTGTAATTGCTGTACTTGTTCAATTACCTCTATGGCTTTTGCTCGACTTACAGGCACTAGCTCATCTTCTGGGGGACGAAAGCGAGTCAAGCCCACGGGAACCACCGCCGCTGAAGCCACCGCAGGAATATCTCCTTGATGAAATGAGGCTAAATCCAGCAAAGTTCTTTCTAAATGCACCCCGTCATTAATTCCAGGACAGACTACAACCTGGGCATGTATTTGTAAACGTCGTGACTGAAACCATTGCAACTGAGACTTAATTAACCCAGCACGATTGTTTTTAAGTAGTCGAGTTCTTACCTCTGATTCAGTAGCATGAACTGAGACGAAAAGGGGAGAAAGGCGCATTTGCTCAATCCGCCGCCATTCTTTTTCTTTTAGGTTGGTTAGGGTCAGATAGCTACCATAAAGAAAGCTGAGGCGATAATCGTCATCTTTATCATAAAGACTGGCTCGTTTACCAGGGGGCTGCTGATCGATAAAGCAAAAAGGACAGTGATTATTACACTGAATTAAACCATCAAATAAAGCTGTGTCAAATTCCAGCCCGAGATCTTGATCATAATCTTTCTCAATCTCAATTTGATGCAGTTCTCCCGAGGCATCTACGACTTCTAATTCTAGATACTCATCACTACACAAGAAACGATAGTCAATTAAGTCACGAGGTTGAGTCTGATTAATAGAAATAATGGCATCACCAGCCTCAAAGCCAATCTCGGCGGCAATAGAATCTGGTAAGACGCGACTAATTTTTGCTGGTTGAACAGTAGCTTGGCTCATAATTGTTAATGATATCAAGAATGGACTCAAGAGAAAAAGTTGCAACACGTTAAAAACGATATCAGTTCAAGCCCAACTTTTACAATTCAACTTACGTTGTTATCAACAGTATAATTGGTTACGATAAAAAGCTAAGTACGTCTGAATTATTCACTTGCTTGGTATCTTCTACTATCTTCATCCACTCTTGTTTCAGTTTAGTATCATTAGCATCGGAACCAAATTCATCTGACCAAATTTCAACCAAATAGTAACTTAAAAATTTGCGCCAATCATCTTTAACTCCTTCTGCTTCAAAAGCTTCATCAATAAAGGTTCTAATCATCTCTACTAGTTTCTTGTTAGGATCTTCTGATAGCTTTCTTAATTTGATTTCAGAGTTTTTGATTACTGCTGTATGAGCTGCTATGAGAGCATCTCTTGTATATTTTGGGACATTTTCCTGAAATTTTTTGGGATTAACTTTTTCTTCTAATTCCCTGGATAAAGTTTTTACAGTATGAGTGGTTTGCTCTGGAATCAAATGCTTTATATTGTTTTTTTCTCTGATGATTCCTTCTATTTCAGCACGATAATTAATTGTGAATTTATGTATATTTTCGATAGCCTGTCTTAACTTTTCAACTTTCCAATGATTTGGAATCGCCTGCAATAAATCGCTGAAAAAATTAACTTTTGTTTTGAAATCATAATTTTCATTATAGTTTTTAATGGTTTTATCTAATCCACCTACTTCTACTAATATTCCTACTACTTCTTTTTTAGTATCTGTCAAAGATTCGATGAAGCATTCATCAATGTCATTAAAAGGTGTTAGTATATCTGCTTTTAATCTTTTTAAATACTGATTGTGTACATAAAGATACCCATCTATATCTATCTCAGTTTTTATTTCTTCAAGGGAAGGTAATAATTTATCTGCATCGCTATCTTTTATAGCTGTATCTATAAATTTTTCTATCTGTTGGTTTTTATTGTTTTTTCGAGAATCCAAATCTTTAGCAAGCTTAATTAATTCTATTTTTAGCTCTTTAAATCTATTATTAAATAAATCAGTATATCTAGTAGTCAAATCACCAAAGCTATCCGAACTAGCCTGGATCCCATAAATTGAAGCTTGATTCAACTTTTCTTGGAGAATATTATGAAATTCCTTTAAGCTTATCTGACATTTACTTGCATATTGCTCATCTAGATTATTGAGTTCTTGAGCTAAATATTTGAGAACAGCAGCTAAGATATTGCTTGTTGTCTCTTTCTCATTTTTACAATTGGCAATAACAGTATCAGCAACATAGCCTTTTTGTTGAATAATGTTTTTGAATTTATCACAAGATTCTCTGTTATCATGTTCTGGATCTGAAGACGGATGATAGTTTACAACATAAAATGACCACTGATTAATCGGTAAATTAGAGATAGCATCTTTTCTCTGGCTATTGTGAAATAAGTCTTGTAAATTAGCATTTTTTTCTGCTTCTTCTCGAAATTGAGCTGAAGGTTTATATACAAATAATACAAAATCTATATCCTTGCCCAAGGTTTGAAGTAGATTGGCAGAGTTATGACTTTTTCCATCTCCAGAACCAGGCATATCTATGAAAGATAGCTTTTCAATTCCCATTTCTTTTGCTCTGGGAAATACACACTTAATATCAATTTCCTTTACTGTCAAATATTCGAGATTGTTGTTTTGATTTTGAGCGATATAATTCCTCAACTTCGATTCATTAATCGCTAACTTTTGATCGTTATCTAAGAATAAATTAGGATTGTCATTTAATTTTTTATGATATTTTTCTAAATGTTCATATATCGTTTGATTGCTTTTGTTTTCATGTATTAATTGTGCTAAAGGATTAGCTATAAAATTTTCTAAATCATTAGGTTTATTTCCTTTAAGTTCTAACGTTGAATAATATGGAAAAATCACTTCTTCAAAGAATGATTTTTGATCATGAAAGATAATTTCAAATTGCTTTGATGTCTCATCATTTAAATGATTGGATATTTTACTTCTTACGGCTGTACAGTGATCGTTCTTACTACTGGGAATTATCGCATCATCTAGTCCAGTTAAAGTTTGGAGTAACGTACTTTTACCTTGCCCTGCTTTGCCAACAACAGCTATATTAATAGTTTCTCGAGCAAATCTAGTTAAAAGCTTTTCAAGCTGAATTTGTTCTTTTTTCAGTTGAACAATCAAACTCTCAAAGTCAATACAGTTTAATCGTTCCTTTGTCTGCTGGTCTTTCAACGCAGATAAAGCATCTACCTTTTTGCCTTTAAGCTCTAGCAAATATTGCAATAATTTATCGACATTATTTTTAGCATGCTGAACCTTTTGAGCTAAATCTTTTCGCTTATTGATAATCTCATTTATTTGAACAGAAAAATTAGCCGTTGCTTGATTTGCTTTTTCTACAGTGTGAGGCATAGGAACAACTTAGATGTATTAGATTAATTTTGTTTGTAATCTAAGCATTCCCAAATTGACTATTAATGTCCCATACATTGAGAAAAAATAGCTCTCTAAGATTATTTGTAAAGTATTTTGAAGTATCTTATTGTCACATACATCGCGACACATCAGATAGTCTCAATTTCTATTTTTTCGGTTATCCTTTAATCCAGCCTAGGGCTAAAGCAGCTAAAATAAATACCCCAAAACCTAACCGATACCAAACAAAAACCCAGGTACTTCTTCTTTTAAGAAATTCCAATAACCAGGCGATCGCTAAATAGGAAAACACCGCTGAAGATATCAATGCGCCAATCAAGGGGATCAATTCAAAACTAGTTCCTGCGGTAGGGAAAATTAATTCTTTTAACTCAACCAAACCAGATATTAGGATCGCGGGAATTCCTAATAAAAAGGAAAATCGCGCTGCGGTTGAGCGGTCTAAATTATTAAATAAACCAGCAGTCATAGTCGAACCTGAACGAGATACACCAGGTATAATTGCCAATGCTTGAGCCAGACCTACCAAAATACCATCTTTAACCGTCAAATCCTTAAAATTACGCTTTTGGTTACCAACGCTTTCTGCTAATGCCAATAGAAGAGCCATGACAATGGAAACAATGGCAATTGAAGGCATGCTTCTGAGGGTACTTTCGTAAAATGCTGGTTCAAAAACTTTTAACAGCACACCCAGAATAATAATGGGAATTGTGCCGACACCAATCCCCACCGCTAACCAAAAATCTTGGGAATCATAGTCCGAGGTGCGGACTGCTTTCATCATGCCTTGGGTAATTTGAGTTAAATCTGACCAAAAATAAGATAAAACCGCCGCCACACTACCAAGCTGAATCACAGCAATAAAAGAAACCCCAGGATCGCCCCAGCCAAAAAACACAGGAATGGCTTTTAAATGTGCCGTACTGCTAATGGGGATAAATTCGGTTGCTCCCTGAACAAAGCCCAGGACAATTGCCTGAAACAGATTTACTTGAGCAACCCCTTGATTAGCAGTTGCTTGGGCTAAAACTTCTGTAGTGCTAGCCTGAACTGCATCGTGACCTAAATTAGCAAAAATAACACTTAATATAAAACCAAAACTCAGAAAAAGAATCAGGCTCAAATATTTTTTGCTCGGCATAAACATAGTATATTGATCCCAAATCTAAAACATTTGTTAAGTCTTAAGTTTATCTGGGAATACTCCAGAACCCAAGCAATTTAATCAGCAAATAAATTTAGATATCATAAAAAAGTGAGTACACTTAGAAATTACTGATAATTAGAGTATTAGTTTATTAGACGTATGAGTTATGCAACCTCCTCCGCTAGAGCAGAAATTAATGAACTGCGTCGTTTGAAAACCTTGCTACCCCCTGAACTTCAGAGTTGGGTAATTGTCGAAGGTTCAACCGAAGTTAATCCCCCCTTAGTGCGTAGCGAAGAAATTGGCAAGGACGAAATTGAGATTCAAATTGACCTAGCTAAATGGGATAGTTTAGCCATCGATCAGCGTAACTTATTATTTTGGCATGAGGTCGCTCGGGTTCAAAACGATACTATTCCCAAAGAAGGTTGGGAAATGGCGGCTCTGGCAATTGGCTTGGGTGGAGCTGTGGGCGAATTGTGGGTACAAGACGGACTGTTGTTGTTGCTGGCTTTATCCTTATGTGGTATTTCTGGCTATCGTCTCTGGCAAAAAAACAGCAGCGAAAAAACTATCACCGAAGCCATTGAAGCCGATGAAAAAGCGATCGCTCTGGCAACACGCTTTGGCTATTCTCTACCCAACGCTTATAAAAGTCTTGGTAGTGCTTTAAAAACTTTAATTGAAATGACTCCCAGTCGTCGTAAAAGGAAAAAGTACGAAGAACGTCTTCAAGCGCTACGTCGTAGCGCATCTAGAGATAAAGCAAGAACCAAAGAGGGTAGGGAACCAATTGGGAGGAGAGAAAACCGCCTTTAGAATAAACTTAAATATCAGCTAGCTAAATTGATCAAAATAGCTTTGGTTCCTAATTTATCAATTGACAATTAGTGTTAAATTTAATTAACGAAACTAAATGCATACTTACTACAAGTAAAGATCTGGGTAGGTTGACTACAATAGTCTCTTAAAAATGTTATCTAGATTACATGTTTGGTTTTATGGATGAAATCATCGAGCGGTGCAAGCACCAGTCGATCATCAGCTTGAGGTTTCCTCAAGCTTACGACTCGTCAGCGTACATGCGGGCTAGCTCTTTGTGAGTTAACCAGGTTCAAAACTACCCTCGTTCAAAGTAGGCGAATTTATTAGTTTGCATCAATTAATTCATTTAAACTAATACTTATCGTCATCAATGTTTTTAGATTATGCTGATAACTAAAATTGAGAATTAATGATTGACGAGACACCAGAGATCTTGTTTCCTTTATCTTCTATTAAGGATTGCCCAGTTGTAGAGATACCCGAGCGCCTGACGGTGTTAGAAGCCCTAGTGTTTAAGCAAACAGTAGGACAACTACTGGCGGAAAATAGCCCTCATCATCAGATCCTTCTCGATTTTAGTAAAACTAGGTTTATTGATAGTAGCGGCATAGGGGCCTTGATTGCCAATCTCAAATCGGCACAGGCTCATGACACCGAGCTAATATTGGAATCGGTTCAGCCTCCTGTAATGGCGACCTTATCCATGACAGGACTAACCGATGTTCTGAGTATTCAGTCTTCGGCTGAGTGGTCACCCAAAGAGTCTCCAGAGACTCATCCTTCCGTCAGATCGGTAGTAAAGCGTCTGATAGATATTGTCGGCGCAATTGTCGGCTTAACAATTACAGGAATTATTTTTATTCCTTTGGCGATCGCCATCAAAGCTAGCAGCGAAGGGTCAATTCTGTTTCATCAAACGCGCTGTGGCTGGATGGGTCGCAAGTTCGAGATCTGGAAGTTTCGTTCGATGTATGCCAACGCTGAGATCTTGAAAAAGCAGGTAGAAAATCAAGCTAGCGGGGCTTTTTTTAAGAATGACAACGACCCCCGCGTTACCCCAATTGGGAAATTTTTGCGGCGTACCAGCTTAGATGAGTTTCCCCAATTTTGGAATGTGCTCAAAGGAGATATGAGTTTGGTGGGAACTCGTCCTCCAACTCCTGAAGAGGTAGAAGTCTATCAAATTCCTGAATGGCAAAGGCTAGACGTGAAGCCAGGAATGACTGGGGAATGGCAGGTTAACGGTCGCTCTCAGGTACGTAATTTTGAGGACGTTATCAAACTGGATTTGAAATATCAGCGCAATTGGAGTTTGAGGTACGATCTTCAGCTAATTTTGAAGACAGTCATGATCATTTTTAGTAAAAACAACGGCGCAGTTTAATTGGTGTCTGATCCGATCAAATTTTGATGATCGAGACGATGAATCTCAATAGGGCAAAATACTTATTTATTATTGAAGCTAGAATTTTTATTTGCTTAATTTAACTTTTTAACTATTTTTATCTAGTACGTTGATCAGAGTAGACTTTTAAAATCATTGATGACAGTTGGTATAGCAGTATTGATGCCTATTCCAAGATTTAACTTTTTTCACCAATAAAATCGGATTGCTATATTAATGACGCAGATTAAATCAGAAATTACAATCGCCGTTGTGGGAGATGTCCATGATCTATGGGAACAGGAAGATCACCAAGCTTTACAGCATCTTGGGGTAGATTTAGTTCTGTTTGTGGGAGATTTTGGTAATGAGTCGGTAGGCATAGTGCGCCAAATTGCCTCCCTTAACCTCCCCAAAGCAGTAATTCTGGGCAATCACGATGCTTGGTATAGTGCCTCTTCCTGGGGAAGACAAAAGGCTCCCTACGATCACTCAACCGAAGATCGGGTACAGCAACAGCTCGATTTGCTGGGTCAAGCTCATGTCGGGTTTGATAAATTAGATGTGCCTCAGCTGGCATTATCGGTGGTGGGGAGTCGCCCTTTTAGCTGGGGTGGTTCGGTCTGGAGAAATAGCCAGTTTTACCGCGATCGCTATGGGGTCAAAAATTTTGAGGAATCTACTCAACAAATAGTGAATGCGGCACAAAATGCTGCCCATAAAAATTTGATTTTTATTTCCCACAATGGTCCTTATGGTTTGGGAAACCAGACTGAATCCATTTGTGGTCGAGATTGGAATGTCGATGGCGGAGATTATGGCGATCCTGACTTAACTGAGGCGATCGCGCAAACTAGAAGCTTAGGTAAATTGGTTCCCCTTGTCACCTTTGGACATATGCACCATGAGCTAAAAAATCCTCGGGGTAAACGCCGTAAGATAGTTGAGGTGAGGGAACAGACCGTATATCTTAATGCGGCATGTGTTCCACGTATTAAGCGCAGTTCTAAAGGAGCAACACGAAGTTTTTCTTTAGTCAAACTAGTTCAGGATCAAGTGCAGGCAATTTCGTTGGTTTGGTTAGACCAGGACTTTACCATCATCTCAGACGAAGTACTTTATCAAGCTGGAAAAAGCATGATTGCTTAAGCCCTTCAGGTCTTGCTTCTCCACCTCAGCCAATCCTTGAAATGCTATTCTAAGAAATTTAGTTATGGTCGTTTCAAATAGAAACCGTATGAATGGAATTTGGATTAACCTGCCCTAATCCCTAATCCGTCGAATAAATTACTCAAAAAATATAGAAATTAATTAGAACGACCATATAACCATACTCACAAGTTCTTCAAGTTTTTTCTGAATAATAAAAAAGTATCTAAGAAGTAATTAATTTAAGTTTCAAAATTACCTTGCGTTTGAGCAAGACTTGTGCTAGACATATCCCGCGATCAAAATTTTAGTCTCGATCAAAGCTTAAAACCATGAATATTACTTCCTTAATTTAGTACCAATCCTACCTAGCAATAAGGAGTATCTGGATCTCGAAGATGAGTCAGAAACATCAGGCTGTTACTTTGATTGAATGGGCAAATATAGCGATCGCCAAGCATTCGCGTAAGATATTTAAATATGAAGCGAGGGTGCTGGAGGACAAAGAACCTGAAGACTTACATCAGATGCGAGTTGGCATGAGGCGTTTACGCAGTGCGCTTATCGGATTTTCTGTGGCTTTAGATTTTCCACTGGTAGCTATAGAGAAAGACATTGCTAAGATCGCTCGTTCTTTAGGCAAACTAAGAGATTTAGATGTCTTATTGGCTAAATTAAAATATGAGTATCGTCCACTGTTGCCCTTAAATGAACAAAAGATTCTAGATCGTTCAATCAAATATTTGCAGAGAAAACGTCGCCGAGAATTAAAGCAGGTTCGTAAAACTCTCAACAGCAAACTATATTTTTATTTTGAACAGCAGCTTAAAAGTTGGCTAGCACGACCTACATATAACTCTATTGGTAGACTTTTGATTTTTCCGCTGTTACCCGAATTACTTTTACCGCAAATTAGCCAATTTTTGTTGCATCCTGGCTGGCTGGTAGGAACAAAAATAAAAAATGGCATCATCCAATATCCTCAGATGCTCAACCAAGAGGCGTTGGTTCAAATAGTATCAAAAGAAGACTATTTACTACACGAATTGCGTAAATCAGCCAAAAAAACTCGTTATAATCTTGAGTTATTTGCCCCCTTGTACGGTGAAACTTACCATGACTATCTAGATAAAATTGAGCAAATTCAGGAAGTTCTAGGAGAAATTCAAGATATTCATGTATTGAAGAAAAAACTCGAAAATACTTTAGGGCGATCGCCAATTGCCAGTCAACTGCCAAGATTAGCAGAGTTGCTGTTGATTGAGCGATATCAAAAATGGCTTGAATGGGAGGTGCTACAACGTGAATTTCTTCAGGGACAGACTCGTATCGAACTGAGACAGGCAGTTCAACAACCACTAAAGAATAAATAACACCCTCGCGACTGAGTAGTCAGGCGATCGCCCAAACATAGATAGTGCTACAGTAACTTTTTTGCTAGAATTAAAATGCACAGTTTAATGTACAGTTTGATTGGTGCCTAAATACCTTAATATTACCGAAGCTAGAAAAAATTTTTTAAGCTTGCCAGATGAGCTAACTGACGAGCCTATAGTCATTACTAAACATGGCAAACCCGTAATGGTAACTGTTAGTTACGAACAGATGGAATCTTTATTGGAAACATTATCTATTTTAGAAGATAAAGAGTTTAGTTCTCAACTATCTGCAAGTATTCAACAGGATCAAGCTGGAGAAAAAATTAGCTGGGAGTCTGCTCAAGAACAGCTAGGGTGGTAGTGGAATATAAAATTGAAATTACGCCTTTAGCAATTGAATTACTGAGTAAAGTCCAGGATAAAAGAGAACAACAAGGATTAAAAAAGAGAATCGATAAATTAGCCTCCGAACCTGAAAAACAAGGAAAAGCATTATCGGGAAAACTCAAAGGTTATCGTAGCGTTAGAGCATTAGGGCAACGTTATCGGATTGTTTATCGTGTTGATCGTTCGACAATTACAGTGATCATAGTTGGTGCAGGTATTCGTAAAGAAGGGTCAAGAAAAGACATCTACGCTATTTTAAATAAGTTTTTTGTCGAGTAGTTTTGGTACCAGAGATAGCCTGATGCTAACGATGGACGAACTAATGGAATTCCGATAGGCTCTGTATTAAGTGATTTAATTGCAGAAATAATTCTATCCAAAATCGACCAGAATATTTCAGAAGAATTAGAAGATATCAAGTTTCTAGCTGTCAGATTTAAAGATGATTACAGAATTCTTTGCAATTCTGAATCAGAAGCAAAAAGAATATTAAAGACTTTAGGTGAAAATCTTTCAATATATAATTTATCAATTAATGAAAGCAAAACATCTATTCAAAAATTACCAGATGGTCTTTACAGAAAATATGATCGAGAATATTTTCCTCATAGCATAAAAAGCAGAAAACAAATAACGTTCAAGTGTTTTGAGCATACATTACTAATTGCTCTTGATATACACCGTAAATATCCAGGCACTAGTATTTTAGAAAAATTTATCTCAGAATGTTTTGTTAAAGACAAATCGAAAAAGCGAAAATATCTTAAAATAGCTTTTTCGCAAAATAAGCGAAGACGATTGAGAGAAATAAAACAAATAATTAGTTTGCTTTTTCTTGTTAAAAGAGAATCTGAAAAGCTATTGTGTCATGTGTTGTCTATTGCTGAAGAATTATATCTTAAATACAGAAGTGAGTATGATGAGCTGAAGAATTATTTACGATCTACTACTGAAAATGAAATTTATAGAGCTTCTGAAAAAGGATCTATATTCGAAATAGTATGGCTTATATTTTTTTCCAGATATTTAGGGTTGGGAATAAATAAAGAGCGAATCAATGAATTAGTTAAGGGTTTAGATACCGATCTAAATAAAAATCGATTTTATATCTCAATTTTAGAAAGTAAGCAAGAAATATTTAGAGAATTGAGAAACGATATTGATCTTTTCAAAGCTCCAAGACATTTTAAAACAAATACAGAATTTACTCTATCTAAATATCTCGATATTTTTGATAGAGAAGAAATCGATTAATAAACCAACTATTTTGCATCTTCTCGCCTTTTTTTGCTAAAACTTACACTGACTTGAATTCAGGTAAAGCCTTGTGAATTGTACCCAACCAGTCATTTAGATCCTGTAGCTGTCTCTTAGGGTTTAAGATACCCAAACTGCACACAGTAACTTTTTTAAGAACATAGACAAAACGATATCGCCGACATCATTTGCCAGATAATAGTTTACCGACTTCGATAGTTATCTTGGGAAATGAAACAGAATTAATATTACCTGTAACTATTTCTTGTTTATTCGCATAACCATTTTGTTTGGGTTGAGTAAATCTCCAAAGTTTGTTGTTTAGCAGATCGACTACCCAATATTCAGCAATACCGTTACGGGCATAAGTAACAGATTTTTCTGATAAGTCTTTGACTAAAGTGCTATTTGATACCTCGACTAACCAATAAATATCTTGGGGATAAGGATGACGGGTGGCATAGTTTTGATCTTCAAAGCGAACTATGGCGATATCTGGTTCAGGTTCGGAGTTATCAAGAGTAATTGGGTGAGCTTCTCTAACTTTTGCTTCGCCTCGTAAAACATTTCTTAAATAGTCCGCTATGGTGTCAATTCGAGAGCTATGAATTGGTTTTTCTGGACTCACAGCAATGATTTCTCCTTCCAAAAGCTCAACAGATTTTCCCTCCAAAACTCCAGATTCTATTATTTGGTGGTAATCTTCAACCGACCATTTATAAAGCGTTTTCATTTTTCTGATTCAACTTTAAAATCAATTATAATCCAGGTAAAGCTTCGTAAATTTTACCCAACCCACCAATCAAGATGATTTTTTAAACTCTATCGCTATTTTAAATATCATCCTCTGTTAATTCAGCATCTTTGAGAATGCCTTTTAAAGTACCTAACGATAACTTTTAAATTCATCTTTTATATCTGCAACAATTTATTATTCACCATAGCAGAAGATAGGTTTTTCAAAGTTACAGATTGTTTTACAGTGCGATCGCTTTACATCAACCACAGCATCCCACCAAATAAATCCACCTTCTGAAGCGCGATCTACTCTATTGCGCGGAAGTTTATATCTTAATTGCTTTTCTATCCATTTTCTTTCTAATTTTTCTAATGTTTCTCTTTCCAAATTAATATCTAAATTTAATAATTGTGTTCCTTGATGTTGTAATGTCCAATTCTCTTGTTTTAAATATTAAAATTTTGAGGACACCTCAAAAGCCATGTCCTTGTCTTTGCGCGAGACATTAAACCAACTCTAATTCTGGTAAAGCCTTGTGGATTGTACCCAACCAGTCAATTAAATCCTGTAGCTGTCTTTTTGGATTTAAAACACCCAAACCGCGTACAACAACCTTTTTAGAAGCATAGACAAAGCGCGATCGCAAGTGTTTAGGAAGGTTCTCCGCTAGTAGATTCCAGGCGGGTTCCCCCATAGGGGTTTCTAGGACAATATTTTGTTTGCCTTCGGGTTTAACCCGAGAAAAGCCGATCGCCTTGGCAATTTGCTTTAATTCCATCACCTGGATTAGCTGTTGGGTTGGTGAGGGGATTGCACCATAGCGGTCTTCCCACTCCGCAGCAATTTGTACCAGTTCTTTTTTAGAAGTGGCAGTAGCGATCGCCCGATAGGCATCCATTTTTTGTTCGGGATCAGTTATGTATTTCTCGGGGATAAAGGAAGTAAGTTTGAGATCGATTTGGGTATCTTCTACTTTGGGTATTTCCTGTCCTTGGATCTCGTGAATCGATTCTTGCAACATCTCCATATAGAGATCAAAGCCGATTTGCGTCATCTGTCCTGACTGTTCGGCACCCAGTAAGCTGCCCACACCACGTATTTCCATATCCCGCGTTGCTAATTGATAACCTGACCCTAGTTGGCTAAACTCTTGTAAAGCTCTTAGTCTTTTGCGTGCTGTATCTGATAAAGTCTGTTTACTGGGGTAAAGTAGCCAAGCGTGTGCCTGAATCCCTGATCGCCCAACTCTTCCCCGTAGCTGATAGAGTTGGGACAAGCCAAATTTTTGGGAGTCTTCCACCACAATGGTATTAACCCGAGGGATATCTAAACCTGACTCAATAATGGTGGTGCATACCAGTAAGTCTGCTTCCCCGTTACTAAAGGTAAGCATGGTAGATTCCAATTCCGATTCGGGCATTTGCCCATGGGCGATCGCAATTTTGATATTAGGAATCATCTCCCGTATCTGGGCGCTTACTTCTTCGATGCCTTCTACCCGAGGTACAACATAAAATACCTGTCCGCCGCGATCTAGTTCGTTACGAATGGCGTTGCGAATTACTTCGGGGTTATAGGGAGAAAGGTGAGTTTTGATGGGACGACGGGATGGGGGTGGAGTGGTAATCAAGCTCATTTCCCGAATACCTGATAAAGACATGTATAGAGTGCGGGGAATAGGAGTAGCCGAAAGGGTAAGTACGTCTACCTGAGATTTAAAGTCTTTGATTTTTTCTTTTTGATTGACACCAAAACGCTGTTCTTCATCTACTACCAGCATGCCTAAGTCTTTAAACCCGACATCCTTGTTTAATAGCTGTTGGGTACCGACAACTATATCTAGTTCACCTGTTGCTAAGCGCTGCATGATTTCCTTTTTCTCAGAAGGGGTGCGAAAACGGTTTAATAAGCCGACGTTGATTGGGTAAGGGGCAAATCTTTCTTTGAGAGTATGATAATGCTGCTGTGTCAGAATAGTTGTTGGCGCCAGAAACGCCACCTGTTTATTAGCGGTGGTGATTACTTTGAAAATTGCCCTAATTGCCACTTCCGTCTTACCAAAGCCTACATCACCACATACTAAACGATCCATCGGGCGATCGCTTTCTAAATCTATTTTAATTTCCTGGGTGGCTTTAAGTTGATCTGGGGTGGGTTGATAGGGAAAAGAATCTTCAAGTTCTTGTTGCCAAGGGTTATCTGGTGGGTAGGCATAACCTTCTAGTTTGGAGCGTTTGGCATAGAGTTTTAATAAGTCTACTGCCAGCTTTTTAATATTTTTCTTGACTCTGGTCTTAGTTTTTGACCAAGACTGGGTTGCCATTTTATTTAATTCAGGGGGACGCTTTCCTGTTTGCCGAAACCTAGTTAACATATCTAAAGAATCGGCAGGAACTCTTAAGGTGCCATCGGCATATTTAACTACTAAATATTCCCGATGAATTAATGTTTCTAATTCAATGAACTTACCTAAGCCATGATGCTTATGCACCACGTAATCGCCAGGACGTAATTTATTGAGATCAACTTTTTTAGAAGTAGCCCGACGACGTTTACGAATATAGCTGGCAGTGGCTAAAGTTTGCTGTCCAAAGAATTCTTTATCTGTAACAATTACAATGCGATAGGTGGGTAAAATAAACCCTTCTAATTCTGCTAAACCAGAATATTTCAAAGCAACTGCGGTACTTTGGATATGTGTTTTTTCAATCGCCCGAAAATCTTGGGGATTGGGAATAAACTGTACTGGACAATCATGTTCTTGTAATAGAGAAGCCGAACGACTTGGCTGTGCCGAAACTAACCAGGCTTGATACTTCTCTAAAGTCATCCCGCTATATATCTCTCGCTTACCCCGCAAAATTGCCGCTAATTTGGCAAACTGATTAGGAGTAGTGGGAATAGGTCTTGCCTGCAAATTATGTACGGACAATTGCTCAGAATTTATAATATCTATTCGGGGTTTATCTTCGGCAATTTCTGATAAATAAATACATTCAAATTTATTAGTTTTAGTAATGCAGTTAGTAAACTCAGCATGAATTTTCGGCAAACTCGGATCCAAACCTTGCCATTGCGATTGCGCCAATTCAATCCAGCGATCGCTATGGGCATTACACTGTTCTAATTCATCAAAAGCAATTAAAGTATTGTCTGGTAAATAATCAATAATAGAAGCAGGCTTATCAAATGCTAATCCCAAGAATCTGCGCATACCTTCAGGTGGATTACCCTCAAGTAAAGCTTCTAATTCTTGATCATCTAAAAAGCTTTCAATACTCTTACCAGTTTCCAAAATACTGTTAGCAATGATGTTGCTAAAGGAGGTAGGAGTTAATAATAATTGTGGCAGCTTATCCAAAGATCTTTGACTACTGGGGTCAAACTCTTTAATCTGTTCCAACTCATCCCCAAACCAATCGAGCCTGACAGGTAATTCCGCCGAAACAGGGAAAATATCAACAATATCTCCTCTTCTACTCCATTGACCCTCTGTTTCCACCAAGGATACTCGCTCATAACCCAACTTAACCAAAGATGCATCCAATTCCTGAGACGATAACTCCATCCCTGGCTGTATGTTTAAACAATAAGCCTCCAAAACCTCTGGTGGAGGTAAGTGAGGCTGTAAAGCTCTTTCCGTGACAACAATAGCTATCGGTTTATCAGAATCATCTGTTGATGTTATGCCCTTGTGGTACTGTTGACTGTTGACTGTTGACTGTTGACTGATAACTGATAACTGTCCCCAGGTAATCTCTGATTCAGGGTCAAACGGGTCATAGGGACTTGCTTCAGAAGTAGGATAGAAATTTACCGTCTGCCATCCCATCGCCTCCAATTGTGCCGCCCAACGTCCCGCTTCTTCTAAGGTAGGACAGACCACTAGCAAATTCTGCTCTTGAGCTTTTGCCAAACTAGAACTAACAATCCCCTTAGGTAAACGGGGAATCCCATTAAGCAACAAGGATTTACCCTGATTTTGTTTATTGATTAATTCTTTGGTCAAGGGCGAACTTGCGATCGCTCGTACTACTGATGCAAAAGCCATGTTTTAAGTCAAGAGGAAAGAGGAACAAGGATTAAAGACTACTTCATCCCTCTTAAAAAGATAGCGAATAATGGAGAGATTAGTGCAGATATATTAGGAATGAGTAAATAGTAAAGTATATAAAATATAATTTTTGTGAAAGCACTAATATTAGCTACGATTATTTTCTCGGCAACAGTTGCAGTATTTCCTGCTATCAGAAGTTTGCTATACAAAAAAAACAATTGAAGATAGTTTTGATGCCTTTGTTCATTCCTTGTTAGGTGGTTTTGTAGGAACTATTATTGAGTTTATCCGAGGATATGTAATTTCTTTGATTATTCCTCATGATGAGATTTTGGCTGCCAATTATTTGGCATTATTTTGATATTTATTAGCTGGTATTTTATGCTGGTTTGTTTGTGTTTCGGCAGGCAGAATCAAGACAATTTAACCTTTAATTAAATTTTGTTTAAAGAGAAATAGATAAAGCCATTGACAGCAATTACTCTTACTAAGTTATGCAAAAGCTATGTCTTAAAAGGATGAGGGATAAAAGATGAAGCATGAGTCAAAGATCCTCTTAAAAAGATAGCGTATAATGGAGAGATTAGTGCAAATATATTCAGAATGGGTAATGCATAGCACAAAGACGTTATTTATAAAAAAGTACGATCCGTCGCGGAGTTTCAAGAGCGCATAGAAGAGATCGTGGCGCGATCGCTTTAACTTTGTTTCACGACTTCCTCAAATTTTTGCGGTATCTAGAGAAATATAGTTAGAAAAAGGATGGTTGTTGATACTCGGAGTCAGTTTAAATCTTCTCTTTCATCAGAATTCAAGAAAACAAAGCATTTTGAAAGCAAGGTTTATCCCCATCTTAGAGAGAGGTGTTTTAAGTTATCTGGCAAAATTTTATATTTATCTTCATTAAGACCAATTATGCTTAATGTTAGATGCTCAATATAAATGTTATGGGTGAATTCAGTCGGACTTGGTGGGGACAAAAATTTATTAAAGCTATAGAATCTTTTACTGACTCTGCCAGATTGGGAAGAGGTCGTTCTTATGCCAGAGGAAGCAAGATTCTCGAATTTGCCGTGAACAAAGGTAAAATTGAAGCCACCATTAGAGGTTCTATCAATCCTTACTTTGGAGTTTATACCGAACCCCGCTATCATACAGTAGTTAAAATTAAAGCGATCGCTAAAAAAGACTGGACAAAAATCATTCAAAGTATGGCAACCAATGCCAGTTTTGTCTCTAAACTACTGTTAAACGAAGTTCCAGAAAATATCGAATCTAGTTTTAGAGAGGTTAATCAGAATCTGCTTCCCCATAGCGAAAGTGATTTTCAGACTTCTTGTTCCTGTCCAGATTACTCCAATCCCTGCAAACATATTGCTGGTTTATGTTATCGTTTTGCTTCAGAACTAGATGAAGATCCATTTTTAGTCTTTGAATTGAGGGGTTTAACAAAAAAACAACTACATCAAGAGCTAGCAAAAACTCCTCTTGGTCGAGCTTTAGTTGCTGGTTTAAAAACTGAAGAATTAGCCCTCAATCCCATTACTTCCTATTACACCAGACCACAAACAAAGCAGCTCAGTGCAGTAACTTCCCTTAAAGAATTTTGGCAAGGTAAAACCATAGTTCCACCGACCATTACTGAAACTAGAGAAACTAATATTTCAGGTATTTTAGTCAAAAAAGCAGGTGATTTTCCTGAGTTTTGGCATCGAGACACTTCTTTCATTGCCACTATGGACGAACTTTATCAAAGAGTCAAAACGAAAAACCGCGATCTACTTTAGAACTAAACGATCAAATATTTATACTAATATGAAATATAATATCTCCCCGTCCCCTTGTCTCCTGGTCAATCTTAATAGATAAATTGAATACCTGACAGCTTATTCTGTTTTGGGTGAGAAAATTTCCCAAGCAGTCTGATTACTGTTAGGGTTTTCTGACCAAAATTTTTTTAATTTGAATAAACCTTTAGTATTTATTTGCAGATCTTCGGTGGGAAAGTTTTGCATCGCTTCAATTACCGTCCAACCATCTGAGTTACTGGGCTTATCCGCTGCTTTGATTAAAGAGGAGCGAATTGCATAAAATCCATTTCGCTGAGGATGAGTTTTGATTACAGTCCCCAATTCTTGGAGAAACTTTTCTCCTTCTGGAGTCTTAGTAAATCTGTACATCTCTACTCGATCGCTCTGGAAACGATTGTTTAACCAAAAGCGTATTTGAGTTAGAGTTTCACGATCTACAAATTTGGCATATAGCCGAAACTCACGAGTCATCTCTCCTGTAGCAGCATACTTTTCTAACGATGCTACAGAGATTCTACCGTTGAAAGGTCCGTAGATTAGTTTTACCTTTTCTGCACCAAGAGCTGAGGGAGCTGTAATTGATAATCCTAATGCCACTGCAATTGCCTGGGGCAAAACCTGCGCTAGCTTAAGATTGTATTTGATGTTCATTATTTAAGACGTATTCAATACGGAAAAAATCAGCAAGTAGGCGGTATTATCAACACGAATCGTTCAGCTCCTCACAGTTATTGTTCCCAATAAGAATAAAAATGAATAACACCTATCTAAAATTGCTGAAAATTTTATAATCAACGATAGCAATATATTTTATGGGCATTTGTATGAACGAGCCGCAACAATTACGTACCTTGGCTGTAGATATCGGTGGTAGTGGCATCAAGGTTATGGTACTAGATGGTGATGGTAATCCTTTGAGCGATCGCAAGCGCCTCAAAACACCTCAACCAGCTAAACCAGAGGATGTGATTGAGACAATTCTGACCTTGGCAAAGCAACAGGAATTTGAGCGGGTTTCGGTCGGGTTTCCTGGAGTCGTACAGAATGGAGTAATCAAAACTGCGGTTAACCTGGATGATGATTGGCTTCATTATGATCTAGCTACTAGTTTGGCGCAGCTCTTATCTAAGCCAGTTAAGGTAGCAAACGATGCTGACATTCAGGGTTTTGGCGCAATTTCAGGCACAGGAGTGGAGTTAGTGCTGACTTTAGGTACAGGATTTGGTTCAGCTTTATTTGTTGGCGGCAAACTCGTCCCCAATTTAGAAATGGGACACCATCCTTTTCGTAAAAAAGAAACTTATGAGGAGCAATTGGGTCGAGCAGCTTTAGAAAAAGAAGGCAAGAAAAAATGGAATGATCGACTGGAAAAAGCGATCGCCAACTTAGACCATCTCTTTAATTACGATGCGCTATATATTGGCGGTGGAGAGGCGAAAAACATCAATTTTGATTTACCGAAAAATGCCCAAGTTATTCCCAACATTAATGGTTTATTAGGAGGAATCAAACTGTGGACAAGCTAAATAATGCGAGTTCAGTTGAAGAGAATTAAACTGTAGATATCGCTACAAGCTAAAGTTATAGTGCGTCATCTACTCCAGTGCCAGCATAAAATAGATGAGTTGGCATCAGCTTACATTTACTCTGTTGATGTAGAGACACATCGTTATTTAGTTAAACGTCTATTCGCTACCAACTAATACAATAAACTAACTGGTAGCGTTTCGATTACAATTAGACAAAAGGACTATCAAACATGATTATAATGGCGAGTCTGATATGGAAGTAGAGCTTGAATTGCGCGAGATATATCTTCGCTTAGATTCCACTTTCTCGCTAAAGGCTCTACATTTTGTGAGACTAAAATTTTTAGGGACTCTTGCGGAAGAGTTTCCTTTACATCTTTAACTAGCCCCATGAGTTCACGTTTCCTGTCATTTGAAACGCAATTGAACCTCATCAGCCTGTCAACTACATATCCAGCCCTTTGAAGTTCATGCAATTCCATATCATTAAGATTGGGGGCATAATCTTCATGCCAAACTGCTAAAGCAATTGGCTTCAAATCTTCAGCCGAAAGGGTGTCTAAAGGAGAACTAACTGCTTTTCTAAATTGTTGATCTAAACTCATCAGATTTCCTCCTCCAGAATATTTATAGCCATCTTTATATTGAATTCTAGCTTATTTATAGCTGTCGTACAATAGTCTCTGGCTATTGCTGCGGTTTCCCTAAACTCTTCTAAGGTAAATAAACGATTACGATACAAGGATTTAATATCTTGGCAATCAACTGTTTCTAGTCTACCTATTTTGGAAACTGCTATGTCTACAGCAGAAACTAAATAAATAGAAACAAGCTTGGATTTAGTTGTATGTATTTGTGTTGCCCTTTCCTCATAACCAGCAGCAATAGAAGCGATTGAGGGGCTAAATCCGCCATCCCAATCTAAACTACGAGGAAAACCGTCTTCATCATCAAAATCTACTGATTGAATAGCTTTTTCTATGCTGTTTACAGGTTTTAACTCTTTCACTGATTGTAATTCTGCGTCCACATCATTACTGGTTCTAGTGCCAGTGTGCATATGCATAGCACAGCCTCCAAAGATGTAAACTGAGACAGCATTCTCAGGTAAGTTACTGTAACTTTGACTCAGATAAGAATCTAGGTTCTCAAACATTTCGAGAATAGCTTGAGAAAAAGCGGTATGAGTGTAAAGCATTTAGTTATAAGCATCTCATCAGAGCAGAATGATTTAAATTAGGAATACTATAAATATCTCAATTTTTTTGAGCTTTAGTTGTGTAGACACGCCCTATATATTAATCAATAAACTAACGTGAGCATTTCTTATAATGACTATTTTTGCGAATTTTATCTGACTGACAGTTAGGGGTATTTTATTCTCTATAATCAATCAGATAATCATGCTCTGATACAATGCCTACTTTTGCAGCACCATCGACGATTCTTCAAGAACTTCCTGGACTCTATGAATTACCTTGGTCAAATAATCATAGTCTGGTATCTGCTCATTGGGTAAGTAGCCCGCCGTCGCAGCAATAAAAGAAGGTGTTTCCACTAATGCCAGTTTAATTTGTTCCTGTTGATTACGCTCTATGCGATCGCTAATCAAGATTGCTCCTGAGGGTACATCCCGTTGATCCAGATATACAATCTTAAAGGTATTGGGTGCATGATCTCGTTTTAACAGATTAAATTCGGCTAAAGACAATGCTCCAACCGTAACTTGTTCGTCCTCAAGCCATTGCAGTATTGTTTGAGGAGTTGGTGCATAGCGTACTTGGGTGAAGTTCAGCCCATAAAGATTATATATGGGCAAATAATATCCTGTGGCAGATCCTTTTTGCCCCAAAGCAATAGTTTCCCCTGCCAGATCCTTACGCTTGGTAAAAGGCGCTGCTTTGTGGGAAACTAGTACGGAACGGCTTTGGTCTCTACCTTCTAGAGGAACTAACGGTTCATAATTATGGCTTTTTATAGCGATCGCAGCTAAACCTGGAGGAGCAAAAACTAAATCCCACTTTTTACTCTTTACTTGTTGTAAGGCTCTCACTTCATTGTAAGCAGGCTCTAGCTCAATTAAGCTGTTTAGTCGTCTTGCTAAATAATCTTGAAAATCAGCATACTGCTGTAAAGATTGTTCATTTTCACCATAACTGACAATCCCCACACTATATTTTCTAATTGTGGTTTCCACAGGGCGATTGCAAGCTGTCACAGTAAAGATAATTATTATTAATAAAATACGGTGCCAGAACATATTTTTTCTATGATTTTAATTATGTAAGCCAACTAGGAGCGTTATTGCTGAGAAGTTTATAGTTTTCTCCTATGTTGTCTTAAGTTTAAATGAGACAACTGTACATATTTATGTATTGCGATTGACAATTGCATAATTTGTTTTAGGTAAATGTATATTTATTAATCTAGCAAATAGCTGAAATAATCTAACTTTTAGAGTATCAAGAATTTAATCTAGAAAATGTACAAAAATCTGAAGCTAGGAATCAAACTTAATATTCTTTTAGCAATTATTATCTTATCTTTGACCATTATTACAGGAATAATTCTTGCTGGAGTTCTACAAAATTATGCCGAGCAGGTAATTGTGGATCGAGCCTCATTATTAATGGAGACGATGAATTCGATTCGTCACTACACAAATACTCAAGTCAACCCCGAATTAGTTGACAGACTAGAAACAGAAGAGGTGTTTTTGGCACCAGCGATTCCTACTTATGCTGTCAGAGAAGTATCTGAACATTTGCGTACTAAGGATCAATACAGTCAATTTTTCTATAAAGACGCAACACTTAATCCTACTAATGTTCGAGACAAGGCAGATAAGTTTGAAACAGAAATTGTTCAATCTTTTCGAGATGACTCGACGAAGGAACAAATACAAGGTTTTCGCTCTATTCCTGGAGGAGAAATTTTTTATATTGCCCGCCCTTTTAAAATTGAAAAAGAAAGCTGTCTTCGTTGTCATAGCGATCCCAAGTTAGCACCAGCCAGTTTAATTGCAACTTATGGCAGCGAAAATGGCTTTGGTTGGCAAATGAATGAAATTGTAGCAGCGCAGATGATCTCGGTACCATCTAGTCAAGTTTTTAATGCTGCCCGCAAACTTCGTTATTTGGTGATGAGTAAAGTTGCTATCTTTTTGCTCTTGGCAAGCATCTTACTTAATCTCTTTCTTAAATTTACTGTTACCGACCCTCTCAAACAAATGTCATCTTCTTCCAAACAGTTGAGTACAGGAGATTTGGACATAGAATTTGAACAAAAAACCAATGACGAGATCGGAATTTTGGCAGCTTCTTTGAATCGCTTAAAAATTAGTCTAAAAATGGCGATGGAAATGTTGGATGATAAACCATAAATTATAAATTATGAAGCTGATAGCTACTTTTAAATTTCAGCCTCTCTTAACCCTAAGGCAATGGCTGCGCTATCTAACTTTATATCCGCATTTAGTGATGCGATCGCTCTTGCTATTCCTTAGAGGGTCAATGACACAGCGAAATAGAGGAAATCCGTAATCAAAGAGATAAGTTTTCCAGAGCTTAATAGTTACAGGCATATGTATAATTGTTAAGAAAGGTAAATTAACATAAAGTTGTACATAGATTTTTTAGTAGCTATATAATATGCTTCTGTTCAATTCTGCTGAGCCAATCATCCGTCGTAAGCAGCATGCGCTAGATTTTCAGGATCGCCAAGGACTTTTGAAGTTAAAGCTAGAAATTAGCAACAGAACCTTATTAAATAGTATTTACACCAGAATTGATCAGGTTTTTGTAGTTTGGGGTTTGATTACGGCAGTGATCTTTTTTACTGCCCAGTTTGCCCCCATTGACTGGATTACCCAAGCAGTTTTTTGGTCAGTTTTAACTGTTGTTGGTACCTTGGCAATGTCTGCCTTAACTTATTTTTGGGTTAAGGTGGAACGATTGCGTTGGTTATTATATTCTTGGATAGTGCTGATGTTGGGTGGTGTTGCTATTACCGATCTAGGTTTTTTCTGGGGATCAGGAACAATTTTGATGCACCTATCTCATCTTTGGCTTGGTTTAAGTGCCATCGGTTATTTTTGTACAGGTGTGGGATTGCGGTCGCGAGCATTTATAATGGCGGGATTGTTTCATCTTTTAGGTATTGCAATTTTACCTTTTTGTATTGGTTGGCAGTTTTTGGCAACAGGTTTGGTAATGACTGCTAATTTGTTGATGTTTGCCGAGACGCAATGGGATATGCGCCCCCCAATTGAGAATTACGGCTTGTTAACGGAAGAACAAAAAGCATTTAATCAGGAGCAGTATTTAATTCGTCAAACTGAATCAGTTCGATATTAGGGGACAACTTTGAAACTTTAAACTAAAGATTAAATTACAATTCCTAAAGTTAAGAAAATTACACCAGATACAAATAAAGTATGTTCAATTGCTGCTATAGATGCTAGGGGAAGATGATTAGCGATTGTTGAGTACTCGTAAATACAATACTTATCTTTGTTTTTTCCATTTTTGGGCTTAAACGGTAGCGAACGTAGTCCATCTGGTATGGTAGCCAGCAAAATTGTAGCAGCCAAGATTGATATAACGAATGATATTAATGCTTCTTTTATCAGAAAAGGAGTATTCGCTAGGATTTGGTCTGTTCCATTCAGCTTCAATCCTATCAAGCCAATAAATGCAGACTGTAATCCGATAACCCACTTACTCCAATCTGCTAAAGCATTTAAACAGTCTCTTTGTCGTGCTGCTGCAATCAAGTCACCTGAATGTTCTTTAGGAGTAATTGGCTGTTTAGATTGAATGGAAAAAAAATCGCAATACCCATTGGCATGGGCAGTAATAAAATGCTATTTAAAATATCATTCATAGCAACTTGATAATTAAGTCTAAAATCGGGTTTATACCAAGATACTGATATTTATAGATTTCTCTCACCAATGCGTAAATTTATGATCGAGCAGTGTTTTTTTGAAGTCTCCTAAAAAGATTGCTGCTTTGGCAATGGTTATAGGTTTATCTCTTTTAGTTTACAGTCTTGTTCAACGTGCTTTATGTCTAGCTTTAGCGACCGCAGGGCAAACTATTTCTAATCAATTAGGTCAGTTTACTACATCCCCCCAGCTTTCAGGTAGGTTTTTCAGTGTTTTATGTCGCTTCATTTTATTTTTTCTGGTGAAGTTAAACAGATTAGTAATCTTACTAACCAGCGAAGTCACATTCTTCAGTTCTTTTATTCCTATTGTTGTCAACATTATCTGCTCTCTTAAATTTTTCTGCCAAATGTGGGATCAAAAAAAAGTCCTGGACAATTAATTTTAGCCAGGACTTATGTGTGAGGTTTAAGAGCAATGAAAAAGGGAAGATTTAGTAACCGTAACCTTGAGGAAGATACTGATTTAGGTCAACCTGGTCTTGAATGTTAGTTTGAGTCGCATCTTGGTCAATCACGTTATAGTCACCAACCGCAGCCGCTTCATTAGCGTTGATTTGGACAGAAGTTTGAGCATCAGGTGCAGAGGGAACGCCGTAAGCACCGAGGTCTAGTTGGTCTTGAATATTAGTTTGAATTGCATCTTGCTGGATAAAGTTGGCATTGCCTACAGCGGCAGCAGAGTTTGTGTTGTTTTGAATGCTAGTCGAAGAATCCTGAGCGAAAGCAGTTAGAGGGGCAAAGGCGATAACAGTAGTTAGAAGAGCTAGAGTAGATTTTTTCATGATTTGTATCTAGTTAAGAGAAAATTTAGTGTGTTTTGCTTACATTAACTAGATACGACTGGTTTATTTTTTTATGCAGATCTGGTCACAGGAAAAGCTGCCCCAAGCCCTCAAGTCCCCGTGAACATGACATGGTCGTACAAAGTTAGATGTTTGACATACAAGAATTAGCTCGTAAGTAACAAAGGGCTATGCCCGCATGTAGTAGTAGTAAATCTCCTAACCAGAAGACGTATTACTATATCTGTAGTCAGATCAAAAAGAATTGGTATGGTTTCCTTATCGAGGAAAAATAGCACGGTAGGCTTCTACTCCTTCATAGCCATAACGGTTGTAGCCATTGGTTTGAATCAACTCTTCTAAATAACGCATTCTCTCTTCAGAAGCAGGATGACTAGAGAGTAAAGAAGGACCACCTCCCGATAGTTTTTTCAGTTTCGCCATCACGTTATACAAACCATCTGCTGAATATGCCGCAGCATCAAGTACCCGTAAACCCAGGATATCTGACTGTTTTTCTTTGTCACGGCTAAACTTTTGACTCAATAATAGTCCTCCCGCATTAGAAGCTAATCCCGCGCTGCGTCCCAACATACTGGAGATCAGATTGGAGGCAGTGCCAGTGAGGGCAGTTTCACCGATTTGTTTATAGCTGTGGGATAAAACTGAGTGGGCGATTTCGTGGGCTAATACTCCAGCTAATTCTGCCTCGGAGTCCATCAATTCCAGCATTCCTGTGTGGAAGAATATTTTACCTCCAGGTAAGGCAAAAGCATTAGGAGTAGAATCTTCAACAATGTTAAATTCGTACTCGAATTCACTACGCCCCATTAATTTAGCCAATCTTTGTCCAATATCATTGAGATATTTCAGCTGCTGGTCGTTCTTGACCATCTTGGATTGCGCTTTAATTTGTTGCGAGAAAGATTGTCCTGCTGCTTTTTCTCCCGCTAACAAAGCCTGTCCAATTTCTAAAGCACCACTTCTATTTCCTGTAGCGACCTGACCAATAGTTCCCAGTATGCCTGAGGTGGTAATTTTGGAGTTGAGTTTTTTCTTATACTGTTTAAAGTATTGATCAGCAGCTTGGGTGTAAGCTTTGCTTTTGGGGTTATCAGGATTGTTATAGGCAAATTCTCTAGCGGTAATTGAAGCTTCCAAAGGTTTGCCGTAAAGCAACAACAGGTCAATCTTGGTATTAATAATATCTTGCCGCGCAGGATACATTTCTGAAGCCTTTTCAATCGTTGCCAAGGCTGGTTGTTCTTCTCCGTAGAGATCGTAAGTATCTGCCAACAAAATATGACCAGGAATAAAGCCAGGATATTCTTTGACTAAATTTTTTAGAGGTTCAAAAATTTGCTCCGTAATCTCTGAGGGGGATTCGGGATCTGCTTCAATTGCTTCATTAGCAGTCTGCCAGTATGATTGACCTTTTAAATCTAGCTTAGTCGATTCATCGAATGCAGATGGCACAACGGCTTGGGTTTCAAACCCTGGCTTAACTCGCTGTTGAATTGACTTCGCCTGATTCAATTCACCTTTACGATAAAAGTAATCTGCTTCTGCTAATTTCTGATAGTAATTACGATTAAATTGTAGCTGTCGATATGCTTGAGCATTAACCATACTGCCCGGGGCAATGGCAAATGTAAATCCTAAAATTAGGGCAGCTAAAATAGCTTTACTACGTTTGTAATTTAAGAACATGGTCATATTCCCAATATCTGTTAGAAATAAAAATAATTACGCTAATTGATCGTCAGACATAAAATCTAGTTTGTATTTAGGTTGCCCGATTTTAATTCATAATTACTTAAGGGAAGACTGAATAAATCAAGATAAAGTGCCATAGATCGGCAGGAGAGTTTATTTTTAGCTGATTTTTAAGGAAAACTGTGTAGAGACTTCTGTAAATAATGATATTGTCTAATCGCGTTCCTTCTACTTTGTATTAAAAATTTATGTAGATTTCCATTTTTTACTACTTTATAGAATCTACATAGTCATCATATTTACATGAGGTTGCATAGTATCAATATTGATCCTAATTCAGGATCAAAAATTAGCTGGTTGGGATAGCCATAAGCTCTAAGCTTTAAGCCATAAGCTTTTGATTTGCCTCTCACCCAAAGTAATTAAAAAATATTAAATATTCAAGAAAAAAGCAGTTTTTAAATCCTTGTTATATAGGCATTTCAGCTTAACCAGAATTAACGTTAATCAGATCTTGGGACAGAGTAATTACTAAAACAGATAAGATTAACTTTAATTATTCAATTAACAAAATGGACATCATTCTTTGCCATCAAACCGTAGATTTTGATGCATTGGGTTCGGCGGTCGGTTTATCTCGTCTCAAATCAGGGGCAAAGATTGTCTTAACTGGTGGCGCACACCCTACTGTTAAAAACTTTTTGGCATTATATCGAGATGAATTTGATTTTGTCGAGATGCGAAGTATTACTCCTGAAGCGATCGCCACAATTTATATTGTTGATACTCAAAAAAGCGATCGCCTGGGGGCAGCAGCTAACTGGTTAACTTTACCAAACGTGGAGCGAATTGAGGTGTTTGATCATCACCTTGATTTACAGTCGGATATCCCCGTAACCCAGATGCACACAGAAGCTGTGGGGGCGATTACTACCTACATTGCTGAATTATTACAGCAGCAGAATATTACTTTGACACCTTTTGAAGCTACGGCAATGGCGCTAGGTATTCATGTGGATACGGGTTCTTTAACTTTTGCTCAAACTACTCCCCGTGATGCTAGAGCGATCGCTTGGTTAATGGAACAGTCGGCTAAGGTGGAGATTATTGCTGAGTATAATGAACCTGGCCTGTCGATACAGCTACAGGACTTGTTGCAAGAAGCATTGGCTAATTTAGAGCGTACCACTGTTCAAGGATACACGGTTGCCTCAGTGGTTCTAAAATCAGATGATTTTGTCAGGGGTTTGTCTTCTGTAATTGCCAGATTAATTGATCTGACCGAAAGCGATGTCATGTTATTGGGTCATGTATATGCCAAAAGTGAGCAGCAAAAGCTAGTGGTAATCGGGCGATCGCGTTTAGGGTCAACTAATCTCAACCAACTGTTTGAACCCTTTGGTGGTGGCGGACATGCTCAGGCGGCATCAATGTCCATTACTACGGACAATCCCCAACAGATATTTCAAGAGTTGTTAACGCAACTTGCGGCACAAATTCCTCATCCACCCACAGCAAGAGATTTAATGTCTTCTCCTGTAAGAACAATTCGACCTGATGTGACTATTGAACAGGCGCAAAGGATATTATTTCGCTATGGTCATTCGGGATTATCGGTAGTAGATGAAAATGATAGCTTAGTAGGAGTTATTTCCCGTCGCGATTTGGATTTAGCAATTCATCATGGATTTAATCACGCTCCTGTAAAAGGCTACATGAGTCGTAATCTCAAGACAATTGCGACCGATACCGCCCTACCTGAAATAGAATCTTTGATGGTGACTTATGATGTCGGTAGATTACCTGTAATCGATTCAGGAGAATTAATTGGCATCGTTACTCGTACCGATGTCTTGCGTCTACTTCACGATCAGCGCAACGATTCTAAGCACGATTCAGCTACCAAACCCAACTTTACCTCTCACCTATTACCAACCTTACAAAACCTTTTAGAGCCTGCTATTTGGCAGCTACTGCAACAAGTTACCCAGGCATCCCAATCACGAGGCTGGAATCTCTACCTAGTAGGGGGAGGAGTGCGTGATGTACTTTTAACTAGCGATTACGAACCGTTATTATTACAGGATATTGATTTAGTAGTGGACGGTTATCATCGTGCCACTGATGAACGGGCTGGAGTAGAGTTAGCCAACGTAATTCAGCAAATGTATCCTCAAGTAACTGTTTCAATCCATGGCGAGTTTCAAACCGCAGCCTTAGCATGGCATCAAGATCCTTATTTGGGCAATCTATTAGTCGATATTGCCACAGCGCGGACGGAATTTTATCCTTATCCTGCGGCCAATCCTCAGGTGGAGGCAAGTTCTATTCGTCAGGATTTGTATCGACGTGATTTTACGATTAATGCCTTGGCAGTGCGTTTAACACCACCCAAAAGGGGAGAATTTTCTCGTAAAGGAGATTTATTGGACTTCTTTGGCGGTTTACTAGACTTGCGATCGCGTCTAATTCGGGTGCTACATACCAATAGCTTTATTGAAGACCCGACACGTATTTATCGTGCCGTCAGATTTGCCGTGCGCCTTGGTTTTCAGATTGAATCCCAGACAGAAGAATATATTCGCTATGCCATCAGAAGTGGAGTCTACGAGCAATTAAGAATTAGCGATCGCCAAACTCCTGCTTTAACCACCAGATTAAGAGCAGAATTAAAATATATTCTCCAGGCTCACTATTGGAAACCTGCCATTAGATTACTGGCTCATCTCAATGCCTTAAGCTGTTTACATCAAGAGCTTAAGCTAACCTCTGCCTTAAAATGGCAATTAAACTGTGTTAGTAGGTGGTTGACTTACTTTGAGCCAAAAACTGCCGAACATTGGCTCATCAGACTAGAAACTCTGATTGCCCATTTAACCCCTGCTGAACGAACAATGGTAGGAAATAACCTCCAGCTAACAAAAGATAGCCTCAAACGACTACAGAAGCTAGAAATACTAGAGACGCAAATAGCTAGTCAGTTGCTCAAATGCGATCGCCCAAGCCAAATTTATCAACTATTGCATCCTTATTCATTAACCCAGCTAATTCTATTTGCTGCCCGCAGTAATCGCCAAATTCGTCGTTTAATTTGGCAATATATAACTAAATTATCTCAGGTCAAACCTGTACTTAATGGTAATGACTTAAAAACCCTGGGTTTTAAACCAGGGCCTTTATATAAACAAATTTTAAATGATGTTTTGGAAGCTAGCTTGGATGGTCAAGTTAGCGATTGCCAGAGCGCAGTTAACTATGTCAAATCTAAGTATAAGCTTTGTTAGTCTGCAAAAAGACTACTAACAGTAGGATTATTATCTACCCTGAAAGTTACATCTTGCAGATCGTATGCTGAACTGTTGGTATCAGTGGTACCCAACTCAACTAAAAATAGCTCTTGATATTCATTCAAACTACCCAGAAGAGTAGCGATAGAATCTTGTTGGTCGAATCCAGCCAAATTAGGTAATTCATCATCAGGAGCTAAAACCAATTCACTAGGAGTAGCTAGGCTACAGGAGGTATTGTTATTAATAATGCTGTATTCAAAAGTTAAGTCATTAATTGAATCAACAGGCAGCAATGCAATATCTTCTGCAACCATGGTTTCCACCAGCTCTTGATTGTGATAAACATCTACCTGAATGTCCAATAATTCTCCGCCTACACCACATTGAATTTGAGAAGCAAAGTATAAAAGTTCAATCATATTATTACATCCTTCAATTATGAAAAGCTAATTAAAAATACAACTAATGTGCTTTGATAGGTAATTATCCTGTGTCTTTTAGCTGTATTAGTCAATATGATTACTCAGAGATTTAGTTATTAGGTAAATTTGAGATAAAGAGTTCCTTGTTTTCTTTTAAGCTTGGATAAATCTGATTATATAGGCTTCAAAAATAACGGTATATATATCTATAAGAAAATAATGTAATGCTTAATATTTTCTATTTGCTAAATCTAATTTGTGTATTTTTTTACGATCGGTCGGCTAAGAGTTGCCTAATCACCTGTAATACCAAATCCTGTTTACCCTGAGTTTAATAGACTTGTCCTAATATCACTCTATACGGCTATAGTATGAATCGCGATCGCCAGTTGCTTCTTGATATGTTATTTTCTGCCAAAATTTATGAATTTATTTAATTTGCTAGCAAAGATTGCAAATAAGGTTGAGCCAATTTTTCCTGGCACGGGAATAGTATCTGTATTGGTTTTATTAACAATCTTAATATCCGTAAATATTGGAATTTTACTGGCAACTATACTTTTTTTGAAGAAGAAAAATATATCAGAAAGTTTTTTATTTGTTGTTTACTCATTTTTAGGCTGTTTATCAGGAGGATTTTTGGGGTCTATTGCTGGTAGCTTATTCTTAATAATTATTTTTGTTTTTAGCCCCAGGGGAGACGATCTTTTTGGCGGCTTATATGCTATTGAGATACTCAATAATTGGAGCGATGCTGTTGTAATATGCTGGTTCTTAGGTATATTAATTGGTGGCTTTATAACAGCAAAATCTATAATAAAACCTATTGATAACTAATGATCTGTAACGATAATAGTCAAATAAAGTAACTAATTTTGACCCACATTATTTTGATTCTAAACTTGATTGAGGCTGAATAAATATTCAATAATTGCTAATCAATTAATACTATAAGAGCAATTACTTCATCTTAATCCCCAATACTTGAGTATGTGCGCCTCTGGCTTGAGTAACGCCGATAGTTCTCTCTGAAGCTTCGATCATGGGGCGACGGAGACTTACGACGATAAATTGTGCTAACTGGGCTTGTTTTTTTACCATCCGCGAAAGTTTCTCAACGTTGGCACCATCAAGGAACATATCTACTTCATCAAAGGCATAGAAGGGGGAAGGACGATATTTTTGCAGAGAGAAGATGAAGCCGAGGGCGGTTAAGGATTTTTCTCCTCCCGACATTGAGCTTAGTTTTTGGACAGGTTTCCCTTTGGGATGGGCAATTAGATTTAAACCTCCATTAAACGGATCGTTCTCATCTTCTAATTGCAGGTGTCCATCGCCATCAGAGAGTTCGGCATATATTTTCTGGAAGTTCTCATTGACCGCGTCATAAGATTCTTTGAAAGCCCGTAAACGCAGGGTGGTAAATTTTTCGACTCGGAGTAATAATTCGGTTCTTTCTGCCTCAATGGTGTCTAGTTTATGGGAAAGTTCTTGCAGTCTGGCTTCAGTTTTTTCATATTCTTCTAATGCCAGCATGTTGACAGGTTCCATTGCTTCGAGGCGCTTTTCTCCGTTACGAATTTGCTTTTGTAGCTGTTCTACCTGTTCTTGAAGATTGGCAAAGGTAATTGCTTCTCCTGTCTCGATTCCATCCTCGTTAACTAATTGAGGGATTTCGGGAATAGGGTCGGGTAATTCTTGTTCTTGTTCTGCTATCTGCTGTTGTAAAGTTTGCAGAGTTGTCTCTCTTTCCTGCTGTGCTGCCTGTAGTTTTTCTAGCTGCCAAGTTTGTTTTTGATAGCGATCGCGTAAATTCTTGAGCTGTTTTTCTAAAAGATCTCTGGCTTGTTTGGTTTCTCCTAATTTGGCTGACAATTGTTCTAACTCTGCCTCAGCACTACTAACTTTTTCGGTTATTTCTATTAGTTGCTGGCTGATTACTGTCTGTTGCTCATTAATTTCTGCTTGGTCATGATTTAACTGAATAATAGCAGCTTCTGTTTCGCTTATTTTTTCACTCAATCTTTGGTGTCTATTAGTCAACTCTAACAATTGAGTTTCTGCTTGCCGTAAAGCCTGTTCCTGCTGACTAAGCTGCTGTTCTTGACTAGTAATAATTGCCCTGGCATGTTGCCATTCACTTTGGTCGTGAGAGTCTTCCAGTACTTTTAGCTGTTGCTGTAATTCCTGTAATTGTGTCTCCTGTTGCGGAATTTCTTGATTTAATATTTCTAGCCGTGACTGAATACTATCTCTTTCTTGACGATTCGTTTGCAGTTGACTGATTAATAATTCCCTTTGACCAGTTAAGCGTCTAATATCTTTCTCTAACTGTTCGCAAAACAGTTTATTATCTCGACCCAACTGTCTGGCTTCGGTTAACTCTTCAGCTAAGTCCTTGATTTGCGCTAGCTGATTTGCTATTCTTTGGTCATAGTTGTTTAAAATGCGGGATATCTCTGCTAAACGCTCCCGTAGTGCTTCAGCTTGACCTGACTCACGATTAGCCATTCCCCCAAAATGCAGACTAGAACGGCTAGATTTGCTTCCTCCAGTCATTGCCCCACTAACTTCTAGAATGTCTCCTTCTAAAGTAACAATACGATGCTTTCCTAAGCTAGAACGGGCATTATTTAAATTATCGAAAACTACAGTGTTGCCAAAAACATAGGCAAAGATCTCGTCATATCGAGCATCGCAATCTACCAAATTTACGGCTAAATCAATAAAGCCCTGACCAAAACGCATCGTAGCCATATTGCCAATGCGCGGTGCTTGAATCTTATTTAAGGGTAAGAAAGTTGCTCTGCCACCTCGCTCTCTTTTAAGCAATTCAATCCCCTGTGCCGCAACCCGATCGCTTTCTACGACGATAAAGCCTAGTCTGCCTCCCGCAGCAGTCTCTAACGCCAGGCGGTAACGCTGTTCTACCTGTCCTAACTGAACCACTAGCCCCTCTACCCCAGCTAAATCGGAGTTGAGGATAATTTTACTAGCATAGGTTCCCTGAACTTCTTGCTGTGCCTGACTCTTAGCCTCTAGCTTGTCCAACTCCCTTTGTTTATCTCGCTGTTCTTTCAAAAGGCGCTGTTGAGTTTCCTGCTGTAAAGAGCGATCGCTTTCGGCTTCTGCTAGCTGTTGGGCTATTTCCTGGACATGAGCCTGTTCTGTTTTCACTTTACCTGAAAGGGAATCATATTCAGTCTGCTTGGTGCTTAATTCGCTATCTACTGCTGATAAAGACTGCGTTTGTTCCTCAATACTATGATTGAGTTGATTATACTTCTCGCTAATCCTCGCCTGTTCGGTGCGTTGGGGATTGAGAGTTGACTGAATTGCCGCTACCTGACGGGAAAGACTAGCTTGTTCCTGTACCCAGGCTTCCGAAGCTTCGGCGATCGCATTTGCGTTGGCTTTACTTTGAGCGAGGGTTTCTCTAGCGGCGACGGCATTATTAGTCAACTGAGGTAAAGTCTCTGTTTCTAACTGAGTTTTCTCCTTTGTTACTTGTTTAATTTCCTGTTGATATTGCTCTAAATTTTGTTGGCTTTGCACCAAAGCAAGTTGTTTCTCTTGCTTAGTTTGATTTAACTCCCCTTGCTTTTGCTGTAGCGTTAGTCGCTTGGCTTTGTAGTTAGCTAAATCCGATGCCACTGATAATTGTTCATCTTCTCCTAAAGCCTTAACTTGAGCATTAAGAGTATCTAAATTAGCGCCTTGTGACTTAACTTCTGTATCTAACTTGGTAATACTTTCAGTCAGTTGAACCGCCTCTGTTGACCCCGCAGTATATTTTTGCTGCAATTCCTCTTGCTGCTGAGTTAGCGATCGCCAAACTAGAACTTTTTCCTGCTGTTTCTTCTCCTGTACCTTTTCTTTTAACTTACGGTACTTCTCCGCCTTAACTCGATCAGCCGCCAAGCGATCGCGATTAGCAACCAGTTCTTGGGCAATAATATGGCATTTCTCTTCCCTTTCCTGCACCTTATCCAGAGTTTTGCGCGTTTGCTGAATTTTACGGTCAAATGCAGCTACTCCCGCCAATTCGTCAATAATTTCTCGTCTTTCCCGCGCGTTCATCGTGATAATGCTGGTAACATCACCCTGCAAAACCACGTTATAACCTTCGGGATAGATCCTTAGTTTCTGTAGCTGTTCGTGAACTTCCGTCGCACTAGAAACCTCTCCATTAATATAAAACGTCGAGGTATAATTACCTTTCTTCCCTACCCGCAACCTACGGGTAATCTTCCACTCCAGACTATCCCCATTGGCGATCGCAACAATCTTTTTATCTTCCTGATCGATGGGAGTGCTTGATTCTTCTATTGCCTCAAGATCATCATCGCCGTTATTGTCATCATCCTTGTTTCCGTTGACATTACTATGGCTATTGTCTTCTGTTGCCGTCTGCAATTCCTTATCAGAATCAACCACCGTTAAATCCTGACTATCCGTCACCGTCGTCACTACGTCGGATAAATCCCCCAGATCCGTCAAATCAAAGGTAACTGAAACTATCGCTTCTGCTGCTTTACCATTAGCGATTTGCTTATTATTAACCAAATCAGGTAAGCGATCAGCACGCATCCCTTTAGAACTCGCTAAACCCAAACAAAATAGTAGCGCATCTAAAATATTTGATTTTCCTGACCCATTAGGTCCTGAAACCACAGTAAAACCAGGTAAGATCGGAACCTTAGTGGTACCGCCAAAAGATTTAAAGTGGGACAGTTCAACGCGCTTGATATGAACCATGAACTACGGCTTGACTCGATAAGGTATATAGTATTTTTATACTAGTGACAAGTTACGCTATTGGGAACACTAATGGTTTTAACTACAATCGGGCAATATAGGTGGAAAAAACTGTTTTTCTTAACACTTAGTAATATTTCTTTGAAGGTAAGGTGTTAATTGCCAAGATGACAAATTAATACTCCAATCAAAAAGCGATCGCCCATACAGAACTATAAATCACCAGATCACCGCAAATATGTATTAGTTATGTAACTTTTGAGATGCATGACATTAAATATCTACTATGCTTCTCCAAAAATTATTAGCCACCTCAACTGTAATAATTCTATGTATCGGATATTCTCAAGCTGCCTCTGCTTGCGAAGATAAATATTCCTACTCCGCTTATGGAAGATTAGAGCGATCAGATTTAGACAGATTAAAACAAGAGTACCGTAATCAATCGATGCAAATCAGTCGCCAAGCAGGTAATAAATTATATCTTGAGGATGTCAAGAGAATTCTCGGATTTTCTGGTCAACAAACTAAAACTGCTAGTAACGGCAGAATCGAACAGTGGATTTGGTTAGATTACGATAAATGTAGTCGCAAAATAAAGGCTTCTTTTAGAGATGGCGAACTTATGAAGGTTAATAGCTACGGTTTTTAATTCAAATATCAAATAATGTTTTTTCGACCACAGGTAGAGAAACTAGAGATTTTAACTTTAGATAGAAATTATTATAATTCTGGCTGTATGTATGTGATCGCGATTTAAATCTATAGCAATCCTATCTGAGTTGTGAAAAATATTAGTCTTAAATATCATTTGTCCTCAGTCATTTGTCGTTAGCTATTCTCATGAATGATCACCGACTGCTTTAGTTTCCTAGTGTACATTTAAAAACTCAAAATTTACATACTCTAAGCAAACAATTGCCATAAGCAAAACCAAGGTTATATTAGTGTGAACCGCCACCTGTAACAAAAGGAACTTGTCAAATTACAGGGTATTGCGGAGATAAGTTCCTTGAGGCTCATACCCTCCCTACTGTTTGAAAAACTGGTTTTCAAGCTTATACCAATAGTAAAGAAGAATAGTGTTATGCACTGGCTAAATAATGACCTGTAAAATTGAGGATACCGCCTTTACTTCTATAGTTCTGACTTAATTAATTTTCCTCATTATTTAGTTTTCTTCTTTTGGCTAAATATATTAGTTCAAACCAATGGCATTATTTCGTAAAGTAGTTTCCGTCAGACCAAATCAAGTCGGTTATTTATATAAGAACAATCAGCTTTATAAAAGACTTGATCCAGGGATATATAAGTTTTTTGATTTTACTCGTAAGTTAGATACGGTAATTATTCCCACTATTAGTAAGATGATTACGGTGGTAAATCAAGAAGTTCTCACTCGGGATAATATTTCTCTGCGGCTGTCTTATCTCTTGGAATATCAAATCACGGATGGGAATGTTTTTCTAAATCGCTTTAACTTGTTTGATGTACCTGATAATCATCGCTATGGTAATACTATTGCTGAAGCAGAAGGAATCGTACATAATCTATCTCAAGTTGATTTGAGAAATGCGATCTCCAGAATTGAAAGTCAGTCAATTAATGTACAAAAACATGATGTTCTTAATAGAATCCCCGAGTCACTACAGAACAAGCTAAGGGAATATGGCATTACTGTACATCAATTGATTATTAAAGATATTAGCTTTCCTAAAATGATCCAACAGTTATTTGCTCAACAGTTGGAAGCCAAAATTAGAGCCAAACTAGATTTAGAAAATGCTCGAACTACTGTTGCTACCGCTAGGGGTTTGAAAAATGCGGCAGAATTGATGAAAAACAATGAAAACATCAAGTTCATCCAGTATTTGGAAACCATGGTCAAAATTGCTGCTCAAGGTAAACATACTTTTGTTTTGGGGGATCTGCAAAATCGAAGTTTGCCTAAAGGTTAGATAGAAAAAATTTAGAAGTCAATTAAAATTGCGATCGCAATTATGTCAAATATATCAGCCTTACACTGATACCAATCTCCCTTTGCAGTGGTTTATCCATCGTACAACTGACTCTATTAATTCTATGGCTTTGGCGATCGCATATTTTGTACAAGCTATCAAATATTAAACTTCCCAGTAGATCTCTACAAGTAACAACCAGCTAACAAGCCTGAAGTTTTAGAATGACTATAAAAAAATAAAAAAAGCAATTACGCGACCTGTAACCGATCAATCCCAACTTAATAGCTACAGGCAGGATTGAGATCACAAACTGTTTGCTAGGTGTCAAGTTAAACTTGAGCCATCAGTGTAAAGATTTAATAAAGTTACTATCAAGGTTTGATTATGAGCAATTTAACTATCCAACAATTTTGTCAGCTAGAAACTCTCAAAACAGATTTGCTTGAGTCTGATTATAAATATCAAGAAACAATCAAAGACAACATGACAGTAATTGAGGTCACAGACTTTGAGGGGAATCTTCTCAAAGAATTGATTGTCGTACTTTGAAAAATCAATTATTTTTATTCACCACCCAAGCCTTATCCCAGGGCGCACCACCAACTTCCAAACCTGCTAAATTACTCTTGGCAGCCACAATAGTATTACCTCGATTATCAGACAAGACCAGACTTAATTTTCCTTGAGTTGTATCACGACAGTTCAACATTAAACCTTGAGCAGTTGGAGTACGTACATATGTTCCAGGTAAATCTGTTACTCCCCTAAGAGTTACCTGATAATCATTTGATCTTCCCTGTAGCTGCCATTTACCCCAAGGCTCAATCTGCCAGCTTACCTGAGAATTCCAGGGAGCAAACTCATAAAATTTACCCTGAAAATGAATCCCAATTAGAGCAACTTCTTCGTGCCACCAAAGTACCTGCCGAATTCCGCCTCCTGCGGTTAAAGCCAAATCAGCTATAGATTGAAAGCTATTGCAGTTAAGCCAAAACCACTTTTGGGGAAACGAACTACCCCAGTTTTTTTCGCTGTAGGCTGGGGCATCAACAAACTGATATCGTTGACCACGCCATTCAACCCATCCAGAAGCTAAACCATGTGCCATGGTAATTTGCCATCCTGGCTCAAATATCGGGAAAGTAGATAACCAGCCTGCGGATAATTGCTGAGGTTGATTGGAATTTCCCCAGCCATAGATCGGCTTTATCTGATATTCCCAACAGCAATATTCATTTCTGGAGGGGTCATAAATACTTCCTTGATTAATCGTAGCTGTTGCCTGATATCCTTCAGTAATATTAGAACTAAACTCAGATGAGGAGAGTAGCTTGACTTTATTGAGGTTTGTTTTATGCCAGTGAATCAACCCCAAATCTTTAGTATCGCCCAAGAACTTTTGTACGTCGGTCAAAGTACGGATCAGATAAGCTTCATCAATACCTAATATTTGTACTGCGCCGCCACTATTTGGCTGATTTCCCAAAGGATCTTCAATTGAATACATGAAGGCAAAGGTTTGCTTGATTTCAGGCAGAGTGAGGCGAAAATACCAGCCTTCAAAATAGTTAGGAGTAACTTGATTCCAATGATAACCACGATGAGGAGTTCGACAATCATTCTTAGAGTAAAGGCTCGTTGTCACCATATTGTTGATAGTATGTATTAATTCTAGTGATCAAAAATCTCTACTAGCGATCGCCTCAGCATTATTTTACTGTGCTTTTTAGGCATAGTAAACTACGATAAGCGAATTTAAAAAGCTAAGAGCTGATAGCTGATAGCTGATAGCTACAAACCAACTAATTACAAACGCAGTCTATTTAACTAACAACGCCTTTTAAACTTCAACGAAGAAACATTAAAGCAATCCCTGTCAAAGAAATACCCGCACCTAAAATTGCCCGCCAGCTAATCTTTTCTCCCTGTAATGCTACCAAAGGTAAAATAAACAAAGGGCTAGTGGCGAGAAAGGTCTGAGCGATTCCTGTAGGGGCAAATTTGAGAGATGTTTGCTGTAGCCAAATACCAAGATAAGTACTACCAAAAGCAGCGATCGCAATAATTCCTAAACTACGCCCTGACAGTTGCCACTTTATTGTAGTGTTGGTTGTAGTTTTTCTGGCAGTAGGAAATAAAATCAACCCCAAAACAATTACTGTGCCACCGATTAAGCGGATCAAAGTACTTGCCAAAGGTGTAATTTCTGATTGAGTTAAGGCAAAACGAGAAATAACTGCTCCCGTTGCTTGAGCGATCGCCGCTAAGATGCCCCAGATAATCCCTTGCCGTGAGACACCAGCATGCTCTAGAGGGTTCCTTTCACTAATAACCCAAGCTATGCCCATGATAGTAATTAAAATACCACACCAGGTACTAGCAGTTAATACTTCGCCAATCAAGACTAAGGCTAACAAAGCACCTATGGGCGGTGACGCAGTTTCCAATAGTAAAGTTCGTCTGGCACCCAAGCTATTTAAAGCCGTAAAGTATGCCGTGTCTCCCAAACCAATCCCGACTATCCCACTGAGAAATAGTAATCCATAGGTAGCAATAGATACATTAGTCATGGCTGCACCCTGAATTAACAGAGTAATAACAATCATGGCGATCGCTATTAACCCCTTGTAAAGATTAAGCTGTAGTGGAGGAATTTTTAATCCTAGTCGGCTATAGATAACAGAAGAAATCGCCCAAAGTAATGCTGCGGTTAAAGCAGCTATTTCGCCAATAAAATTATTTAATTGAGCAATCATACATAATCATAATATAGTCTCAACATCGCCTTTATTTAAGCTTAATTTGTTCATCACATTTTATTTTGATGATAATCGCCAATGATTATTTTTGGCTCTAGATAATTAATGAATTATAGTAACATTAACTTACAAACTTAAAACAACTGATGGTAAGCAATATAATTTCATTTTTTAACTGATATACAGCGGTTCTCAAACTAGTGAGTTACACCTCAATCAACTATTAACTATCAACCATTAACAGAAACCGAGGTCTGGACTGTACTGCATTAAAATGACAAAGGCGAGAGCTTGCCGCATGTACCGCTATACATCATTTACTAGCTTTAGCTATCAGATATCAGGTACTAGCCATTAAGTATTTCCAGTTGTCCATCTCACCAAAAAGTAAAACGATATCATCCACGTAGTTTATTAGATAAATTATTAATGCTATTTGAACCACTCGAGATCACAGCGGTTTAATTTTGCATAAAGTTAAAATGTGTTTAGGGTTGTTAATTGAAAATAATAATCTGAATTTAGCGCTTTAAATTTGATTGTTAATTGTTATTGAGAAATCTATTTTTCATGTATTTATCTATAACAAAAGTACTTCTCGCCACATTTATCCTCTTATTTAGACCTACTCTTACTCAGGCAGAGTCACGGGAGCTAAAAAATGACTATCAAGATCAAGATGGAAATATAGAGCGAGTGATTGATAATCAGTTTTTATTAGCAAATAAAGAACTGCCCCAATACACCTTATTTCTAACCAATAATAAAACTACCCTTCAACCCTCATTATATAATTCCTTCCCTTCTAATCTCGTTTTGTCAACGCAAACTAATATTCTGCGTGAATCAGAGATTAAACAAATTGTAGAACAAATTATTACGTTTAAACCAGGAGTTGCTTCTTGGCAAACATCAAGCAAATTAGGAGTATTAGAACTTGATGGCAATTTCAATTCCCTAGCACAGCTAATTAAAGGTAAAGCCTCCTGGAAGTCTCAAACTATCTTAGGATTAGTGGATGTACTAGTTAATGTCGATCAGCAAATTAGTTTACTAAACACTGCTACGGCTTGGAAGGTTAATACAGCTTTAGGTACGGTGGCAATAAAAAGTAACTTTGATCAAGACATTACTTTTATGGGTGCTAATGCAACTTGGAATACAGATACACCACTAGGTTCGCTTTTCATTAAAGGTAACTTTGACCATCAGATTAAACTTAATGGTGCTAATGCAACTTGGAGTGCGGATACCGCGCTAGGTTCACTCTTCGTCAAAGGAAACTTTGCCCAAACTAACTTTACTGGAGGAAAAGTCAAAGTTGCTAGCAATGCGCTCATTGGTTTATTCAAGGCTGATATTAAAATCGATCATAAAACTCACTTTCATAGTGCCAATGCCTCTTGGTCTGCTAATTTACCCTTTGGTTCAAATATCAAAGTTGATGGTAGTTTTAATCAAAAAAAGGCATTTACTGGAGGCAGTATCAAATTCGGGACAAAATCTACTCTGGGTAATTTAGGAATTAAAGCCAATCTTGATGGTGACACAAATTTAACTAGTGGCAGTGCTTTTTGGGAGGCTCAAGCAGGATTAGGATCTATTATCTTAAATGCAGACTTAAAAAAAGATGGGAATTATAATTCAGAGTTGAGTATTCATTTTCCTTTATAATACTAAATAGAAAAATGAATATTGCTCAACCTCAATTCGGGAGCATCCCACTTTTTGATATCCATGTTCTTGGTACTTTGTCAAGTGCCTGAAAATCTCGAAAAATACTTCGTTTTGATGGCTAAGTAATTATACTTAGTTGCATAAGTGGGATGCTCCCCCTCAATTCAGCAGAATTTTCTATTTTTTAAATCAGTTTAGCTTTTAAGCTATTCGTCATCTAAACTGCATCCTTTTTTAATTAGACAAGACGCAGTTAAACTTTCGCCTCCTCTCCCCGTCAACCAAAACAAGCAGATCAAATACGTGACAGCTTACCCTCATTATGATGTCCCAGAATATACTCAATCTAATGTGATTCAGGAAGCTCTGGAGTATTTATCTTGTTAGACAGTTCTCCACTAAGTTCATCTATTCCCTCAGCGTCTGTACCTTTAAGTTTTAGACATAGCTCAAACAGCACTTCTGCTAAATCTGTACGGGAAACCTTATTGGTAGATAAATCTGATAAATTAGACTCTAGTTTTTCTAGTACCTGTTGTTTCAACAGCTGTATATCTCGTTCAATAGCAGATTTAGTCTGAGTTATTTCTCCTTTCAAACTATTGGTATTGGCATTAAGATTATTTTGGAGAAAATCTATATTATCATTGCTCTGCTGTGAGATTGCATCTAGCTGTTGCTGAAATTGATGATGTTTATCATGAATAGATAGATTAAGATACTTGATTTTTTTTTCTGATGAGCTAGATACCGAATTTATTTTTTGCAGTAGCCTATTTTCTAACTGAGAGATTCGCTCATCAATTACTAGTTGGAATCTTTGGGTATTAGCCTCAAGCTGATTTAGTTTCTGATTATAGCGTTCAAATTTATGATTATATTCGTCAATTTGCTCGCCAAATAGTAGCTCTTGAAGTTGAGTGATGTTTCCTAATCGCTTTCTGATTTCTGCTTTGGTGATATTGGTCATAATTATATTTACTTCTCGAATAAATAAGGCTATAAATTGTCAATGTCTTCGGAAGATAACCGATGTCATAGCGCAATTTTAATTATTATTTTATGGTAATTAAGATTAACTAAATTTGCTATTAAATTTTTATTTAGTAATTTTTATAGAATAGATAGTTTTGATAAATCTAATTCGATCCAGCTTAATATGGCAATCCCATCTGAGTTATGAAAAATATTAGTCTTAAATATTATTTATACCATAAGAGCATAACATCATCGGTCATTTATACCACAAGGGCGTAACGTCATTAGTTATTTTTATGAATGATTCAGAGCTGCTATCTAAAAAGCAAACTACTATTTTATTGGTAGCATAACTTCAATCGTGGTTCCCTGATTAACTTTGCTCTTAACAACGACTGAACCTTGGTATAGGTCTACAGATTTCTTGACAATAGCTAAACCCAAACCTGTACCAGGAATAGAATTAACATTACTTGCACGATAAAAAGATTCAAATAAATGCTTTTGTGATTCTAAAGGAATCCCAATACCGCGATCGCGCACTTCAATTTTGACTCTATCTGGTTGTTTTAAATGGAAGATAGCCAAATTTACAGTTGAGCCAGAGGGAGAATATTTAAGAGCATTAGATATTAGGTTATTCAGGATATTTCTCAAGGTTGCTAGATCTAAATTAATAATTTTTAGTTCAGATTGATAATCAAATTCTACCTTTTTATCATCATAAATAGAAGTTAATTTATCAATTATTTTTAAACAAAATTCTTGAAGATTAACTGGTTCTAATTTCAACTGTCGCCTATCTGATTCCGCTTTGCTAAGAACTAAAACATCTTCTAATAGAGAATTCATAGTCAAAGCCGCATCTTGGATTGATTGCAAATAAAACTCGCGAGAAGACTCGCTAAAATCAGGATTTTCACGGAGGTTTTGGACGCAAAGTAAAATGCTACTCAGTGGATTACGAAATTCATGGGAAGCCATCGAAATAAATCCCGATTTAAGCTCTCTTAGTTCTTTTTCCCTAGCAAGAGATTTACGAATTTCAGCTTCTGCTTGCTTTCTGGCAGTAATGTCTCTACCAATATAGACGCAGTTGAAAAAGTTTTTTACTTCAGTTGGGGCAATAAAACAGTCAAACTCAATCTGAATTGTTTGTTCTGCTTTACCTAAAAAATTAACTTCAACTTTGCGAACTGTATCATCTGAATTTAATAAAGAGTTATATATATTTTGATGATTAAAATGAGGGTCTTGAATTAAACAATCTATAGGCTGATTAATTAACTCTGATTTCTTTTGTTTAAATAACTCCGTGCATGATTTATTAATGCGCTCAATTTTGCCTTGAGGAGAAGTAATTAACAAAACGTCCTGCATGGACGCAATAATCTTATTAGTGCAGTATTCAAATCTTTGCAGTTTGTTAAGAACAATTTCTACTTCATTAATTCGTTGAATTGATGCTTGTTGCAGGAGGGTAGATGCGGTAACATCTGTTAGCAAAATAATGAGATGTTCTGATTGGGCTGTAATCGACAAATTAAAATATAAAATTTGGTCTGACTCTTGATGGCGAGAGACAGTATCTAATCTAAAATATTCTTGCTGTCCCGATAATATTTCCTGGCAAGTTTCTTCTAGACCCACAATTTCAGGAAAGCTGTTTCTAATATCTTCGCCAATCAATATTTCCTGGTCAGTATAGTTTGGAACATCATCGGAAAATTGAACGACCATCAAATTACGATCGCAAATAATATATTCTTGTTCTGGATGTTCGACGACAGGTATAAAATCCACAGTTTGATAACTAGTTGATAATAATTAATTTAAATACGTAAAATTAATTTGACTATATCCTGGGTCAGATCAATACTTTAAATAAGATTAAATTAATGATGATGGTTTAAATTTGAATAACAAAAGCTTGAGTTGCTAACTTCACGAGATTTAAGTACAAAAGCGATGCAGCGGCTGCATAAAGAAGCGATCGCCACTGCTAGTTTGTCAGATGACGATCGCTTTTATCTCTAAAGTAATGTTATTTTTGCGCTTGATTTTACGGACGATACAAGCACCGACCTTCGAGGGCGGTACCACGTCCTTACTAATTACACGCTTCAGCATCATCTGCAAGTAATAAAGATGAATTAAAAACTAACGGTAACTCAACAGGCAAAATAATCGGTCTAACGGTAACGCTTTTTACGACGAGCGATCGCCTTACGCTTACGCTTCTCGATGGGGGTTTCGTAGTGACGACGACGTTTAATATCGGCGAAGATACCTGCTTTGGATACTTGACGTTTAAAGCGACGTAGTGCAGATTCTATGTTTTCGTTTTGTCCAACAACCACTTGGGTCATTAAAAATCATCCTCCTTGATTAATTTTTCTCAATACTAGATTTTAGTTTATAGTGCATCAGCTTGATACGCCGATGAGTTTCTAATTATAACTTGAGCCTAAGCAATCTTTTTCTTTTTGCGCTTAATTAATGAATACTAGAAGAGTGTACTAATATTTATTACTTAGTAATCTTTAGTATCACACAATACAGTATAAACTACCAACCTAGTTGATCTTAGTTTAATCTTGATTCGGTGTTGCTTCAGTGTAAAAAGTGACGAGTTCCGCTTAAAACCATCACCAACCCCAGTTCATTAGCCGCCGCAATGGAGTCGCGATCGCGAATTGAACCACCTGGTTGAATAATAGCGCTGATGCCAGCGGCAGCCGCAGTACGTACCGAGTCATCAAAGGGGAAGAAACCATCGCTTGCCAGTACTCCTCCTTGAGCCTCCTCAGCTGCTTGTTCTAGAGCAATTTTAACCGCACCCACGCGATTCATTTGTCCTGCACCAATACCTAAAGTAGTGCGATCGCGACTTACTAAAATAGCATTTGATTTGACATGCTTGACTAGCTTTTGGGCAAACAGCATTTCAGCAATTTGTTCAGCAGTGGGCTGCTTATCAGTAACGATTTGCCAATCATCAGGGTTTTCAATCTGGTCGTCACTACTCTGTACTAAAAACCCTCCAGCGATCGCTTTAATGGTTTCTGGTTGTCCTGTAGCTAGATCAGGCAGTACTAAAATTCTCAATTTAGATTTAGCTTGGAGAATTTCCTTAGCTTCGGCAGTACAGTCTGGTGCTACAACACACTCTAAAAAGGTTTTGGTTAGAGCCTGGGCTGTGGCAGCATCAAGGGGCTGATTAAGTGCCACAATACCCCCAAAAGCAGACATACTATCGGCGTTAAAGGCTTTTTCATATGCCTCTGCTAGAGTGTTGCCCACTGCCGCACCACAGGGGTTAGTATGCTTTAATACTGCGGCAGCAGGTTCAGCGGGGTCAAATTCAGCAATAATGCGTCGGGCTGCTTCCAGATCAACCAAATTGTTGTAGCTAAGTTCTTTCCCCTGTAATTTGGTTGCTGCCGTCCATCCCGATGCTACTGTGCCAGTTTGATACCAAGCGGCAGGTTGATGAGGATTTTCACCATAGCGCAATGACTGCACCTTAGTTCCCGCAATACTATAACTATCTCCTAATTCTGACTGATTTAAGTTGGCAAAATAGGCTGAAATAGCACGATCATAACTATTGGTATGGGCAAATGCGGCACCAGCCATGCGCTGCCGAAATTCTAGAGGGACCTCGCCCTGAGACTTAGTATATTCTGCTAAGTAATTTTCATATTGCTCAGGACTAGATAATACCGTTAAATACTTATAATTTTTAGCGGCGGCACGAATTAAAGTTGGTCCCCCAATATCAATTTTTTCAATGGCATCGGCAACGGTAACATTAGGTTGTGCGATCGTCTGTTCAAAAGGATAAAGATTAACCACCACCAAGTTTAAGGGACGAATATCATTTGCTTCTAAGTCGGCTTGATCCTCTGGTAAATCCTGACGCGCTAATATTCCACCATGAATACGAGGGTGTAACGTTTTGACCCTTCCCCCCAAGATCTCGGGGGACCCCGTATAGTCACTAACCTTAGTTACGGTAATCTCAGCCTCCTGTAGAGTTTTGGCTGTACCACCGCTGCTAATAATCTCAAACCCAAATTCCACTAACTGATGGGCTAATGCCACGATACCAGTTTTGTCCCAAACGCTTAAAAGTGCTAAACGACTCATAGATTGCCTTTACTTCAATAGAGCAATATTTACCATAGGATACTTTTGATATTTTAAAAAATTTATCGATGTTAAGGATATTTGTTTTCTATCTCCATAGGGCTAATTACCGTCCAGTAATTCGCTAATGAATCAGTAATCCCAATTAATCTAAAAACTATGCCCGACTTCAATGGTACAAATGTTTGCTATTCTTCAAAGCGATCGCTTTAGTCGCACTGTAGTTTTCTCTTGTAATCTTGATTCATTTTGCATCATTGCCAATTTTTGAGCTGCAATGATCAACGCTACTAATAAAAATAGTACTTTACTACCTACTTTATTTTAATACTTCGCAAGCAAATTACCTAGAAGTTTCAAATATTAGCAATAAGCGCATTTGTACCTAAAATATTTGTTCATTAAAGTTTTGAAGTACAACATACTCAAGTCTTTAATAAATACAAAATAATCAAAAAGTTATTAATAATTAAGTCGATAAAATAACTGTTTTGTAATCAACAATGATTTACTTAAGAAAGTTTAGGAAATTAAATATTATTTTTGCGCTGTGCAGTATAATCCTCTTCAGGCAAAGATTATGGAGAAAATATGCTGGCTAAAATTACCAGTTATTTTTCCTTAACTTACCATTTTTGGCAAAAGTAAAAGTTTTTATCAAGCTTTTAGTCTAAACTATTAATTGGATGAAGATACGCAAGTATTTATGACGACATAAAAGCTAAATGACACCATAGCTAAATCAAAATTTGCTGCAAAAAGATTGAGATAAATTTTCTTTTTGCAGTAACTCACGGTGCAACAAGTTAATACATTTTCACTCACACACTATTATCACTAAATTAACTCATGAACTTAGAGGCAAGTAGTTCTCAATTAGACTCATTTGAAGTAGTTGAACTCGATTTCACATCAGAAGCAACAGTAGAAGAATCAATTAGCCCAATCGATGAAGATATTGATCTGAGCGATAGTTTAGATTTCAGTAGTTTAGATCTCCATCATCTACATGATTCAGAACACATACATGATTTAGAACACCTACATGATTTAGAACACATACACGATTTAGACCACCTACACGATTCAGAACACCAACACCTACACGATTTAGACCATAGTCATGAAGAAGTACTGTTTGAAAACTTTGATTTCTTTAGTACCACTGGCAGTAAGTGGTCTCAACCAGGAGGATTAGGAAGTCCAGTCAATATTACCTATAGCTTTAATGATTTTGGTAACTTTAACGGTATCAGTGCTGAGGAGGCTAGAGCTTCCTTAGTTGAGGGCTTTAATTTGTGGTCATCCGTGGCGCCCCTTAATTTTACCGAGGTGGAAAATAGCGCGGACTCGCAAATTATCATCTCTCAAGACTCTATTGATGGTTCTGGTGGAACTCTGGCATTTGCCTTTTTTCCTAGCAATGGGGATATTACCTTTGATGCTGATGAAAACTGGACACCTGCGACATTTCTGGAAACGGCAGTTCACGAAATTGGTCATAGCTTAGGTTTGGGTCACGAAGAAGAAGCCCAGGCAATTTTAAATCCTTCAATTCAAAACCGCTTTAGTGGTTTAGGCGGCAGTTTTTTATTACAAGACGACATTGAGGGTATTCAAAGTCTCTATGGCAGCGGCATTGGCTCAGTTAATGTTTTGGGAGGTGATTTTTCTGAGTCAGAATCAGTTGCTACTGCAATAAATGGTACTGAAGGAGATGATACTTTAATTGGCAACAACGAAGCTAATCAAATTGTCGGTTTAGGTGGGGATGACTATCTACAAGGTAGTTTTGGCATTGATAGTATTAATGGTAATGAAGGAGTCGACACTGTTTCTTATGACTATAGTTCATCGGGTTTTACCTGGGATATGAATACCGATACACTCATTTTTGGGAATGGTGCCACCGAGACTATTAGGAACGTAGAAAATGTCGTAGGCTCTCAAGGTGACGATCGCATTACGGTCAATGGTGATGATAATACTATTTCTGGTGGCGGTGGTGCAGATACCTTTGTATTCGGTTCTCTTGACGGTAGTGTTGATGTAATCACAGACTATTCTTTTGCAGAAGGCGATCGCATTGAGGTTGTGAGTTCTGGTTTTGGTGTAGGAGAGATAGATTATGATGTAAATTCAGGTGGTTTATTTTATCAAGAACAGCAGTTTGCTATTTTAGAAAATGCGCCAGACGTTGATGATGTATCATCAGGATTTATTATTACTTAACTGATGTTACACACTGATTGATTTGTTGAGATTGGGTAAAGGTTAAGGGACAAAGGCGAAAGTTTGCCGCATGTAAGGTTAAAGGATTGATTGATATGTTTTCTTGCCTTATTCAAACTACTGATTTCCCGTTGTTTTGCGTAACGTCAGTTATTTAATTAGACTGTTTCAGCCGTTTTTAAAATTAGTAGGTATTAGATAAGCGTCGGGGAGGCTTTAGTTTCCCCATGCGCTTTTTTGTCTTCTTACCCCGAACTTACGCTATACAGAAATAGACTAGCTTTAAGATGATAGGGGTTTTGATGTTTATCAGCTTCGGAATAGATTAGTGTTCTTGTGAAGTTCATAAAGCTGGTTAATTACAAATAAAGTCGATCCTAGAAGCTTTAATGCGACTAATAGTGATGTGATTTCCATTCTGTTTTTCCTTGGTTTTTGTTTTTTGAGAAGGAACCACGCGCAGTTCTTGATTAGATATCTAAATTAACCATACAATCATGCTTTTCGCTAAGTGAAAAATATCAATGTTGCGTTTGCGGATAGTTTGATAAGTGATCACCCACATATGTATGGCAAATAGAGAACCTGACAACACACTAAAATCTTCTCTTTTCTTCAAGTTTTTTTAATATTATCCTGGATTATTTTGATGTGGGATGAGATTAAAACATGTATATGCTAAATACTTCTGTAAAGTAAAAAAGTTATTAAAGTTATTTTATGATTAAGATAAATCTGCAATTTAAGAGAATTAATGGTTATTAGAGCAGTTATTGAATGGGATGAAGAAGCACAGTCATATTCTGCAACCTGTCCCGAACTTAATTTCGTTTCCTCGTTTGGTGATACTAAAGAAGATGCGATCGCTAATTTGAAGGATGCGATTAAACTTATGCTAGAACCAATTCCAGACGACTTATATTCAGAAAATCTCACATCTGAGCAAATAGAATTAATTCTGTAATCAAAACTTCTGATGTCTTCACGTACTCCTCGGCTAACAGCGAGACAGGTAATCAAACAATTAAAAAAAGCAGGATTTATCGAAATAGGTCAAACAGGTTCACATCTTAAGTTATTTAACCGAGAAACTCGCAGGACTGCAATTATTCCCGTTCATAGCAATAAAATAATTCCTTTGGGGACTCTTAAAGCAATTGAAAAACAAGCGAACTTTCAATTTAAATAATACAGTTAATTATTTATTTAGTAAGTGCGATCGCACTTACATGATGAAGTAACAGTAGGCATAATACTTTTTGCTTGGAAATGGGGTGAAATTATTATTGCTCTGCTAAACTCAGACCAGCAATTATTATAGCTATTTATAAACCAGTACATGAGGGCTATTTGAATAGATTGATAAATTTATTAAATAATGATGCAATCGGTTCAATAAACTTTTGCCATTTAGATTTAATGTATTGTAGTTGATCATCTAATAATTTAGAAGCCCAATCAGGATTTAACTCGCTAGCTTTGCTAAAAGATTTATAAGCTTCATAAGTTTTTCCTAATTTTTTTAAAGCAACACCGCGATTAAACCAAGCCTTATCATTATCAGGATTAATTACTAAACATTTGTCATAGGAAGCGATCGCCTCGTCGTATCTTTCAAGTTTTCCTAAATCAATACCACGATTAAACCAAGCTGTATCATTATCAGGATTAATTGCTAGACACTTGTCATAAGAAGTAATTGCCTCGTCGTATCTTTCAAGTTTTCCTAAATCAATACCACGATTAAACCAAGCTGTATCATTATCAGGATTAATTGCTAAACATTGATCATAGTCAGCAACTGCCTCTTGATATCTTTCGAGTTGTCCTAAAGCATAACCACGACAAAACAAAGTTTGATATTTATTTGGATTAATTGCTAAACATTGATCATAGTCAGCAACTGCCTCTTCGTATCTTTCGAGTTTTCTTAAAGCATTAGCACGAAAAAACAAAGCTGCATTATTATCAAAATTAATTGCTAAACATTGATCATAGTCAGCAACTGCCTCTTCGTATCTTTCGAGTTGTTCTAAAGCATTACCACGAAAAAACAAAGCCTGATATTTATTTGGATTAATTGCTAGAGCATTGTCATAGTCAGCAACTGCCTCTTCGTATCTTTCGAGTTTTCTTAAAGCATTACCACGAAAAAACAAAGCCTGATCATTATTCGGATTAATTGCTAGAGCATTGTCATAGTCAGCAACTGCCTCTTGATATCTTTCGAGTTGTTCTAAAGCATAACCACGAAAAAACAAAGCCTGATCATTATTCGGATTAATTGCTAAACATTGATCATAGTCAGCAACTGCCTCTTCGTATCTTTCGAGTTGTTCTAAAGCATAACCACGAAAAAACAAAGCTTGATATTTATTTGCATTAATTGCTAGAGCATTGTCATAGTCAGCGACTGCCTCTTGATATCTTTCGAGTTGTCTTGAAATAACACCACGATTAAACCAATACTGATATTGATTTGCACTAATCGCTAAACATTGATCATAGTCAGCAACTGCCTCTTGATATCTTTCGAGTTGTCTTAAAGCAATCCCACGATAAAACCAAGCCGAATCTGAATCAGGGTTAATTTCTAATGCTCTGTTGCAAGATTCTATAGCTTCTGGATAACGACTACACTGTATTAATAAAACAAACTCTTTTTGTGATATTTCAAATTTTTCTTGATCATCTAGCTTAAATTCTCTAGATAATGTTTTTAAATTCAACAATTCTTGACGATACTGAAATAAATCCATCTCATAAATATTGCCTAAATCAATATCAAATGCACGCTCTTTCTGAGGAATAAATCTAAAAAATCCAGAACGCCAATCAAAGAAGTCAGGTGCGCGTTTGATGAAATAATTAATGCCAAAGATTGGTACGATAAACACAAAAGAAGTATGAAATTCTTCTCGAAAGCGATCTCTTTGTAGGTTTAAATAGCCAAGAAATCTAGGTACACCTTGCCTATCTTGAGTAAGCCGTTTTTTTGTGTTATTTTCGGTATCTTCTTGGTTTGGATTAAAAGTATAGTTTTCGTATTCAATTAAAGAATGTTCTAAACCCGAAATAAATAAAATATCAATATCTTTTAAATTGGGAATATCGATAATTTCGTCATAAAGACTATCAATTGCTGTATCGAAATGCAAAACTTCTATGGTTTTATTAGTAATATCTGCTTTTATCTCAGCAATAATATTACTCCCTGTTGCAGGGGAACATTGGACAAAAAATAAACCAAATCCACTATTTCTTTGCAGAGAACGTCTTAACGCATTGTATTCGTCTACTGCGTCTGATTCTAGTTTCTGTAGCCAATTAGTTAATCTTGGTTTCACGGCTGCACTTGCTGATAAACTTGTTGAAATTTAGGAATATCTCTAATTAAAGGATGGACATCACACCACCGTTTTAATTCTCCTTCATCATCAAAATAAACATATTCTAATAAACAACGGTTAAATAAAAGCTCACGATACTTATCACTATTTTCTAATTCTTTGTCTCTGGCTACTTCGGCTAAAAGTTGCCACTGAGTTTCTTCAATAGTGCGACGATAAACATCTCTTAGTTTAGTAATCGAGCGTTGAGCAGCTTTTTTAGTAATAGGAAACTGATCGATATTATTGATTGCTTCCTGGATTAACTGCATCAATTGTCTGACATGACCACCACTCATTAGGCAGATTTTTTCTAACACATCCGCATTGGCAAATATCTCGGTTTCTAAATCAATGTCTGGCTGTATTTTGCTGATTCTAGCTTTAATAATTTCTTTTATTTTGTCCAAACCAGGAGTGTAGTTAGTACTCTGGGTATCGGGATTTTGCACCATAATCATCGGCAAAATAGTTGTATCACCATAGTTATCGTAAAGATCATTTGCCCGACTGGAATAAAGTAGAGAAATGGGTACTGTATAGACTACATGACAGTTTAAGCTTTTTAGTTGCTGACTACGCTCGATAAAAATGCGATCATGATTAGTGCGTCCATCTTCCTGAATCACTGGCACGATACGGTCTAAACTATCAGCGATGATCACCAGTCTAGTTTTGCCTAAAGGTAATTGTTTATTTTGGGCATCATTAATAAATTCGTTAACTGCATCGATCAATGTTTGCGTGTGAGGATTGACCAATTCTCTAATTTTTGCTCTTTGTGCTGGGACTGCTCGTAAATTAGCGGTAATCTTAGCAAAGGTCATAATAGCTGCTTCAACATTTAAACCATCTAATTTAACTGTAGTTAAAGATAAATCCTGTAACTCTTGCCAGCGTTCGCGCAACCAATACAAAATAGGATCAGGATTGGTTTTTCTTAGATCCTGTAGTAAATGTCTAGTGCAAGCTAATAGAATGTCTGTATACTGAGCATCCTCTGAATCTATATCCTCTTGATCGGCACTAAAGTAAACCACAAAACAGTTATTTTCTAGCAAATATTCCGTTAATCTAGCTAACTCGGTTGATTTCCCTACTCCACGATGACCAGCGTAAAGATGACAGGTAGGATTATTGCTTCTAACGATCTTTTTGCCCAAATCTTGCTTGACGTTACTATCACCCCGCACCTCCTGACAATCAACATAGGCAGGATCTCCTGGTTGCAATGTTTCAAATGGATCGAAGGCGTTATAAATCTTGTCGATCAGCTTTGGGTCTAGATTCATAGTTGGCAAAACTCAAGATGATGCCCACATTATATGCTGAGTTGTGATTATAGCCTCAATAAGACTAGCGATCGCGCTCCATAATCCCAGCTTCAAACAAAAATGCGATCGCTTGTAGTAAATCATCATGTTTTGTCCTAAAAACGATTTTAATATACTGAGACTAAATGATAGTTGCGATCGCTCTTTGTAATTCCCACTTCTTGACTTAACTAATCCGAAAGTAATATTCGGTAATCTGCCAATACCTTAAGTCTGTTAGTTGGATTAAAATCAAAACAATAAGTGAGTTTAAACTACTAATACAGATTTCAATCAGAATTATGAGTAACACTAGTAACTTTAGAAAAGCAATGAAGGAGGTTCAAGGACAGTCGATCCTTGGTCCTAACGTCATTAGCAATGCCCTACCTTATCTCGGTGGTGGTTTAGTTTTAACCGCTTTGGGAACTTATGGCGGTTTAGGGGTCATTGCATCTCGTCCTGATCTCTTTATGCCCACCTTTTTTGGGGCAATGATTGCTGAGTTAGTCCTCTTTTTTGTTGCTCGGGGAGTTGCTCAACAGGGGAATAATAGCACCGCCCTGCCTCTTCTTGCTCTTTACAGCTTGCTTTCAGGCTATACCCTCAGCGGCATCGTTTATCTGGCTTTGAGCAGTTCTGGAGTTGGTATTCAAGGTGTGGGAATTGCTGCCCTTGGCTGTGGTGCCACCTTTATTGTCGGACGTAAAATTGGCTCTAACCTCTCTGAAGAAGATGGTTTGGCATTAGCCCAAACAGTTCGTTTGGGAGTAACAGCCTTATTGGTTGTTTTGGTAGGTCAACTATTATTTTCCTTCTTTGGTGTCTATACCCCTAGTTGGTTAGAAGTGGCAATCTCTGGTATCGGAGTTGCTTTATTTGCAGGAGTAGCAGTTGTTGACTTTTACATCCTACCTCGCACCTACGAAGATGAGCAATATTTACCTGCTGCTCTTTCGATGTATTTGACCTATATCAATCTCTTTGTCTTTATCTTGCGCTTGTTAATTGCCCTGAATGGTCGTGATTAATTTGCTTAAGATTATCAAGTAATTTGTAAGTTATAAATGTAATGCCGTCTCTAATCGATTTTAGAGGCGGTTTTTTATAATAGAAAACTCCTATTACAAATGTTTTGCGGTTTAATATTTTGGTGTGATTACGGAAGTGGCTAGTAATCTGAGCGATTAAACTGATAATGAAAATTAACTTGTAATAGATAGCCCTAAGATTTTTGCGGAGAGGCTCGCTTTACCGATAGTTAATTTTAATCAACTAAATTTGAAGTTAGTTGAATTTAAAAACTTGGTTTAATATTTGGTTAATAAAAATGCGTTGGAAGCTGTTTGCCGAATTCTGTCTTACTATTGTACTTATTTATATCATAGCGGGGGATTTATTTTTACCTCAACCCTACCGCAGTAATAGCCAACAAATTAAGATTAACCTCAATCATTTTGTCATTGGATTACTGGAAAGAAGAACAAATATTATTCCTAATACCAAAACTAATTTTAATGGTTAACGGCTAAATTACAGATCCTTTTTTAATAATTAGCTTTCTAAAAATAGGTTTAGTAATATTGGGCATATCGTTAGTTGATGGATAATATGCCTGACAACTTATTGTTTAGTCTAAGTTTAATTCTGCTGGTGGGTTTTGGGGGTGGTCAATTAGCCCGTAAACTAAAAGCGCCGCCTCTATTGGGGATGATGGCAAGCGGAATTTTATTAGGTTCACAGGGCATCAATCTTATTTCTGATGAGGTTATCGAATTAGCAGACGATCTCAGAACAATTGCCGTGATGGTGATCTTGATGCGGGCAGGATTAGGATTAGACCGTGATAAATTGTTGCAACAGGGAAGTGTCGCGATACGGCTAGGTTTTTTGCCCGCGTTGACTGAAGCGATCGCAATTTCAATATTATCAATCTGGCTATTTCAATTTGATTGGGTTACGGGCTTACTATTAGGTTGCGTACTTAGTGCCGAATCTCCTGCGGTAATTGTCCCAGGAATGTTGCGTCTCAAAAATTTGGGCTGGGGAGTATCTAAAGGAATTGCCGATGCTATCTTGACGGGAAGTGCTTTGTCGGATGTTTTAGTACTGCTGTTGTTTAGCTTGTTGCTCAATTTTTTAACTCAGGGGACTATTGCCAGTAATGCCTTGTGGTTATTACCTCTGCAAGTAATTGCTCAAATCCTGTTAGGAATAATAGCTGGTTATCTAGCGGCGAAACTTATTGTTTGGATAACTGTCAAGCAGCAGTGGACACAAAACAGCGTGCAGGATACCCTGATCACCGCAACTATTGCCCTGGTGCTAGTGGTATTAGCTGCTGTATTTCCCTACTTTTCAGGTTACTTAGCCGTGATGGCGATCGGATTTTTCCTGATTAAATTTAGTCCACCTGTGGCACGCCGTTTACGCCAAGAGTTCAACCATCTTTGGATCGTGGCAGAGATAATGCTGTTTGTCCTAATGGGAGCCACAATTCAGTTACGAGTTCTAGAAAATATCTTATTACCAGGGATGATCTTGCTAGTATTAAGCCTAATTGGTCGTTCTCTGGGCTGGTATTTAGCCACGCTGGGGAGTAATTGGACTTGGCGCGAAAAATTGTTTTTACTACCAGGTAATTCTGCTAAAGCCACGGTTCAGGCGGCTATCGGCGCTATTCCCCTGAGCCAAGGCATTCCAGGGGGAGAAATCATTTTAGCGATCGCCGCTTTATCGATTTTAGTAACTGCCCCTTTAGGTGCCTGGGCGATACCCACTTTTGCCCCCAAACTACTGACTCAAGATCCAGTAGACTCCACCAAAACCAATATCGTTACCCCGACAATTATATTGGGAGTAGTAACTAGTTTTTCTAGTGCTATAGCAGTTTTGACTCAGGTGGCAGACTTAACTCGCAGAACCAATGGTAGAGCCATAATTCTTTATATTTACCAGGATTACAAAGAAACCAACATCGATAAAATAAATCTACTTACCGCCAAACTACTCGCCGATGTTCCCTATCAGGTAATAACCAGCAGTGACACAAAAACTGAATCAATAATCAAAGTGGCTCAAGAAAATCAAGTGACCACTATTACCCTAGCTAAAAATACTCATACTTCACTTCCTCAAGAGATACTCAACAATACAAATATTCCCTTAACTTTAATCTAAAAATAATTTGTTTAATTACTGACAAGCAAACAAACAAACTTTGTGGTGGGCAAAATAGAATTATTAGCTTGTATAAAATTTAAGATCTTCAGATTTGCCCACCCTACAGGCTGATGACCAATGACCAATGACCAATGACCAATGACCAATGACCAATTCAAGCATCTTTTAAATTAAATTTCACAAACACCAACACGCTACTAATGGCAAAGCCGATAATAAAGCCAAATAGGTGAGCATGGAAACTAACTTGAGGAATGATGTTATCAAAAATAAACTGAAGTATAACTATCAGGATAATTTGCTGCAATCTGCGTTTAGCAGTGATTGAAGTTCTCTTTTTTAGCCAAATTTGTAGAGAAATAGCCAAAATTGCGCCAATTAAACCCATAATTGCCGCAGAAGCCCCCACCAAGAAAGCATTATCTAAACCAAGGCGAAAAGCTAGCAAAGTAAAGGTCAACATTGAACCAACTCCACTAAACAAATATATTGTCAGATAATATTTTGCTCCCAGACTCAATTCAATCAAGCGTCCCACAAAAAAAAGTGACAACATGTTAGTTGCCAAATGAACGGAACCGTAATGCAAAAAATTAGCGCCGATTAAGCGCCACCATTCCCCAGCTACTACTCTTTCAGGAATTAATGCCCCTAAACGTTCTAGTGTCAAAGAATTTTGGCTTCCACCCAATCTAACCTCTAATCCGTATACCAATAGATTTAAAGCAATTAAGATGTATGTTGTATAGGCTATTTTGTTCTGGCTATTCTTCATGCAGGAAAATTTTATATAATTAAGTTCAATAGCTTTACCAGTCTGGCTTTGAGACTAGAGACTTTACAGGAGATCAGTCGGCTCCTGATCGCGTAATCGCCTGGTTATCTAATTGCCATCACCTCAAGTTATTCTGGCGTTGGAGTAATCATACCTTTTTAGTCTGTTTTGTTTAGCTAAACTGCATACTTTAATTAGAAGTGATCAAAATTACTTGAATTATTATTTTATAATACATGGATGTCCTTACTGATTGAAAGATCTTTAATCATAGAGAAATGAAATATTGTTGTCCTTTTTTTTAGTTTCCTAGAACAGATATTCTTGAGTACATCAAATCTACTCAAAGTCGTTAATATGGGTAGATTACACTTCTTCTGCCTTACTACATCATGCCTTTGTTGCGAATAGTCGCTTTATTCCTTGGTCTGAGCGTCATCTTAGGACTATCGATTTGGTTGGTGACATCACTGTCACACCTTTACATGCAGATTTCTTTTACTGCGCCAATTCTGGCTAATCTCTTATTGCTGTTGGTGATTGTTTTAATTGGCTCCTTGATGGCGGGGTATATTTACTACATTAATAAATATACTCGTAAAGGTTCTCGCCGTAGGGGCAGCAAACGTCGTCCTCGGCGGGTTAGAGTTCCCGAGGAAAAAACGACCGTAGCCGCCCAAAATCTTCAGGCGTTAAAACAGCAGGTGAATCAGATTCAAGACAAGATTACGCAAAAGGCTCTTCTGAGTAAATCGCGGCAAATAGAAGCAGATCTACAGCGAGGAGAAGTTAAGGTGGTAATCTTTGGTACAGGATCGGCGGGTAAAACTTCTTTAGTCAACGCCTTGGTAGGAGAAATTGTCGGCGAGACTAACCCGATTATGGGAACAACTACCCAAGGTGAAACCTACAGCCTGAAATTGCGGGGGGTTAGCAGAGAGATTTTAATTATTGACACTCCTGGCATCTTAGAAGCAGGAATTGCGGGTACAGAAAGGGAGAAAGTAGCCAAACAACTAGCCACAGAAGCAGATTTACTAGTATTTACCGTTGATAACGACCTGCGACAGTCAGAATACGAGCCTTTAAAAACTTTAGCCGAAATTGGCAAGCGATCGCTATTGGTGTTTAATAAGATTGATCTTTATACTGATGAAGATCGGGAGATGATCTTAGGTCGCTTAAAGGAACGAGTCAAACCTTTTATTCCCTCGGGTGACGTAACGGCAATTTGCGCTAATCCTCAACCTGTTCAGTTAGCTAGCGGTGAAATTGTTGATCCTCCTGTAGAAATTCTGCCGTTAATTAAAAGATTAGTAGCGGTATTGCGGGCTGAGGGAGAAGATTTAATTGCCGATAATATTTTGCTTCAGTCTCATCGTTTAGGAGAAGAAGCGCGAACCATTATTGAAAATCAAAGACGGAGAGAATCAGATAAGATTATTGACCGCTATCAGTGGATTAGCGCAGGGGTAATTGCCGTAACTCCAGTACCAGTTGTCGATATGTTGGCTACTGCGGCAGTAAATGCGCAAATGGTAATTGAAATTGGCAGAATTTATAATATTGAACTAAATCTGGAACAGGGTAAAGAATTAGCCTTATCCTTAGGTAAGACTTTAGTCAGCCTGGGAGTAGTTAAAGGTGCGGTAGATATCCTCGCAAAAGCTCTTCAATTTCACTTTGCCACCTATATTGTGGGGAAAGCAATTCAAGCCGTATCCGCAGCATATCTAACTCGGATTGCAGGAAAAAGCTTTATTGAATATTTTAGACGCAATCTCGACTGGGGAGATGGTGGCATGACAGAGGTGGTGCAGCAGCAGTTCCAACTTAGTCGGCGGGACGAGTTTGTGAAATCCTTTGTTCAGGATGCAATTTCCAAAGTGGTTCATCCCCTATCAGAAGCTTGGGGCGATGAGGAGATGGATGAAGTGGAAGAGGCAGTCAAGGTTTCGGAAATGATCGCTCAGTTAGAAGATGATTGGTAAAGGAGGATATGTATAGTCGCCACCTTGATTTATTCTTGTAGTTATATTTAGCAGTGGCAGTAAGTAAATATGCTTCTAGTATCGTTGTGAATAAGGAACAGTTGATAGTGAAATATCGTCTCAAATTCACCCAATATTTTAGATATTTTAAAAACTGAAAGTGTTTATAGCAATAGATGGTGATGATGTAGGTCGAATTATAAAGCTGCATATTATAGACGAACAAATTAGTGATCTTGAATGTTTCACGATTTCAATAACAAATCGTTACCCCAACCAAAAGCTTGAAGAAGAAGATACACTAATGCTGCAACACCCAAAGCTTGGATAAAAGTATTTTTAAACAGATTCATAAAACTAGAATTGCAAATAAACTACACATAGTTTTATGATTCCCAAAATATAGCTTTTTTAAACTCCTCAATACTAAATATCAAATACTAGAAGCTTAAATCTAATTTAAAGTTGATTAATTAAATTCGCAATCTTAAAAAAAAACGAAGAGATTTTACCTAGCTGATAGATAAATAAATTAATTGAAAAAGACTTAGTAAATTTATAGGATAGAGTAGATTCTCTCCTTGATCTAATTAAGAGCAAGTTAATCATATTAATAAAAAAAGCACCAATAAAGATATTTATGAAAAAGTTATAGAGCTTGTCAAATATAATGATAGAAATGGTGAAATAAAGTAAAAACAGCAAGATATGATTGAAATTTAAAAGAAATAAAAAAAATTATTGTTTTCCAAAATCCTGCTAATTTAATTATCAGGGATATTTTATATTCTTAAAAGTAAGATAATCTTGAAGTAGGCAACACACTTGCGGATCTAGATTTGATAGCTAATCAAGTTAGATTGAGAGAAATTGCCCACCAAGAAAAATACTAACGATACTCGATAATTGCCAGTCCTCTAATCAGCAATCACAAAATCATCAGCCACAACCTCAGGCAGATCCCTAAGGGTGGCAAACTGACCCCCACTACCCAAACCAGCATCAGCACCATTGGCGTTATAAAACAAATTACCTGTACTGCTGCTGTAGAGAATATAAGCCTCGGAAGTTGCCGCTAAACTATCATCATTCACCACCGCAAACTCTTGACTTTTACTAAATCCAGAACCCGCCTGAGATTGAAGCGAACTAAAGGTGCTTTTATCCAATTTAAGCACATCAGCCCCTTGACCAAAATCATAAATTAGATCAATGCCGATTTGCTCAGATCTAAAAGCAACAAAGGTATTAAACACAAAAATATCATTACCATCTCCTCCTCTGAGTCTATCATTACCATGACCGCCAAACAGGGTATCATTGCCCTCGCCACCATTAAGATAGTCCCAACTTTGTTCTCCTTTGAGATAATCATGACCCTCTTCTCCCATAAGCCAGTCTGTACCATTCTGTCCAGATAGCAGATCGTCTCCCTCGCCGCCATAAAGCTGATCATAATCATCCCCACCATAGAGAGAATCATTACCATCATGTCCATCTAGATAATCTTGACCCCCATGACCAAACAGGCGATCATTACCATACCAGCTACGTATTAAATCTCGACCTGAACCTCCAATACTGAGATCGTCCCCATGTCCTGCATAGTAGATATTTCTCCCCTCGCCACCTCTAAGGGTATCGTTGCCATAACTTCCACGTAACGTATCATCTCCCTCTTGACCCAGCAGGGAATCATCGCCATCAAGACCCAAGATAATATCGTTGCCATCACCACCATAAATGGTATCGTTACCGCCATAACTTAAAAGTTCATCATCACCCTCATTACCGTAAAGCAGGTCGTCATCATTGCCACTGTAAACGTAGTCAACACCCAAACCACCAGAAAGGGTGTTGCGACCATCACCACCTCTTATCGTATCGCTACCTGCACCACCGCTTAAATAATCAGACCCCCCGTCGCTGTATAGCTTGTCGTTACCACCATCGCCAAACAAACGGTTATTACCTGCTTGTCCTTCTAGGATGTCATCATCATCCCCACCGTATAACTCATCATCTCCATTACCACCATAAAGACTATCTTGACCTGCATCTCCCTTAATCGTGTCTTTACCTTCGCCGCCTGAAGCGGTATCGTTGCCACTACCGCCACTGATATAGTCATTACCATCATCGCCAAAGAAACGGTCGTTGCCATTGTTGCCATAAAGACGATCATTTTGACCACCACCAAATAAGCGGTCGTCGCCATCTTGACCATAAAGGAGATCATGACCCCAATCTCCTTTGAGGACATCATTATTATTGCCACCAGAGGCGGTATCGTTGCCATTACCGCCAATGAGAGTATCATTGCCGCCATCACCGAAGAAGCGGTCATTACCGTTATTGCCATTAAGACGGTCGTTGCCATCGCCACCGAATAAGCGATCGCTGCCATCGCCGCCATGAAGCAGATCGTTACCCCAGTCTCCTTTGAGCAGATCATTACCTGCCCCACCCCAGGAGGTATCGTTACCGCCAGCACCGATTAGAGTGTCGTTGCCTTGATTTCCCCAAAGGCGATCACTGCCTGCATTGCCATTGATGGTGTCGTTGCCTTCATTACCTTCTACCGTATCGTTACCGCCACCTGCATTGATGGTGTCGTCGCCGAATAGTCCTTTGATGATCTCGGCTAGGTCTGTGGTGATTAGGTTGTCGTTAAGATTGGTGCCAAAAATGTTGGTCATTGTTTTATCTCTCTTTTGTGTTGTGTTGTATTTGTTAGTTGGTATAAGAGAGATAGAGCTATTAATATATCTTTTTTATATTCGCGGTCAGACTTTGATTTAAAACATCACTCGTCAAATAAAAAGCTTTCTCTATTTTTTTTGATTATGCGATCGCAGTTATTCATAATTTTTCGTTTGCTGTTCTGCATTTTCCAAAACAGATCTCTCCATCGTGATGATTTTCAATAATCCATTGATCTTGTTCATTACAAATCCATGTGTCCCAATCTTCTTCAAAAATTTCCTCTGCATATTTTTTCACTACATTCATATTGGCTCGAATCGGAAGCGTTAGACCGTTACTCCATGATAAGATTAAGTTTCCTTCAAGCTGCTGCTCTGATACTATCTTGGCAAAAGCTGATAATAATTCATCATAATCAGAGTATTTTATGCAAAAACTTTGTGGTACTTTTTGCCAATCTATACGCCCAGCAAATGTAATAGGAAAATTGCTTTCGAGCCATTCGGTGTTTGCTTCTAAGTCTTGAATAGTCAAAAGTTCAAAATCTTCTCCTGACTGCCGAAGCTGCTCGACAAAGTACGGAATTTGAGGTTTGTATTTGTTGATCATTGATTATAAATATGGACTATTTTCATCATTCATTCGCATCAATTGCATTATTATCAAATATTTATTTGGCTACATCATTTAAATCAGTAGCAAGCAATTAAGATGCAGTTATTCATAATTTTTCAGATCTTTTCGTTTGCTGTTCTGCATTTTCCCAAACAGATCTCTCCATCGTGATGATTTTCAATCAGCCATTGATCTTGTTCATTACAGATCCACGTGTCCCAGTCTTCTTCAAAAATTTTCTCTGCATATTTTTTTACTACATCCATCTTGATCCTAATATAGATGGTAAATGTGTTCAATCTACCATCTATAATCAGCAAACAAAGTAGCTTGTAACATTAAATATTAAAAACATCAAATACAGAATTACCTATTTTACTAAAGTCTTTTTCGTCTATCATATAGAGAAAAATAGGTGGCTCTTCAATTAAACCACTAGCATCAAAAAACATAAATTGTTCATTATATCTACCAGCAAAAACAAAAGCTTTATCAGGTAGAACTGGATCTCCTTCTTCAATTAAAATTTCATTTCTTAATACATTTGTAAGTTCAAATGCATCGTTATATAAAATATCGCATTCTTTCATAATTACACCTCCAAGCCCATGACCAAAATTTTTTAAAAAGATTTTATAGCTTTGTGGAAAAATTACATTGTACTTTTGTTCCAACTTTGAAATTTCTGGCTCTGAACATCCCTTTATTAGATCAGGACGACCTATACCCTGTTTAATAATTTGCTTTTTTAAGTTAGCTGCTCTATCATTATTTGTTTTGTTCATTGCTACTTTTGTTTTTAGCTATTAGATATTTAACATATTTCTAGCTATTTTCTTTTCTCTTTTTAGCTTTCTCTCTTATTTCTTTTGATTTGAGCTTAAGATCATATGCAAGCTGAATTTCTCTTTCTAAGACATCAAAAATAGAATTGCCAGCTTGAGAAAAATCATCATCATAATCCATATGATAATAAAAAATAGGTGGTTCCATTGGTAAAGTGCTAGTATCAAAAAACATAAACTGTTCTCCATATCTAGCTGCAAATACAAAAGCTTTATTTGGTAGAACTGGATCTCCTTCTTCAATTAAAACTTCGTTTCTCAATAAATTTGTGAACCCAGGTATATCCTCATAAAGAAGATCAATATCATTCATAACTCTACCACCAAGCCCATGACCAAAATGTTGCAAAAAGACTTTGTAGCTCTGGGGGAAAGAAACATTATTTTCTTGTTCTAATTGCATAATTTCTTGATGATTACATCCTTTAATTAAACTAGGATCTGCTATAGCTAATTCAATCATTATCTTTTTGATAGTTATTGCTCTAGTTTCAAAATCTTTATTTGAACCAAAATTAATTTTTTTCATTTATATAGAGCGATGGTGTTATCTTTAAATAATTTTTAGGTACATTGACTTGAGCTTGAATAGTAAGATTAGTAAATAAGATGTTTGTAGCTATTTACTTTTTTATTTTTGGCTTTTTCTCTTAATTTTCTAATTTAAGTTTAAGGTTATACGAAAGCTGAACTTCTCTTTCTAAGACATCAAAAATAGAATTACCAGCTAGAGAAAAGTTGGGCGCATTCTCTTTGTAATAAAGAATCGGAGGTTCCTTTAAAATCCCGCTAGCATCAAAAAACATATATTGTTCTCCTAATCTTGATGCAAATACGAAAGCCTTGTCTGGTAAAATCGGGTCTCCTTCTTCTATTAATGTTTCATTTCTTAGTTCATTAGTTAATCCAGATATATCATCGTAAAGAATTTCAATATCGCTCATAACTTTGCCCCCAAGACCATGACCAAAGTATGATAAAAAAATTTTATAGCTTTCAGGAAACATAACGTTATGCTCTTGTTCTAAGTTTTCAATTTCAGATTGAGAACAACCTCTGATTAGTTCGGCTTTAGCTATATTTAATTCAAGCATTATGTTTTTAATAGCTTTAGCTCTACTATGGAAATCTTGGTTTGAATTAAAATTAATATTTTTCATTAATCCATATTAATAATGTCCTCGCCAAATAGTTCTGTGATAATCTCGGCTAAGTTAGTAGCAAGTAAGTTGCCATTGAGTTTGGTTATGATGATATTTATCATTATTTTGCTCATTGCTACTTTGATTTTTATCTATTTGATATTTGGATAATTTATAAACAAATATCAAATAGTTTAACTTTTAGCTATTTTCTTTTCTCTTTTTGGCTTCTTCTTTTATCTTTTTAGTTTCTTCTCTTATTTTCTCTGATTTGAGCTTAAGAGTATATGCAAGCTGAATTTCTTCTTCCAAAACATCAAAAATAGAGTCGCCAACCTGAGAAAAGTTTTGGGCATTTTCTATGTAATAAAAAATAGCTGGTTCACTTTGCACTCTGTTAGTATCAAAAAACATAAACTGTTCTCCGTATCTGGCTGAAAATACAAAAGCTTTTTTTGGTAGTACTGGATCTCCATCTTCTATTAAAACTTCATCTCTCAATAAATTTGTTAATCCCGATATGTCTTCATAAAGAATATCAATATCATTCATGACTCTACCACCGAGTCCATGACCAAAATGTTTTAAAAAAACTTTATAGCTCTGGGGGAACAAAACATTATTTTCTTGTTCTAATTGCATAATTTCTTGATGATTACACCCTTTAATTAAATTAGGGTCTGCTATATTTAATTCAATCATTATCTTTTTAAGATTTACTGCTCTGGTTTCAAAATCTTTATGTGAACCAAAATTAATTTTTTTCATTTGTCTATGTATAAGTAATTTTTACAGTGGCAATCTGATTTGTATTACCTCAACGGTTATTTCTCCACCAGTTGCTTGTACTGACTTCACAAAATTTTCTATAACAGGTCCACAAGAATTGCAGATAGGATTAGTCGAAACAAGTCTAATTGTACCCGTGTCACCTGGCTCATAAACGTTAACTAGGATTTCTTCGAGAATTTTAGCTTCAGAATCTACTGCTCTGTTAAATCCGTTAACAAATGTTGTTTCCAATTCTCTTTCATCTGCTGGAACAAATGGGGCGAAGCCATCAAGCATCACAGGAACACCGTTTACAAAAGCATCGTTATTTCCAGCAAAGGCTTTGATTGTACCTGTTTTACCCCCAAAATTATAATCGGCAAATCCGATGTTTCCACGAGTCCCCCTGTATTTACCTCTAGTCCTACTGTTTAAAGCTGGGTTAACTGCAAGCTCATTCCTAATGTTTTGTTCTCTGACCGAATCAGATAAAGTAGGAGAACTAATTACTATATTCTCATTTTCTCCATTCAAAAAGCCTTGATACCAAGTTCCATTATTACTACTAGGATAAGCATAATTACCTGCGGGAATTTCCTCTGTCCCAGGAAAGATTAAGGGTTCATCTAGTAAAGTATCAAGAATTTCGTCTCTTTGTGGAAATACATTAGGAGATGAAATTTCCTCAATAGGATCTAGAGGAGTGAAGAAAATATTTTCATTGCCAGGATCGATTATGGATTCAGGATCAACATCTTTTGGAAAAGTAGTAATCGTTATGTTTCCTTCTGTAGGTTCAGGAAATGGCTCTGTACCAATAGAAATACCCCCAACATCACCTTGAATTATTCCAAAATTAGAGTATTGAAGTCCTTCAAAAAAGGTTGTTCTAAATTCTTCCGATAAAAGATAGCTTACTGCACCAAAAGCAAGATAAAAGAATCCTTGAACAGCTCTAGAAATTCCAGTCACACTACTTGCAACTAAAATTTCTCCATTACTACCTTGAGAAACTTGTATACCGTAATCATTACTATTGATTTCATTTTTAACAAATTCAAAACTTTCTGACTCAGCGTTGATAAAAGTAGTAAAAGCAATTTGGTTCTCCGAAACCAATGTTGGATGAGCGATACGCACCTCACTCGCCACAGAACCATTAGGACCAAACTCTAAAAAATGCTGTAGGGCATTAGCAGAGTCCAACTCATAAGACACTTGCCTCACATCGGGATTATTGTCAAAATAAAAAGAAGTATCAAAAAAAGGACTCGGGTCACGATTAGGATTAAAACCACCAGGATTATCAAAACGACTTTCCTTCCAACCAGACTGAATAAAATGCAACAGCGGATTTGCTCCCGCATCAGCAACATCAGAATTCTTTGCCAGATAATAAGATGTATCAAATAAGCGATTAGGATCTCGATTATCAAAAATCTCAGTTTCGCCAAACAGGGCATAATGAGTCAGAGGATCAAGTCCATGTTGATTCACATCAGGATTCTGGCTGAGATAGTAATTAACGTTAAATAAGCCATTGGGGTTTCTACCCGCACGCCAACCATTTTCAATGTAATCAGTGAAGGGATTAATCGTATCAAGAGCAACCTGAGTACCTGTATAATACTGGGAATTAAACAGTTCATCATCAGGAAAAGCATAGTCTAAAGCACGATAGTCACTGGCGTTAAACTGGGTTAAATTCACCCCAGAGGCAAAATCGGCAGCAGAGAGCTTATAGTCATAGAGATTGGCATTGGCAGCAAAAGCACTGGGGTCGAAACTGAGAGTACTGGGTCTAAAATCAAAGGTAATCGAATCAGAACGAAAACTTACCGCAGTAGCATCAAAAAAGAAGTTCTCGTCAACCTGTACTCTATTATTAGGAGTGATGTCATAAACGTTAAAAACACGAGAAGTAAACTCAAATGCTAGTGAACTCCTAGAAGTTAGAGAACTAAAATCGAAAGTGCCTTCGTTAAATTCAAAAGTAATCGTCTCACGGTCAGGATCGACAGGTCCAATTCGATTAAGGGATACTGAAGTAAATTCAAAATTGTTGGCATTGAGGTTTAAGGAACTAGCATCAAAAGGAAAGATGAGACTATTAAAAAGTGCTGTCTCGTAATCATAGTCATCACGTGGTTTGAACCCAAAATTACCATTAGTAAAATTGAGAGTAAATGGTTGATTCTCTGCTTGAGAGAAATTAACCAAAGGGGCATCAGGATCAATCTCAGAATCAATCATACTCAGGTCTAGGGGAGTATAGTCGATTCTAAAATCACTATTGCCCATAATTGAGTGGTCGAATGTCACAGGTAGCTCAACTACAGGTCGACCGATAGAAATATTTGGTGCATCAAAGAATTTGTTGATTTCAACTCTGATTGGTGCATTAGCAGAACCAGGAAGGGTCACATCTGCGGGAAGACTTCTAAAGACAGTTCCATTGTCGAAAAGAGGAATATCTGTACCTGGAAGAAAATCATTTAAAACATGTTGATAGTTTTGATTGTTCTCAGCAGACCAAGCTAATTGAGCATCAATTTCACCAGTGGCATATTCGAGATCCCAATCGCCATTTAAATCTGCGCTACCAGTTAAATCTGTAGAGGCTAAAATATCAGCCTGGGTGTATTGACTGAGAGAGTCTATAAATTCTGTTCCTGTAGGATCAGCCGCAACGTTGCAACCATAAAGTAAGATATCACCAGTTTCTATCAGGGCATCTGCCCAATTGGTAACAGAATCTTGATAGCTGTTGAGGTTATCTTGATTTAATTTGGAGTTACCTAAGCTAAGTTGCCCCACGCTTCCATGAGAGGCAATGTGAACTGCGGCTAAATCATCGTATTGCTGTAGGGATTCGGTTATTTGCTCGATGCCGTCACGTTGCTCATCGAGAATAATTACTTCGGTTAACTCAGTTAAGTTATCAATTAGTGTTTGATATTCTGCGATTTTGGAGTCAATAAACAGGAGTTGTTCTGTAGAATCTACTGCTTGATTATTCAGGGTAAACTCAGCAGCTAAATCATAATTATTGTTTGATAAGGGAGTAGAAGCAGTATTAAATAAATCCTGTGATAAGTTTGACAGTTCAAGATTATTGGTTGACATGATATTTTATGACATTAAAAAGATAGCCCGAATAAATGATTTACAGGCAAATGAATTTTTGCTATTTATCTGAAATACAAAAAAGAACGCTACGTATAAAGCAATATGCTAAAAGCTAAAATTGATATCGCTCAAAGCAAATATTCAAGTATTGCATATTAAATTCATAACATTTGTAACTGCAATTCCATGTGTTTTTTTCAATATTATTAATTAATATTTAGTAAACGCCTAGTCTGTATTTTTAATCTTTATATGTATTGCAAATTTCTTCATCTAGACTTTACATACAATCAAAAAAAGATTTAGATCACAGATTTGAAAGGATAGTATCACAATAAAAAGCGATGCAAGTCATAAATTAATAAAGGCAATATTGTTATGAGCGATCGCAGATTGAAATTAATTGCTAGTAATAATTTAGATGAAGGTTGAAGAGAAAAAGTAATTTAGGTAATATGCCTGAACATTTACCATTGGTATGACCATAAATCCTATTGGACAAAATCAAAAAATAACTGTTTACCCTTGCTGCATTATTAATAGGTGTTTACAAATATTAGTTTATATTGTTACATCATAACGTTGTAGAGCTTGTTAGAAAAAATACTATAACTAATTAATTCAAGCAAAAAAGAGCAATATCTCTGTATATAACAACAGGAGATATTGCCCTGAAAATTTATTTACTTTGTTTAGTAATTAAAAAAATAAACCTTAAAAACTATTGAATCGATAACCTGCATAGGTTTTTCTTTCATTGCTTCGTGGCTTTGCTTTGTCTACTTTGATATCGCGTCCCATCCATTCTGCACCATTTAAAATTTTAATGGCTTTATCTTCGTTGGCTTCGGACTTCATTTCCACAAAGGCAAAGCCTCTGACTTGTCCTGTTTCGCGATCTTTAGGAATATGGACTCGTTGCACAGATCCATACTCATTAAAGACCTCACTTAAGTCTTGTTGATCAATTTCGTAAGCTAAGTTACCTACATATATAGACATATTTTGGTTGTCCTCTTAATTTGTGATGTGTTTAGAGAGACAAGATTATTAGAAAACAAACAGCTCAATACTCGATGGAAAAAACCTTAATTTACTGAATGCACACTTGATAATTAATCTTCTTGTTCTTGTTGGTAACAATAACACGAATTTTTAAAACTTGCCAATGTCTACACTCAAAATCCTGATTTCAAAGATTAATTTTAGAATATTAAAGTACTCAATTTGTCCAATTATCATCCATCAATAAAATATGCCTGAAGGTCCAGAAATAAGAATTGCTGCTGATAACGTGGCAAAAGCAATCGTAAATCAGCCAATTAGGGAGATATTCTTTGCTTTTGAGCATCTTAAACCCTATGAGGAGATATTGTCTCAGCAGTTAATTACAGCAGTAGATACTAAAGGCAAAGGGATGCTAATTCGATTTACTGATGGTTTGAGTATTTACAGTCACAATCAACTATATGGAAAATGGATGATTCGCCAAGCTTATGACTATCCCCAAACCAAGCGCCAATTGAGATTGGCAATTCATAATGAACATAACTCTGCACTGCTTTATAGTGCTTCGGATATAGATGTATTAGATGAAAATGCGATCGCAAGCCACCCCTTTTTGTCTAACTTGGGGTTGGATGTATTAGATCCCCAAATAACTCCTGAACAAGTTGAACAGAGGTTACTAGATAAATCTTTTCAGCGCCGCCGTTTCACTAGCTTATTGCTCGATCAGCGTTTTTTAGCAGGATTGGGAAACTATCTCCGTAGTGAAATCTTATTTGTCGGGCGGATACATCCCACATTGCGCCCGATAGACTGTAGCTCAAAGCAGATATCTGCATTAGCTGAGGCAACCCTTCAGGTCACTCAACAATCTTACAAAACAAAGGGGATTACTAACAATCTGGAAATAGTTACCAAGTTAAAAGCAAATGGTCATCAACGTCAAGATTACCGCTACTGGGTATTTGATCGAGAAAATCTACCTTGCTATAGATGCAATAGTTCGATTGTTAAAGAAGTCTCAGGAGGACGCAGATATTATTATTGCCCAAAGTGTCAAAAGCATTAGGAAGTCATAAGGGACTGGGTGACTTTTTGGTATTTGGTATTGGTTTTGAGATATTAACCCTAATCCCTAATTCCTAATCCCTACGAACACATAGCTAATACTTGTCTTAATTTGATCCCATACGGCTTTAATTTACTTGTTTCAACACCGAGACTTCAAATGGTTGCAAAGTTTTAGGCAAATCAATAATTTTGCCACCTTCTATATGATTTGAAACTAGTACCTGCCAATTTTCAGGTGTAATATGTTTATCTAAAGTCAACTCCTTCTCATAAGAGAAATTAAGCAATATTAATATTGTTTCACTATCGGTTTCTCTGACATAAGCCAAGTGTTCATAAGGATAGTTAATTAAAGTTCTCCAACTACCTGTACGTAAAGCCTCATGATTCTTTCTAACTTTAATTAGTTGACGATAAAAGTTAAGAATTGAATTTGGATCTTTTAATTGAGCTGTAACATTAACTTCCTGGTAATTTTGATGCACTGGTAGCCAAGGTTCAATATCTTTACCAAAGCTAAATCCAGCATTAACTAAATCATCCCACTGCATTGGAGTACGCGCCCCGTCTCTAGTTTCTGGCGCTTCCTCAGTGTCGCTTCTTAATACTATTTTATCTTGAATTTTTTCTGGAGGAATATCTTCATTATCTACCATACCTAATTCTTGACCATAGTAGAGAATTGGTGTTCCTCTAACAGTTAATAAGATTGCTGCTGCGGCTTGGGCAATTCCTAAAGGGTTAGTACATAAACTACACTCAACCCAACGAGATAAGTGTCGAGTAACGTCGTGATTATCAAGAAAATAGCTGGGCCAAGCACCAGGCGGTGTAATTAATTCTTTTTTGGTAATTTCTCGTTGAAGATAGCCAGGATACCAGGGGCTAAAGGGAAATTCAAAGGTTAGTGGTAGATGTAATTCATCATTATTCACCCCATAAAAAATCGATGATTCATAAAGATCACTATCAATAAAAGTTTCTCCAATTAAAACCCGATCATCATAAGCATCAATAATGCTTCTAATCTCTTTAATAATCTGATGATTTTCAGGTAAATTCTTATCATATAAATGATGTAAATTATTATATTTGTTCTTATCATTAGCATCAAACTTTACAGGATTAAAGCGATAATACTTGTCCTTGCTATAGACACTGGAAGCATCTAAACGAAAACCATCAATACCCTTATCCAACCAAAACCTAATCATCTGAAAAATAGCGGATTTTACATCAGGATTACCCCAGTTAAGATCGGGTTGATTTTGATTAAAAGAATGATAATAATATTGCGATCGCGTCTTATTAAAAGTCCATCCTGTACCGCCAAAATATGACAGCCAATTATTAGGAACGCCACCATCGGGTGCAGGGTCTTGCCAATGATACCAATCACTTTTAGAGTTATCGCGACTAGAACTAGATTCAATAAACCAACTGTGTTGATTAGAAGTATGATTGACGACTAGATCCAGGATGATTTTGATGCCCCGCTGATGGGATTGGGCGATTAAAACTTCGAGGTCATCTAAAGTACCAAAGGGTTCATGAACAGCATAATAATCACTGACATCGTATCCATTATCAATCATCGGCGATCTATTGATGGGTGATAACCAAATGGCATCAATTCCCAAAGCAGTTTCGCTGTCAGGATTACCATCATTGAGATAGTCTAGCCTCTTGATAATTCCCTGCAAATCTCCCACACCATCACCATTGGCATCAGCAAAAGTCAAGGGGTATATTTGGTAAATTACTCCTGTTTGCCACCATTTGGCGGAACTTGCTTGTGTATTCTGTGACATATTTCAATTAATTTGAATCAATCAGCTTTACAAGATTACTATTTTCATCTCCTGAATGTTTGACTAATTCATTACGATTTATGGCTAAAGTCTATTATGAACTGTTATTTCTGATTGACACGCCAAAATAAGGAAGATGTAATATAAATAACATAGCTAGCTAGTAACACTCCTACTATGATTGCTGGCAACAGAGTACAACAAACTGTCATTTATCCTTAGCTTGACGGCGATAATTTCTAATTTTCTTAGCTATGGTCAAACTGAACTTATTAACCCAGAACTTATAACCCTTAAATTTAAATGTACATTTTGTCAATATTTCTTTAGTTGGAATTTTGGTTTACTATAAGTTCATTCATAAAATTTACATTTTTTTACAAATAATGATAAACTGCATAAAGTAAACTTGCCTGAATAAAAGAGTTAATGAGTATTAAACAAGATAAATCTTAAGCAATCTAGATTTTAGTAATTAACTAAAAGAAATTTGATATAGCTACAGCTATATATTGTGTGTAGGTATTTTTAGAAAGATTTAAGTTAACTATTAGACGTGGGAATAAATCGAGTAACCATTTATTCCAGTTAGAATCCTGACTGTATAAACTACATGCGGGCAAAGCTCTTCGTTACTTAAGCGAAGCTGTACTATGCACTCTTTATAAATAATGAGCTAGTTATAGACTATCTATCTAATACTTGTTTAACTGTTTGCCATTATGCCATTATGCCATTATACTTACACCATCTGTGCCTGATATTAAGAATAATGGCGGTGAAGATAATTATTCAAACTATACAGTGTTGTGGCGATGTTTGTTACTTCAAAGTAACACTTATATCATGGAGATTTTTATGATAACAAAGTCTTTTTAACCTTGATTTATGTTAATCACTAATTAAACATAAGTTGACTGTAATATTTTCTTTTTTATCATCGTGACGGTGATATTTACACGACGAATATCACCTGAGCATCATTAACAATCACCTAGCGGTCAGAGAAACCCCGCCGCATCAGCGCCATCGTCTGCGAAGCGCAAAGGGCTGGAACCCCATGACCGCACTTTTGTAAGAAGCAACCGCTTCTCGTGACTTGTAAAGCCCTCGATGTCGCCACCTGCGGGCGACATTTAAGAGGGGCGCAAAACGACGGGGCTGACACCACAACTTAGTGAAATTCATCCAGAAGAGCTTAAGCAATAATTGCCGATGTTACTGCTGGCTTTTGGGCATGCAAGTTTATCTAAAATCTTCTCAATTAATCAAAATAATTATTGATAGTAAATACTTAGTTGATCGTGGTGAAGGCTACGAATAACTAAATTAAAAACGGCTGTAAACTATGATTTTGATCGCCTTTTCTTTTATTGGTTGCTTGATTTTATTCACTGTAGTGGGGATTTATGCGGCAACTCAGAAGCAAGATACCACCACCGACTATCTTTTAGCGGGTCGAAAAGTCAATCCTTGGGCGATCGCTCTCTCAGCTTTATCCACGGGACAAAGTGGATTTTTATTTACAGGACAAGTGGGTTATGCCTATAGTCAGGGGATCTCAGGAATTTGGTTAGCGATCGGCTGGGCGATCGGCGATTATCTCGCTTGGGGGTTAATCTTTAAACGATTACGCCAGGTTTCGGAGGTATCAGACTCGGAGACGGTGCCTGCTTTTTTAGGTCAAAAACAACCAGGTGATCGTTGGATTGTAATCATTGCAGCCTTAATCACACTCGTTTTTCTCAGTACCTATGCCGCAGCTCAACTAGTGGCGGGAAGTAAGGCACTTAATAGCTTATTTGGCTGGGATTATGCCTGGGGTTCAATTATTGGTGCGGTGATCGTGGTTATTTATTGTTTTTCGGGTGGCATTCGAGCCTCAATTTGGACGGATTCGGTACAGAGCATAGTTATGATTCTCGCTTTGCTGCTGCTGTTAATTACTACCGTCACGGCGGTCGGTGGTATTGCTAATCTATATACTAATTTGAGACAAATAGATGCAAACTTAGTTTCCTTATTTCCCAGTAATTTAGCCTGGGGTTTTATACCGTTTTTCCTGGGGTGGATCGTAGCAGGCTTTGGGGTAGTGGGACAGCCTCATATCCTAGTCAGAGCGATGGCGATTGATTCCCCTGAAAATATGGGCAAAGCACGAGACATTAAGATTATTTGTGGCGTTGTGACGGCTTTTGCCGCGATCTTGATTGGCTTGGGGGGGCGAGTTCTCTTGCCCGAACTCAACGATCCAGAATTAGCCCTGCTAGATTTATCCCAGCAATTATTACCAGGGATATTAGTCGGCATTATGTTAGCGGGTTTATTCGCTGCTACCATATCTACTGCCGATTCCCAGATCCTTTCCTGTGCTGCTGCCTTGACTCAAGACTTATTTCCTGGTTTAGCCAAGTCTTATAAATTTGCCAAAATCGGCACCCTGCTAGTAACCGCCCTCGTGCTAATTATTGCTTTGGCGAATAACGAAAGTGTCTTCAGCTTGATTACCTTTGCCTGGTCAATTCTGGCATCGGGATTAGGAGTTCTCTTGATACTGCGCTGTTTTAATTTGCCAGTCTCCACTCCAACAGCGATCGCTATGATGCTAATTGGGATTACGGCAGCTATGACTTGGAAACTGAATTTGCAGCTCTCAGGTGCAGTATATGAAGTGCTTCCTGGGATGGTTGCTAGCTATGTTACCTATTTAATGGGCATCTATTGGAGTCAATCAATCATCAATAAGCAAAAACTATAATATTTAACTAACAATGACAACCTTACAAACATTTTCTCCAGATAAATCTCAAAAATTCAACAAAACGGCTAATTTGTCAGTTTTACACCTAGTAGGTTCTGCTGTCTCCGATTTTTATTATCAACTATCCGTAATGTACGCCAGAGAAGTAGTCCAACCTGCGGCGGTTTGCAGTTATTATGCCGTAGTGAGTCCCGATGGCTTATGGCAATTAGGGTCTGATCTCGATAACCTATCGGCTAAGATATCCCTGGCTGCCATGATTGAACAGCTACCAGCAATTGATGTTGTTGTCCCCCACATGTTTTGTTTCCCAGGAATGACTAGCTATCGGGCATTTTTTGAAGATCTTCTGGGTACACCTGTAGTAGGGAATCAGGCAAATGCCACTGCCCTAGCCACTAGTAAATCCCATACCAGAAATATTGTGGCAGCCGCAGGAGTTAAAGTAGCCAAGGCTCAGCTACTCCAGCGAGGTGACACCCTCACTATGAATCCCCCGTTTGTGGTCAAACCCAATTCAGAAGATAACTCTGTCGGTATTACCCTAGTGCAAACTGAAGCAGAAATTGAAGCCGCGCTGCAAGCAGGGTTTAAATATGACCAAGTGTTACTGATCGAAGAATATATCCCTGGTCGAGAATTGCGTGTTGGTGTGATTGAAGTCAAGGGAGCATTAACTGTCTTGCCTGCGATCGAATATTTGTTAACTGAGGACAATCCGATCAGAACTTTAGACAATAAATTAGGTGCTCAAACAGGTGGCAAGTTAATCAGACAACCAGTAGAAATCAACTGTCCTGCGATAATTGACGCTGAATTAGAGCAAAAACTAGCTCAAGCAGTTAAAAATGCTCATTTAACTCTGGGTTGTCGTGATTACTCTCTCTACGACTTCCGTATTCATGCAGAGACTCAAGAACCATACATGCTAGAGTCCTGTTCTTTCTGGTCTTTTGTTGATGCTAGTGTGCTGTCCCGCATGGTGGCAGCAGATGGTCAGAAGCTAGAGGAAGTTGCCTGGAAAATCTGGAGTAATGCTGCTCAACGAACTCGCGTTGCCTGTGGTTCTCTATTTAAATACATTAACCCTGACCATGAATCTATCTCACTAATATCGAAGATATGATTCTTACCCTGAGATATAGCTAAAGTATATTACGTCTGATGTGGATTAAAGTGACTGTTGATATAGCAGTCCTAAATCATTCATGAAAAAATCAGTCGTGATGACTAATACCTTTACCCAGTATTAAGAATTAAGGAATTGTTGAATTTTGCTAGCTGCTTGGCGCAAAGTAGCGAGATCTTTTACTAAAGCAAAACGAACATAACCTTCTCCCATCTGCCCAAAACCTGCTCCAGGAGAAGCCACTACGCCAGTTTGAGCTGCTAATTTAGTACAAAAGTCAATCGAGCGATTTTGCCAGGGTTCAGGGAGTTCTGCCCAGACATACATCGTAGCGGGAGGGGTGGCTACCTGCCAGCCAATTTCATGGAGGGCTTGGATAAAGACATCTCGACGCTGTTGAAAAATGTGAACTGTTTGCTTGACTGATTCAGAAGTACTAGATAATGCCGCGATCGCACCATCTAAAATTCCTCGATATTGGTTAAAATCGACCACGGCTTTAATCTGTCTTAAGGCTGTAATTAGAGAACTGTTGCCGATAGCGTAGCCGATGCGAAATCCACCCATGTTATAGGACTTGGACAAGGTGAAAAATTCAATGCTAAGTTCCTTTTGCGGATCAGCTTGCAGAATCGAAGGGGCAATGTCTGCTGATTTATCAAACACAAGATCGACATAGGGAAAATCATGAACTAAAACCAGATCGTGATCTCGACAAAAGTTTACTGCTTGTTTAAAAAAATCTAAAGAAGCGATCGCTGCTGTGGGGTTATGAGGATAGCTCAAGACCATCATTTTGGACTGTTGGCGGATATTTTCGGGAATATCTGTAAATATAGGTAAAAAGTTATTCTCAGCCTTTAGAGGCATGGGATAAATTGAGCCTCCTGCCAAGTGAACTCCACCTGCATGGGAAGGATAACCAGGGTCAAGCAGTAAAGCAGTATCTCCTGGATTGAGAATCGCTAAAGGTAAATGAGCAGTACCTTCCTGGGAACCGATCAACTGTAGTACCTCGGTTTCAGGATCGATAGGAATCTTGAATTTTTTGCTGTACCAATCCGCTGCGGCAGCTCGAAAATCTTTGGTTCCACCATGAAGTAAATAGCCGTGAGTATTGGGGTCTTCTAGGGCATTGGCGATCACCTCAATTGTTTTAGATTCCACAGGGAGATCTGACGAACCCAATGAAAGATCAATAATTTCTTTTCCTAAGAGTCGAGCTTGGTTCTTTGCCCGATCCATATCGGCAAATACATTTCGAGCCAGAGATTGCAGACGTTTAGCAAATTGCATCAGTCGAGAGAAGTTTAATTTTTGCTTAAGTAATAAATCAATAGTATGGCAATCTCCAATCACATGAGATAAGATTGACCATCAATTATCGTAATCTTGTGTTTCTTTTATAAATTAACAATATTACAAGCTGTTTCAGGTCATCCTGATTCTGCTCTAATGACCAATCATTGAACAATGATCAATGCTAAATGTTCAATGTATTGACCTGCCGAATCTTCAAAATCATGGTTCTTAGATGAGCATTAATCGCCAGTCCTCAAACTTAATTCCTCTAGACAGAAAATCAGAATCTAAAGCTTTTGACAACTCTGATAAATCCTTCGCACTGGTTCAATCAGCTCAGATGGATCGACCAACAACCCAACAAAAAGAAGCCGTCGCTCGTATTTATGCCGAACAAGCCTGGATTTATTTTCAGGAGCAGAATTGGTCTCAAGCGATCGCTGCTTGCAAAAATGCCTTGGAAAATAATGCTCAAAATGCTGATGCGTATAAAATTCTGGGGAATGTATTAAAAGTACAAGGCAAAAAAGCCGAGGCTTTGGGAGTATATGCTAAAGCACTAGCAATAAATCCTAATTCTGCACCTATATATGCCAATTTGGGTAGTTTTCATGCCGAACAAAAAAATTGGCAGCAGGCATTAGATTATTTTCAGCAGGCAGTTATTCTTGATCCCAGTTTGGCGGGAGCATATCGTAGTCTGGCTCAAATTTGGGAAGAGTTGGGCAATAGCGACCAAGCCTTAGAGTGTTTTTGTCAAGCAGTTAATTTAGAACCAGAAAGACTTACTGCGCCAGAATATTTCAGCTTTGGCAAGCAACTTTATCAGCAAGGTAAGCTTAAAGAAGCCAGTATTTTTTACATTCAGGGAGTTAAGCTCAATCCCCGAGCCGAATCCGAGCTGTCGCAATTAGTTAAGATCTTTGAAGAGCTGGAAGAATGGCAACAGGCGGTAGTTTATTATCAGAAACTAATTTCTTTATCAAATAATGACTTAGAATTGTCAGACCCATTAGAGTCAGATAAACCAATTAAAAATTTACTGTCTCGTTCTCAGTCTAGAACTAAACCTCGAGATCTGCCGAAGCTGACTTCCAAGTCTCATCAACCAAACCAACCTAGACTAAATTCTGCTAGACAGGATAAATTAGATGAAATTAGCTCATTCTCAGACAGTCTGGGTTCAATTACCGCAACTAAGACCGCAACAAAACTATTACCCAAAGCCGAAACTAAACTAGCAATTCCCCCCGAATCAGCCACAAAGCAGCCCAACTCTGCTGTTTCTTGGAATAATTTAGGGAGCCTCTATGCTCAAAAGAAACAGTGGACAAGAGCAATTAGTTGTTACCAAGAAGCATTGGAACTTGATCCCAACTTATGTAAAACTCATCGCAACCTAGCCAGAGTTTATAACCAGACTGGAAATAAATTGCAGTCAAGTCTATCTTGGTATGCAGCTTTTACTATAGAACCCGATCAAGTAAAACCCGAAGAATATTTTAATCTGGCAAGAAAGCTGTTGCAGCAGCAGGAGGTAGATAAAGCGATCGCCTGCTTACGCCGTACCATCCAGCTCAAGCCTGATTTTGAGCGTGCTTATTTAATTTTGGGTAAATTGTTTGAACGGCAGGGAAAACCAGAAGCCGCCCAAGCTTGTTACGCCAAAATTAGACAGAGTAACCAGCAATAATAAATAAACCCCGTCTACCTAGAAAACCGCAGTTTTTGAATCGCAGATTAAGCCAGTCAAACAGCAGGGTATGATTTTTACTTGCTACTTGCTACTTGCTACTTACGAACAGTTAACTTAAGAACTCCAGGTTTCAAACTGGATGCGGTTTAAGTTAGCTACAGTGGTCACTATTCGGTGGCAGGCGATCGCCTGAGTTATTGGTGCGATATGCTGTTAAAGTAATCTTGCCTGATTCTGTCACTTTGATTCCTCTAGCTGGCTGAATTTGACCCTGATCGGTTTGTATGGGTTGTGGGATAGTAGATTCATAATTTGCTGCGTCATTGAGGTAGACATTGTGAGAATTGAGGGGCAATCCTGGTTCAGGTTGAATGCCCCCTTTGCCATTTATAACAAAACTATTGTTAGCTATGACTTCTCTATTGCTTTGACAGGCTTGAGCCGTAGTTTGTCCTGGTTCTATGACATTAGTCGGTAATTCTGAGGTTCCCTGGATTAAATCTGTATCTGGCGTAGTGATCGTAACATCTCCATCGAGGCTAAACTCAGAGCTGGCATCAATATTGTTACTATTGTTACCATCGATAGCTAAACTTTCCTCAATTCCCAATAAATTAGAGTTAATTGTAATATCCCCTCCTTGTCCTTGTTCGGCGCTAGCGATAATATCATTACCATTGCCATTGCTAGGGAAAGCAATGATAAAACTGCTATCAATACTTAAATTACCGCCATTTCCCTGATTGAAAGCCTCTGCTGAAATCAGAGCATTATCTTGTAGGGTGATATTTTCTGTCACTTCTAGGTTGATATTCTTACTATTGGCATCAGTCAAAGGAGATTGGGTGCTAGCAACGATGCGACCTTCATTCGATAAATTAATTGAATTTGCCTGGATGTCTATAGTTCCTGCAACCCCCGTCCCTGGTTGAAAACTAGATCCTGCAAAACTGGGAAAATTGCCAGCGACAACTGCTGCACCATCACTGATATTTAATTCCCCAGTAACAATATTGATATTGCCTCCCTGACCATCGCCAATCAAGGCATTAGCCAGTAAACCACTACGAACCTGCTCAACTTCATTTACGCCACTCAAATCAATCGACTTGGCAACTATCGTTAGATTTCCTGCATCACCATCGCCAAGAGTGCTGGTACTAATTTGAGAATCATCACTAACAATCAACTTTCCTGTTTCAATAGTTAAATCTCCCCCTGTCCCCGTTGCATCTGGAAACAAATCTGCTTCTATGTCGCCACCTCCTGATGCTGACACTAATTCTGTAGCTTGAATCTTGATTGAGCCACCATTTCCTGTGCTATCCCCTATAACATCGGCGGAGACAAAAGCACCATTAGTAACAAATAGCTTGGCTGTGGTAATTTCTATATCCCCTGCATTGCCGACACTATTAAAGGTATCAACAGTAATTCCACTGGAATTTTGAGTCTCTCCAACTAATCCAGTCCCATCAACCGAGACAGTATCACTGGCATTAATATTAATACTGCCACCCTGACCATTGCCAACAATCCCTGCTGCAACATCACCACCATCGCTGATCAACAGAGAACCTGTGTCGATGGTAATATTGCCGCCATTGCCCTCACCAAAAGCTTCCGCACTTATAGAACTAGGAGATATGTTTGAATCTCCTGGTTTGCCAATGGTAATTTGCTCGGCATCAAGATCAATATTACCCCCATTGCCTTGCCCTAAAATATTGGTGTCAATAGATCCATTGCGCGAAAGTTCCAGATTTTGCGTACTGATGCTAATATTACCAGCATTACCAATACCTGTGCCAGCAACATTTGAAGCTATTTGACTAGGAAATACCCGAGAGCCATTTTCTAGAGCAACAGTACCAAAACCATCAATTTTGATTGAATTAGCTATATCAAGATTAATATCTCCACTGTCAGCAATTCCCGCAACTTGACTTTGAATTGCCGCTCCATTAGTTATAGTTAGATTCTGGGCGGTAACGTTGATTTCTCCAATGTTTCCTGTTGAATTTTCAGCCAGAAGGTTAGAAATTCCACTAACTTGAGATGATTTAATTCCATCAAAAATAATATCGCCTGTAGCATTTAGGGTAATATTGCCAATATTGACAGTTTCCGCTCCACCTGAGTCAAAACTGGCTATATTTCCGCCGTTTTTAAAGGTAATATTTCTGGCATTGATCTCGATGTTCCCTGGATTACCAATGCCAAAATTACTGTTAGTTATAAATGTTAATTCATCACTAGCAAGTCTATCCATTACTAAATCTTCTGACAAATTAAGCTCAATATCTCCTCCTTGAGCTTCTGGAAAACCAGAATCGGAATCAATACCCGCAAAAAAACGACTGCCTGAAGTGATTGACAAATTTGTGGCATCTAGCTTAATCGAACCTCCTGCGGCACCAGTTACAAAAACAGTTGCACCATTAGCAAAAGAAACATTGCCCGCAGCATTAATAGTTAGATCACCTGCTTTGCCATTGGCAAAGTTAGCAGTAAACAATCCTGCTCCATTGTTTAAACTTAAAGAACCTGTTGTCAGGTTAATATCTCCTGCATCTCCTTGTGCCATGTCACCAGAAACAAAAGTGCCAATGACAGTATTGCCTGTAGCACTCGGGTTATTACCTTCCAGGGCAATAGACTCACTGGCATTGACCATGATCTTACCTGCATTGCCTTGTCCTGAACTAGCAGCATTTAATGAACCTTGATTGCTAATAGTTAAGGCACCAGTGGTAATATTGATCTCGCCTCCATTACCGACAGTTTCTCCTGTACGGACATTGGTAAAGAAACCTGTTCCTGCACCGTCAAGAGATACTGTTGACTGAGCATTGACATTGATATTGCCAGCATTACCTTGTCCCGATGTATTAGCATTAATCACTGCCCCGTTACTCAGGTTTACAGAGCTTGAGATCAGATCAATCTTGCCGCCATTGCCCACCGCATCAGCAGCAACATTAGCCGAGATGGTTGAAGTATTGCCCTGACTGGCTAAAGTTACCGAATCACTAGCATTAATCTTAATATTTCCTGCATTACCCTGACCGAAGGAAGCAGTAGAAATTAGCGCGCGATCGCCTATAGTTAAATTACGCGCTTCAATAGTAATATTGCCACTATCAGCACTACCACTGGGAAAAACCCGATTAGAGATACCGCTAACAAAATCTAGCTCGTTTTCAACCCCACTGATATTCAGGGATTCAGAGGCAAAAATTAAGATGTCGCCGCCAACTTCTGAACCCAAAGTATTAGCAGTCAATGTAGAAACGCCAGTAAGAGAAATATTGTTTCCTGCAACTTGAATATCACCACCGCCAATACCGCTAGCATCAATACTGCTTTTCCCTGAGAGCAAGATATCACCAAAATTGGCAACGGCTGAATAATCTAAGGTAAGTCCGTTATCCACTGCGGCAAAATTAACTTGACCTCCTGCAACACTCCCCAGTTCAATTCTGCCTCCTGCGGTTTTAATTACAGCATCCTCAAAATTTAAATTGCCGCCAACTAAGCTAAAAGTCCCATTGGAATCGACTCTTAAAGCCTCTTGAGTATCAATAATCTCACTTTCAAAAGTTCTGGCACCATTACCATCTCCCATAACAGTAATCTCAGCAGGATTATCGCGGAAATTTAAACCAATAGGGGCATTAACCGTTAATAAAGGAGGATTATCTAAATCTGTGGCACTAAATTCGCCCTCGTCAAAGAGAATACTATCAGCAGTATTGCCATAGAACGACCCACCGCCCAAATCTAGTCTCGCTCCTGCACCAAACATAATTCCTGCGGGATTAATGAGAAACAGATTAGAATTATTGGTGCGAATCAAACCATCAATGTTGGAGATATTACCCCCCGTTACCCGACTAAAGATATGGGAAATATTAGCAGCATTATTAAAAAAGGCTTCATTGTTGCTGGGGACAGAAAAGTCTTGAAAGCTGTGGAACAAATTTTCGCCTCTGGTTTCTCCTCCAGTTATTTCGGCTACGCTACCGTTTTGGTTAACCTGAGTATTAACAGTACTATCAGGATTCACTTGAGAGCGAGCAGCACCAGCAAAGAGACAGCCAAGGATGCAAAAGAAGAGTTGAACTGAGAATAAAGCCTTGGACACGGTGGTAATATCATCTAAATAAATAATTGCTCAAAATATTACCACTATGTATCAATGATAAGATCAGAAGTCTAGCTTAAGGTTATCCCCATTTTGTTCAATACTCTGGTAAGAATGCTTTAACTGATGACAATTCATTGTAGACTGTTGTCAGGGAATTTGCGATCGCTTGATGACCAATCAAAATATTCGTTTCTAGAATTTAGTAAGATCAAAAATAGCAGGTAGTAATAAAATGCTTATCTACTTACCTGCTATTTCATGTATTGAACTAATATTATGAATTACTAGACTTCTTGCCTAAATAACTCCATGAATGCCTCAAAGCTATTTTCGGCAAGCTAGCTATTTAGAGAATTTAAAACAATTCTTGAAATCACCAAATTTCGTATTCGTGCCAGAAGTCTATTATTTATCAAGCTGAGAACGTAATTCATCTAATTCCGCGTCAATTACCGCATCTTTAGGTGCAGGAGTATCAGCAGGTTCCAGTTGGCGGGTTTCAGCGCTAGTGCCAGATAACTGAGCTTTCATAGCTGCCAGCTCATCATCAACACCAGTACCAGCTTCTAAAGCCGCAAACTGCTGCTCGATGCCAGTACCGCCCAATTCCGCTGCGGTTTCAGATTCTGCCTCCAGCTCCATCACCTTATCTTCCATGCGCTCAAATGCGCCCATAGCACTACTGGTACCAAGATTACTCATTGAATCCTGTAGTTGCTTATTAGCTTTGGCAGCATTAGCTCTGGCACGAAGCATATCTTTTTTGGTTTTTGCTTCGGAGATCTTACTTTCGAGGGCAATCAAGTTTCGCTTAAGGGTAGCAACTTGGTTAGTTTGCTGATCTAGCTGTGTTTTTAAACTATTAGCAGTATCACTATAAGATTTCTTACGTACTAATGCTTCACGAGCTAAGTTTTCGTCACCTTTCTTTAGTGCTAATTGCGCTCTTTGCTGCCAAGTCCCTTCTTCACCTTTATTCTTATTATATTGCTGTTCAGTACGTTTCTGAGTTGCAATCGACCTAGCCACAGCTTGACGTAGCTGCACTAAATCTTCCTGCATGTCAATTACAGCTTGTTCTAAGACTTTTTCTGGATCTTCAGCCTTGCTGACTAGATCATTGATATTGGCTCGAACAACTCTGCTAAGGCGATCAAATAATCCCATGTCTTGTATATCCTTTAATCGTTTACAAAAAAGTATTAGGTTTGGCAGACTCCAGGATACTAAGTCCACCAGATATTGTTTATGTTTAATCAGAGAGTGATATTGCTCTTCACGTCTCTAGTGTGACATATTCTCCCAGTGTACTGTCTATCAGATATAAAGCGTACCAATAGACAAAATAAATTTTGGTCATTCTCTGGTTAGAACAAACCCTAAATTAATCAGTATTTATTACTTAGCTACCTAATATTGTCGATATAATTTATGGCTAAAAATGAGACATTTATTCTATAGATTAAGAGTACCAAATGATTGACAAAAAATGTTTTGCTGCTCTAAAACGTGGTGTTGAATACTGGAACAAATGGAGAGCAAATCACTCTCATCACCCGTTAGATCTTCGGGGAATAAATTTGAGCAACGAAACTTTACTGGGAATAAATTTTACAGGGGTCAATTTGGCAGGAGCAACATTAGTCAAGTCTAATTTTTGTGGAGCCAACTTTGATGGCGCTGATCTAACGGGAGCCAATTTGACCGAAGCTAATCTAAGTGGTGCTAGTTTAACTGGCGTTAATCTAACGGTCGCAATTTTAGCTAGAGTTAACTATCGTGGTGCGGAATTAATTGGGGCAAATTTGAGTTTGGCAAATTTAGATAATGCCGACTTGAGAGTAGCAGACTTTAGTGCTGCTGAATTATCAGGAGCAAGTTTTTACCAAGCAAACCTTAATGGAGTTATCTTTCAGGGAGCAAATTTAACTCAGGCAAATTTTCAATTAGCCAAGCTAACCCAAGCTAATTTTAATCATGCAAATTTAACTCAAGCTAATTTTGCTTATGCTGACTTAACCAAAGCCCAATTTGAGCAGGCAAACTTAAACGAGGCTATTTTTAGCCGAGCCATGTTGCGACGAGCCAAGATGATTCAAGCAGATTTATCAGAGGCTAATTTAAACGAAGCCAATCTTCAGGAGATAAATTTGAGTAAATCTGACCTTATAGAAGCTTGTTTAGCCAATGCCAGTTTGGTAGGTGCTTGTCTAACTAAGGCAAATTTAACTAAAGCTGATCTTAGTCAAGCAGATTTAACTCGGGCAAATTTGACTGATGCTAACCTAATGCAGACTCAAGCCAAGAATGCTAATTTTAATCAATCTCAGTTAACTGGAGCTTGTCTAGAAAATTTTCAAATCAACCGACAAACTAGTTTTGAAAAAGTAATTTGCAGATATTTATATCTGGAGTATTGCGGCAAAAATCGTGTTCCATACCATAGGCAACAAAGTCTGAGTTTGAGGGAATTTAAATCGACACTTCAGGATTTAATCGGTCTAATCGAAGTAAGGTTCCATCAGCTTATTGACTGGTCGCTTATGCTTGAGGCTGTTGCAGAACTTAAGCTTAAATATAAGACACAAAAAATTGAACTTAGATCCATTGAAACCAAATCTAATTTTCAGTTTATAGTTAAGCTAAAAGTTGTCCCTCATGCTAAAACAGCAGAGATCAAACAATATTTACAACAGCAATATAGTCTATTATTACTAGCCAAAAATCAATTGAGCAGTGTCACTAAAATAGATGCAAAACCCTTAAATTGTTACCGACAAAATTAAACTTAATTTGATTAATCAAACGGATAAATTTGAGCAGCAAAATTATCTTGTTTTAGATCAGAAATAAACTGCTCTGCTTGCTCTCGCTCTGTAAAAGCTCCTAAATAGATAAAGACTCCTTGGGGAAAATTAACTAAGGAAACCTGTTTTGCTTTTTGTCGTGCCAAAGCTAGGTCGCGATCGCCTGTGTATTCCCTCAGAATATAGTAATAGGGTGAGTTAATTGAGGACAAGGCTGCTGTGCTATTTATGGGGGCAAGGGCGGGGGGAATTGGCTCAATGACTGTTGCCTCTTGTACAGTATCTTCAGCAGTATCCAAAATGCTTAAGGTACCAAGATTTAGGGGGATAAATTCTCTGGTTGCCAAATTAGCACTACCTACATTAGCAAAGGTTTTAGTGTCTTGCTGACTGGTTGCCAGACGATAATTACGCCAAATAACTGCACCCGAAATCAAATTAGCTAGCAAGATTATGGCGATCGCACTGATACTCCATGGATTACAAACAGCTTTTACCCAATTTTGTTCCTGATAAGTAAACTCTGTCGGCTCAGGCTCAGGATTTGATTGGTTTGTTGATTCTGTTGAGTCTTCTAATTGGGCATTTAAAAATATCTGATTTGGCTGATTGCTAGCTTGATTAGATTTATGACGATAGGGATTAAAAATATTAATTGTCCCAGTGGCAAATGGCTTATGAACTAGACTGGAATTTAGATTGGGATTAGCTTTTGGCTTGCTGTTTGACTTTTTATAATTTTTATTAAGGTTGCTAGAAGTCATAGTAATAGCCTGATAGAAGTTAGTTTAAGTAGTTATTAGTTGCCCTCTCAGGCTCAAATTGATACTTGATATTTTCAAATATATTCTGGGCATGATTGCTTAGTTTCAAACTTAAAATTGGCAATCAAGTAATTAAAGTGATAGAGATTGCATTTAATTGAAATGTTTAGTTTAACCTCTAATGTTAAAAATCGCCTTATAAAAGTTGTAAGCCTTCATACTCGAGATCAAGAAAAGGCTTAATGGAATGATGAGTATAAGCAATTAATTCAGACAGTTTTGACAACTTAAGTTAATTCTGGTTCAACGAAGTTCAATGCCATAGGCGGTTAAATATTTATGTAATCCAAATCACAAAGATCTTTAAAATTTATAGCTGCTAAATATTCAGCTATATTTCCTCAGTTTAAATAAAAAGTCTATAAAGCCGTTTCTCAAACATAGACGATGAAACTTACTGGTGTTATCAAAGTAGAAATTGTCATATCTACATTAGAAATTAAGCAATTACAGGAAATGACTTCCAAAGGTAAGACAGCAGCCAGGAAGTTGAAACGAGCGCAAATATTATTGTTAGCAAATGAAGGATATCCAGACAAGATAATTGCCCAAATGTAAAAGGTAGGAGAATC
>JBCDDK010000006.1:0-104249 GCA_039180345.1 Cyanobacteria bacterium P01_G01_bin.39 | reverse complement strand
GATCAAAACGACCAACTCTATGGTCTCGATGGTAATGATTCCCTGCTGGGGGAAGGGGGAGATGACCGTTTTCTTGGGGGTTATGGCAACGATACGATTAGAGGTGGCGAGGGTAGAAATATTTACTATGGAGGACATGGAAACGATCTGACCATTGGTGGGTCAGGTCGAGATTTGATGCGTAACTCGTATGGTAATGATTAGGCTCCGCCTAGCCTTCGGATCGCCTGTTTGGTCATGGAGGTCAAGATTTTTTAAGTGGGCAGGAAGGGAATGATTCTCTCTATGGCGGCGATGATTATGATCAGCTTTATGGTGGTGAGGGGGATGATCTACTTTCAGGACAAAATGGGTCGGATTGGCTTTATGGACAAGAAGGGAATGATTATTTAAAGGGAGAACAAAGCAGGGATTATCTTAATGGTGGCGATGGTAATGATACCCTCTTTGGCGGTCATGGTAATGATCGACTCAGAGGAGAAGAGGGCAATGATATTTTTGTGTTTAACACCTTTGTCGCTTTTAGATCCGAGCAAATTGGGATTGATACCATTTATGATTTTGGTGAAGGGGCGGATCTGCTTAAGTTGGATAAAAGCACCTTTACCAGCCTTCAATCAAATGCCGGTGCTGGATTTAGTAACAGTCAAGAATTTGCGGTGGTCAATGATGATAGTTTGGTAGCAACGGCTGAGGCTTATATTTTGTACAGTAGTAGTACTGGTAGTTTGTTTTATAATGCCAATGGTAGTGATGCTGGTTTGGGTAGCGGGGGTCAGTTTGCCACCCTCAGAGATCTTCCTGATGTTTCGGCTGATAGTTTTCTGATTTCTGATTAGAGAAAACTGATTAATTAAAATTATACTAGGGCGATCCGAAGGCTACGCGGAGCGTAATCGCTTTACACCTAAAATTAATGAGTTTCTAAATAGTTCAATAGCCAATTAGCAGCAGTAGCACGACGGGTTTGTCTGGGTCCAAATTCTCCTAGTTTATAGCCTTTAAAACCCAATTTTTCTTTGAGTAACTGTTTATTTTCTTTGGGAATAGAACGGGTTAATTTTACTGTCGGTGGGCGATTGGCGATAAAGTCTGGTGGTTCAGGATACTTTTCCCCCCAGTCGTCGATAGTCTCGCTATTATTCCAGGTTTGATTCACCTCATCGTAACTGTATCCAAGACAATGCCAGACTAGTTGATTGACAGTTGCATCATCGATTGATTCATTAAGAATTGCCCAAATTGTATCGGTATTTAATGGTGGCAGGTTATCAAACATAAATAAATAATATTGGCTTGTGTTCTTAATTAAAACTTAGCTAAGTTTAGAATAAACCCAGGCAAGACATTTTCTCCAGAGAGTTGAGTTGGCAGTGGCATAATTTCTGGATCTCTACTACTGCGATAGATTTCTACTTGGTTTTGTTGCGGATCGATCAGCCATCCTAATTTTAAACCGCTAGCTAAATATTCTTGCATCCTCGCGCTTTCCCTTGCGTCTTGTGCCGACGCGGGGTCGCTCGTCATCTTATTTTGCAAAGGCTTGAGTGCATCACTTTGAGAACGTAGTTCAATTACAAAATCAGGGCAAATAGGAGGAAACCCTTTTTTTTGTTTATCGGTTAAATTATTCCACAGATCGTTTTTAATCCAGGCAGCCTCAGGAGAGCGATGCCTTTCGGCTAGCTTCGCAATCTCCACCCTTAGGTAAACTAAATATAGTAGAGGAACTAAACACAACACCTAATTTCGACTGACGATTCCAGAGATTGAGATCGGTAATTAAATCAGCTTCTCTTTGTCCACTTTCTCCTCCCACTGGTGGCATAATTACTAAGTTTCCTTTAGCTGTGCGTTCTAAATTCCAGTTTTGATTGACGAAGTCAACGCAAGCCCCGACATGCGGGCAAGCCCTTTGTTCTCAAGGCGGGGTACTGTTGACCTGACAAAGATTGTAAAACTGTTCATCTGTCAGGTTAACGAAGTCACCGCAGGCACCGACATGCGGGCAAGCCCTTTGTTCTTAAGGCGGTTTAACGGTGACTTTTGCCATATTTAAAACTACAGCCGTCACTTGCTTGTCTCCTTACCTAAATAATTGATGTTCTTAAAGCTGCTGATATATTCAATGATAAATGTTTGGCAATCATTATGAATAAACCATCTCCATGGCGGATTACCATAGTGCTGCTAATTGGTATTATTGGAGTCTCTTTAGCAGCAATCTGGATTCGTCTAGCAATAGATGCCGTCGTTGTCGATAACAAAGTTGGTTTTAGTCTGTTTGTAGCCGCATCTCGGTTAATAATAGCGGCAGTAATCATTTTGCCAACTAGAAAGAATCTCCAATTATCTCAGATACAATTATCTAAATCTGATTCTGGGGTCTATTATGCGATCGCCGCAGGTATCTGTCTAGCAGCGCATTTTGCTACCTGGACTACCTCCTTGGCTTTTACTTCCATCGCGGCTTCTACAGTCTTGGTGACAACTAACCCAATCTGGGTAGGATTGTTTTCCTGGTGGTGGTACCGAGAAAAGCTCAGTTATAAAGGTGTGATAGCGATCTTGATGGCATTAGTTGGTGGGGTTGTAATTGCTTTGGCTAACGGTAATGGAGATGTTAGCTATGCAAATCCAATCTTAGGTAATAGTTTGGCTTTGATTGGTGCCATCATGTCTAGTTTGTATATTATTTTTGGTTCGCAGGCACAGCAGCGAGGATTGAATACAGGTAACTACGTTGCGATCGCTTATTCGACTGCGGCTATATGTTTGTTGCCCCTGCCTTTACTCTATGACACAAGCTATCTCGGTTATCCGCCTTCAGTATATGTATATGTCTTCTTGATGGCAATCATGTCTCAAGTTATAGGACATACCAGCCTCAACTGGTCAGTACGTTGGATCTCCGCAACTTTAATCAGCCTGAGTTTATTGATGGAACCTGTAGTAGCAAGTTTCCTAGGAGCGATTATTTTCAACGAGATTCCTTCTGGGAAGGTGTTACTAGGAAGTGTAATTATTTTAGGTGCGATCGCCTTATTTTTGAACAGTGAGCCTGTTTAGTAAAATTATTATATTCTGTTGCTGTTGTGCTATTTACTCAGAGATCTGATCTTCCTGCAAGTAAGAACACCAATCACTCCAACCACCAGGATATAACTTGGTATTTTTAATACCTGCAATTGTCAAAGAGAATAAGTTGACACAAGCCGTTACTCCAGAACCACAATAGACAATTATCTCTGCTGCTTGCTGCATGTCCTGCCACAAATCCTGCTGACTAGATAAAGGTTGGAGATAGCCCGATTCATTACTAACCTTTTTCCAAGGAGAATTAACCGCACCTGCAATGCTTCCCGCAATGGGATCTATCGGTTCTCTTAATCCCAAATAGCGATCGCGATCTCTAGAGTCAACTACAATTATATTGTTACTGTCTTGAGCTAATTTCACCTGATTAATATCAACTATCTCGGCTAAATTTGGTTGTGGGGAAAAACTGCCTGTTTTTGATTCTGGGATCGAATTATTTACTGGATACTTGTATTTAATCCAGTCATGCCAACCTCCATCTAGTAATACAACTTTGTTGTGACCAAAATAGCGCAACAACCACCATAAGCGTGCGGTAAAGGCAAAGCGAGAATCATCATAAGCAACAACTAGAGTTTCATTTTTGACTATTCCTATCTGAGCCAGTTTTTGGGCAAATACTTTACTATCTGGCAAAGGATGTCTTCCTCCATGAAGTTGGATATCCCCAGATAAATCCTGGTTTAAGTCTAGATAGTATGCGCCTGCAATATGACTTTGTTGATAAGATTCTCGTCCCCAATTAGGTTCAGCTAACTTAAAGCGACAATCTACTATAACCACCTGAGGATTATTTAACTGTTGATTTAACCATTCACTATCAACCAAATATTCTGTTCGTTTCATGATTTAGTTTTAAATACGCTTGATATGAATTAGCGGTGAGACCCTGCGTCGCCGTCAGGCGCAAAGGAACGCTCACCAAGACGCTTTGTTGAAAATTTACTATTCCTTAGCCTTTAGCCTTTAGCTTTTAGCTTTTTTAATAGAAAAGTCTAACTTGAGGTTTTAAATTAGGTTTTGTGATTCTCTTTCCTCAAGCATAATTCCAGAATAGTGAGATGATCTAGTGATTACTGATTACTGATTATTATTGCTTCATCCCTCATACATGCGGCTTAACACATGCGGGGATAGCCCTTTGTCTGCTCATCCCTTATCCCTTATCCCTCATCCCTTATCAGTGACTGATCAAGAACAAAACAATTTTCCAGATTTAATTCTAGACATCACAAAGCATAATTTCCCAGCAACACCATTATTGAACGAGTTGCTTAAGTCTGCTCAACGTCCTCATGCAGCTTTTTATGCACCAGGACATAAACGAGGTCAAGGTGCGAGTCAGCCAATAAAAGATCTACTAGGGAAAGCAGCTTTAACGGCAGATTTACCCGAATTACCCGAATTAGATAACCTATTTTCCCCAGATGGAGTAATCAAAGAAGCCCAGCAGTTAGCGGCTCAAACTTTCGGTGCCGAACAGACTTGGTTTTTAGTTAATGGTTCAACCTGTGGCATTATTGCGGCAATTTTAGCTACCTGCAATCCAGGAGATAAAATTATTTTACCGCGCAATATTCATCAATCTGCGATCGCAGGTTTAATTCACTCGGGTGCTATACCAATCTTTGTTAACCCTGAATATGATCCTCACTCAGGATTAGCCTATAACGTAACTCCAGAGTCGGTTAAACAGGCGTTGAGGGACAATCCCGATACTAAAGCTGTAATGATGCTGCATCCTACTTATCAGGGCGTATGTAGCGATTTAGGAGCGATCGCCGATCTGACTCATCAATATCAGATTCCGTTGCTGGTAGATGAAGCTCATGGCGCACACTTTGCCTTTCATTCAGACTTACCCCCCTCGGCATTAAGTCTAGGGGTCGATCTGACAGTACAGTCTACACATAAAACCTTGAGTGCCATGACTCAAGCTTCAATGCTGCATATTCAAGGAAATTTGGTTTGTAGTCAAAGAATTAATAAGGCGTTGGGAATAGTTCAATCAACTAGCCCCAGTTATCTGCTACTGGCTTCTTTAGACGCAGCCAGACAACAAATGGCGACGATGGGCAGTGAATTAATGCAGCAAACTATCTCCTTGTCTAATAAAGCCCGCCAGCAAATCGCCCGAATTTCCAATTTATCGGTTTTGACACCTCAAATACGACCTGGGTTCAAATATCTCGATCCCACTCGACTGACGATCAACATCTCGCAATTAGGAATTACTGGCTATCAAGCAGACGAAATATTACACGAACAACTAGGAGTCACTTGCGAACTTCCGTTACTACAACATCTCACCTTTATTATTTCACTAGGAAATACTGTCCCAGATATTCAAAAACTTATCACTGCTTGTCATACCCTGGCTCAAAATACTAGATCTCCTGTTGCTGATCCTTTATTCGTGATTCCCCATCTCCCATCCCCCATCTCTCATTCCCCCAGAATTTCTCCGAGAGAGGCATATTTTGTAGAGACAGAAACCATTGCTCTTAATCAAGCTGTAGATCGCTTATGTGGAGAGCTAATCTGTCCTTATCCTCCAGGAATCCCAGTTTTAATGCCTGGAGAAGTGATTACAGTCGAGGCGATAAATTACCTTGAGCAAGTCTTGGTTTCAGGTGGAACTATTACGGGGTGTAACGATCCCACCCTTCAAACCATTCAAATACTCAAAATAGACTAATAAATTTAACAGGGTTAGACCTGATCAGTTCAAGATCTAAAATTGAGAGTAAGATTGTTCGTAGTCATTCGTTTGATTAGTTACTGCCTGATCAAAAATACATCAAAATTGTTAGTGTCAAGATCTAGGTTTGGCTGTGTGGTAAGCAATAAATGACAAAAAATCAACAATAATTAATTATGCTCTGGCCCTATAAAACTCCTGGAATTCCTGACCAACTATTTGAACGCTTACCTGGGATTCCTCTTAGCAAAAGAGAGGTACGAATTTTAATTATTTCTTCTCTGCGAATGAAGCCAGATTCAGTATTGTGGGATATTGGTGCAGGGACAGGAACAATTCCTGTAGAATTAGGCTTGTTATGTCCTCATGGACAAATTATCGCCATTGAACGAGATGATGAAGTAGCTAAATTAATCAAACGAAACTGCGACCGCTTTGGCGTAAATAATGTCAAGGTTATTCAAGGCAGCGCCCCAGAATGTCTTCAGGATATTAAACCCCAGCCCAATTTGGTTTGTATTGAGGGTGGAAAACCAATCAAAGATATCCTTAAGCAAACTTGGAAATATCTTCACCCGGAAGGACGCATTGTCGCTACAGTTAGTAATCTGGAAAATTTATATATTATTTCTGAAGGATTATCAGAGCTTCAAGCACGTAATGTAGAGGTGGTACAGTCAGCAGTTAATCGTTTGGAAACTAGGGGCATTCACCAAACTTTTGCCGCAGTCAATCCCATGTTTATCCTTAGCGGAGAAAAACTATAGAGTATACAATTATGAATCCTAATTAGCTAGAGATTACTAGGACTTAAGCCAGTAATTTGTTAACCTTTCATAAGGTTGTCTTAAACTTAAATTTTACCTTAATTTCGCGTTTGTAGCAGCAACGCATTATGCCCTTGTCTCGTATAGTTAGCTCAGTAGTTGCGATCGCCCTTGCTTTGGGCATGATTATTCTCGGAGGATGGTATTTTACTCTCGGTATTGGTATTTTAATTGTCCTGGCGCAGCGAGAATATTTTCGTTTAGTCCGTGCTAAAGGAGTTGAACCCGCTGGCAAAACTACTTTGGTAGTATCTTTACTTCTGTTACTTAGTGCTACCATTGCTCCTAACGTAACTGATGCTATGTTTTGTTTGGGCGGCACAATTATCTGTTTCTATCTCTTGTTTCAGCCCAAAATAGCAACCATCGCTGATATCTCCAGCTCTATTTTAGGATTGTTCTATTCGGGCTATCTTCCTACTTTTTGGGTACGTCTAAGGGTAAGTTTGCCGAATAGCAGTAATGGGAGTAATTTGCCATTAGATGGCTACTGGCCTGACTCTTGGCTCAATCCCAGTCAGTTTCCCAAAGCATTAACCCTCACCTTCTTAGTGATGGCTTGTATTTGGGCAGCAGACATCGGAGCATATACTATGGGTAAAAGCTTTGGTCGCACTAGGTTATCAGACATTAGCCCGAAGAAAACAGTTGAAGGGGCAGTTTTTGGAGTTATCGGCAGTTTAATTGTTGCCGAATTAGGTGCCTGGTATTTTAATTTTCCTGCCTGGCAGGTGAGCGGCATTATGCTAGGAACATTAATTGGCATCACTAGTCTCTTAGGAGATTTAACTGAATCAATGATGAAGCGTGATGCTGGAGTCAAAGATTCGGGGCAATTAATTCCTGGACATGGAGGTATTTTAGATCGGACAGATAGCTACGTATTTACAGCTCCTTTGGTATATTACTTTTTCACTCTACTATTACCTTTGTTCGCTGTCTAAATCCACTTTGGCAAAGTTTACTTTTGTACTAAAAAATTCCTACTCCATTTATAACAGGTAAAACCGCCCCACAGATCACCAAACTCAGAATGCCTAAAGCTAGGTTACGATAAATTCGCTTTTCGGGTCTACACCTTCTATATTTCATCGTATTAAGTTTTTGTTTAAAGTATTATCCCCTTTATAACAAATGAATGTTTAGTGTGAATTAGCTTCGCTGAAAAGTTGTTTGTTCGTATTTGATTCACACCAGACGTATAAATGCTAAGAGACTAAATGGTAAATGTTAATTGATAAATGACAAATGTTAAACTCGCAACCGTAGACAAAGGATATAATATCTTTAACAACTGTTGTCCTAAAAGTATTTCATGCCCGCAGAACTTCAAACTGAAATTGAACAGGCTGTATCTAGTCGTCGTAACTTTGCGATCATTTCCCACCCTGACGCAGGAAAGACAACCCTAACGGAAAAGCTCTTACTCTATGGAGGTGCAATTCATGAGGCAGGGGCGGTCAAAGCCCGACGAGCGCAGCGTAGCGCTACTTCTGACTGGATGGAAATGGAGCAACAACGGGGTATTTCGATCACTTCAACTGTGTTGCAGTTTATCTACAATAACTTTCAGATCAATTTATTAGATACTCCTGGACACCAAGATTTCAGTGAAGATACCTATCGTACTTTGGCGGCTGCGGATAACTCCGTGATGTTAATTGATGCGGCAAAAGGTTTGGAACCGCAAACACGAAAACTATTTGAAGTTTGTCAATTGAGATCCCTGCCGATTTTCACCTTTGTTAACAAGCTAGATAGACCAGGAAGAGATGCTTTTGAGCTGATCGATGAGATTGAGCAGGAACTAGGTTTGCAAACCTATGCCGTGAATTGGCCCATTGGTATGGGCGATCGCTTTAAGGGGGTGTTTGACCGTCGTGAAAGAAAAATCCACCTATTTGAACGTCGCTCTCACGGTAGTAAGGCAGCTAGCGATACAGTAATTGAACTAGGTGATCCCCGTATTGAGGATCTACTAGAACAGGAGCTTTATTACCAATTAAAAGAAGAATTAGAAATCCTGGATGAGATTGGGGCTGAATTTGACTTAGAACAGGTTCATGCAGGCAAAATGACTCCCATTTTCTTCGGCAGTGCCATGACTAACTTTGGTGTGGAGCTATTTCTTAAAGCCTTTTTAGAATATGCTCAACAGCCAGAAGCTCATAAATCTTCCATCGGCGTTATTGAACCCACCTACGAAGAATTTACGGGCTTTGTGTTTAAACTCCAGGCAAACATGGACCCGAAACACCGCGATCGCGTGGCGTTTATTCGCGTTTGCACGGGCAAGTTTGAAAAAGACATGACGGTACAGCATGCTCGTACAGGTAAAACTGTGCGTTTATCTCGTCCGCAAAAGTTATTTGCTCAGGGCCGAGAATCTTTGGATGAGGCTTTTCCTGGGGATATTATTGGCTTGAATAACCCTGGAGTATTTGCTATCGGCGACACGATTTACAACGGTAAGAAAATTGAATACGAAGGTATTCCCTGTTTTTCTCCCGAAATCTTTGCCTATCTCAAAAATCCTAATCCTTCCAAATTTAAGCAGTTTCAAAAAGGAATTACTGAATTACAAGAAGAAGGTGCAGTACAGATCATGTACTCCACCGATGAATTTAAACGTGACCCAATTCTAGCTGCTGTGGGGCAACTGCAAATTGAGGTGGTACAGTTTCGGATGCAAAACGAATACAACGTCGAAACTAGAACTGAACCTTTAGCCTATAGTGTGGCACGTTGGGTACATGGTGGCTGGGATGCTCTAGAAAAAGCAGGACGTATCTTTAATGCGATCGCAGTTAAAGATAATTGGGGAAGACCTGTACTGCTGTTTAAAAATGAGTGGAATTTACGCCAAATTGAGCAGGATATGCCAGAACTTAAGCTAAACTCTATTGCTCCCGTTGGTGCAGGAATCCAGCCAGATTAGAGGAATTGAAGTATGAGACTGGTTATCTTTGGTGGGCAACAATAGTCGATTTTGATTTTAAGTTAAGAATAAAGTTGATTTTTTTGCCCACCCTAGGGCTGTTGACCAACTTACTCAGCTTAATTTAATCTATTAAAGGTTTTAAGAAAATTTTATTGAGCAAGGGGTCACTGTATGTTTGACTGTATTGTTGTGGGTGCTGGTCCTGCTGGAGGAAGTGCAGCTTATCATTTAGCCACCCAGGGTAATTCGGTTTTAGTCTTAGATAAAGCAGATTTTCCTCGTACTAAGTCTTGTGGCGGAGGGGTTTCACCTGCGATCGCCCAGTGGTTTGATTTTGACTTTTCTCCTGTAGTTCAGAATCATGTTGACCAGGTAAAATATACCTTTAAAATGGGTGATCCTGCTGAGGTTGCCCTCAAAGACGTGACTCCCATGTGGATGGTAGAGCGATCGCAGTTTGACAACTTTTTAATCGAGCAGGCGACAGGCAAAGGAGCCGAATTTAAAAGCGGTGTCGAGGTTACTGCCGTTAGCCTTAGGGATGATGCCTGGTCAGTTGATACCAGTGCGGGAACGTTTACTGGAAAATATTTGATCGCCGCTGATGGTGCCAACAGCAATCTGGCTAAGTTACTGGGAATGGGCGAAACTGCCACTATTGCCGCTGCCAGTTTACACATCCCAGGAGAGTTAAGCGAGCGTCGTCAGAAAACGGCATTTTTTGACTTTGGTTCTTTGAAAAATGGCTTCATGTGGTGTTTTCCCAAAGAGAACGGGTATTCTTTCAGTGCAGCTTATGTCAGAAACCCCAAAGGCAAGCCCGAAGAACTAAAAAAACAGCTCACTAAATATGCAGCACTGTTTGATTTAGATGCTAGTCAGGGAGAATATCAGGAACATCCTTTGAACCTGTGGCAAGAAAATCGGACTTTACACAGCGATCGCGCTTTACTTATCGGGGAAGCTGCGGGAATTGTCGATCCCTTGATTGGAGAAGGTATTCGCCCAGCAATCTATACAGGAGTTAAAGCCGCAGCAGCCATTCAAGCAGCTCTCAAAGGTGAAGCTAATGCATTAGCTAACTACACCGAGTCAATCAATCAAGAATGGGGGGCTAACTTGGCAAAAGCCGACTTTCTGGCTGGATTATTTTATAAAGCACCAAAAATTGCCTATAAAGTTGGCGTTAAACGCCCTACAGCAGGTCAGTTGATGGGTAAAATTCTTTGTGGCGAATTAAGTTATTCTCAAATAGCAGAAAAAGCAACCAAGAAATTAAAGTTTATTCCAGGAATTGGTTAGTAACTGATGTTACGCATTTATCGATCTGTGAAGACTGGGTAGTAAGGTAATTGGGGTAGTGAAGTTTCTATTTCTCCACTATCTTCATTATCTTCTATACTCCTTACTCCCTAATGCATGACCCCATTAAGATTACTGTTAACTGTTATGAGGCTATGCTAGAACAATTTCTCTCTGTCTTTCTTAAGCCTTCTTGCGTATTTTGCCAGCGTACTGCATCTGACACTATCTGCCAATACTGTCTCCAAAAATTATCCAGTCATCAGTTAAACAATCAGGAGCGCCTAAAACTGCAACAAGCCGAATCTGTATTTGCTTGGGGTAAATATGATGGACAATTGAAAAGAGCGATCGCTTTGATGAAGTATAATAACAAGCCAGTAATTGGTAATGTTATCGGAAAACTACTAGCCCAAGCCTGGCTGAATCATGATTTAGCTCAACAGAAGGTAACAGTGATCCCGATTCCACTACATCGTCAGAAACTCAAAGAACGAGGTTTCAATCAAGCAGAAATAATAGCCAGAGGTTTTTGCCAGTTAACAGGGTATAAGTTAAACACAGAGGCTTTGGTTCGTACAAGAAATACTAAAGCTATGTTTGACTTGAAAACCATTGCCGAAAGAGCGAATAACTTACAGGGTGCGTTTAGCATTGGTCATAAATTACCGAGATCTTCGGTTTTGATTATTGATGATATCTATACCACTGGCACTACTGCTCAAGAATCAATTAGGGTATTGCAGAACAACCAGATTAAAGTTATTAGTGTTGCAGTTGCTGCCGTAGCAGGGCAATAGAATTTAAATAGAATTATTAAACAGTTTTTTTAAAATATATATATCTACATGGTAAGTAATAAAACTTTTTATTATTACTATTTAGCAATATGCTTTTACTTTCTTTAATATAAAGATAAATAATTTTACTAAAAAATGCGTCTCAATCCGAAGAGATGTAAATATACTTAGAAGAGAGACAAAGAAATTGTCTCAAAATCATGCAAAACATATTCAGCTATACATAATCTATGACAACTACTATTCGCCAAGGTGGCAACTATAGTGCTTGGGAGAGATTTTGTCGTTGGGTAACTAATACTAACAACCGCATTTATGTTGGTTGGTTTGGTGTATTAATGATCCCATGCCTGCTCTCAGCTACTATTTGCTTCATAATCGCTTTTGTTGCTGCACCCGCAGTTGATATTGACGGTATTCGTGAACCTGTTGCTGGTTCCTTGATCTACGGTAACAACATTGTTTCTGGAGCGGTTGTTCCTTCTTCTAATGCGATCGGACTGCACTTTTATCCGATTTGGGAAGCGGCTTCTTTAGATGAGTGGCTCTATAATGGTGGTCCTTATCAGCTTATTATTTTCCATTTCCTAATCGGTATCTTTTGCTGGATGGGTCGTCAATGGGAACTTAGCTTCCGTCTGGGAATGCGCCCTTGGATCTGTGTAGCATATTCTGCTCCAGTATCCGCGGCAACTGCTGTATTCTTAATCTATCCTTTGGGACAAGGTTCTTTCTCTGATGGAATGCCTTTAGGAATTAGTGGAACATTCAACTTCATGCTGGTTTTCCAAGCAGAACATAACATCTTAATGCATCCCTTCCATATGTTGGGAGTTGCTGGTGTTTTTGGTGGAGCCTTGTTCTCAGCAATGCACGGTTCTTTGGTGACTTCTTCTCTAGTTCGTGAAACAACTGAAGTTGAGTCACAAAACTATGGCTATAAGTTTGGTCAAGAAGAAGAGACTTATAACATTGTGGCTGCACATGGTTACTTCGGTCGTTTGATTTTCCAATATGCCTCCTTTAACAATTCTCGCTCTTTGCACTTCTTCCTTGGTGCTTGGCCTGTAATTGGTATTTGGTTCACGGCTATGGGAATTTCAACTATGGCGTTTAATCTTAACGGCTTTAACTTTAATCAGTCTGTTCTTGATTCCCAGGGACATGTAATCAATACCTGGGCTGATGTGCTTAATCGCGCCAACCTTGGTTTTGAAGTGATGCACGAACGTAACGCTCATAATTTCCCTCTAGATTTAGCTAGCGGCGAAGCAGCACCTGTAGCGTTAACAGCACCTTCTATCAACGGTTAAAATTCAATTAATTCTTCTTAGTCTTAATTGGTTAATGTTGCTAACGCTCTTCCTCGGAGGGGCGTTTTTTGTTGGTAGCAGTAGGTTGTACTAATTCATGCTTATTTTTATGATGAATAAGTTGTGCCAGAGAGATGGTTTGTGGGGATAAAATCGTCGATGTTCCTTTGAATCAGCTTACCAAAAGTCTTCAACTTAATCCTGAGATATATAGCAGTTGAAGCAAAGGTTAGGACGATAAGATAACTATCTCACGCAGAGTCGCCAAGACGCAGAGAAACTAAGATAATGTCCTAAACTATCATTCGGTTCTTGATTCAAAAGTAGCCTTAACTACATTTCTTTTTGATACTCTTCTAACAAATCTAAAAGATTGATGATGCACTGCATTGGCAACAGCTCATTAAGTGCAAGTTGAGTTTTACCGCCCCCTAACTTAATCGGAATATCCTGCAACACCTGAGTTACGTTATCTTCCGTCACTGAATCATCTTCCAAAAGCGGATAAACCTTCTCTGCCACTGTAGTGTGGAGATGAGCATCATTGAGGTACAGATGCCATTTAGCAACGTCAATATAAACGTTTTCGCCAATTTTAGCTGCTAGAGCTTCAATATCTTGTGTATTAGCCATTAGGTTTTTATTGAGGTGTAGTCTGCGATCACTTTAATATAGATAAAATGTAAAGCTAAGATACCAAACCAAATACCATTGACCCAAATCAACCAAGGCCACTGCGCTGAATTGAGATTGTGGACAAACCATAGTCCAGAATTGGTTGCCGCATAAACTCCCACATGAATAGCAAAGTTCATTAAGTCATCTAAACGACGATATTCGGGGTCGGTTTTGCGGTCGGGTTTACGGGGCCAACGAGGAGGCATAAATTGTTTCTAAATATCAAATACGGGTCTTTTATGATACTCCTATTGTATCTGTTTAGCCGCTGTTTTTTTAGCAAAATAATCGCCAGATTTACCTCCTGTCTTACTTACTAAAGTAATCTCTTTAATCTCTAAGGATTTCTCTAACGCTTTCGCCATATCATAAAGCGTTAATGCCGTAACCGAGACAGCAGTTAGAGCCTCCATTTCCACCCCTGTTTCTGCTTTTGTGACCACGGTGGCTTGAATTTCATATCCTGGTAAATTGCGATCGCAAATAATTTCCACTTCAATTTTATGAATTGGTAAGGGATGACACAGAGGAATTAAGTTTGCAGTTTGTTTAGCTGCCATGATGCCAGCAATTTTAGCTGTACCCAAAACATCTCCTTTGGGTGCATTGCCTGCCTCAATCGTCTCTAGGGTTGCCAGAGACATTTTGATTCTGCCTTGAGCTACAGCCTGACGACGGGTTATTTTCTTATCCGAAACGTCTACCATTTGGGCTTCTCCCTGCTGATTCAAATGGGAGAGAGAATCAAATTGATTTTTTTCTTGCATTGTTTTACCTTATTCTGCTACCATTGAACACTGTTGGGTTGAATAAGTAAAACTTGTGAACTCAGTTGAGGGCGAGTAGCTCAGTGGATTAGAGCATTTGGCTACGAACCAAAAGGTCAGGGGTTCAAATCCCTTCTCGCTCACTCTTTATTATTTGCCTGGAATTAGTTTTGCATAGCATGTGAGGCTGAATTTAAGCTAGAGGAAAGTCAATTAGAACACTATTAGTTATTAGTTCTGTCTGAAATTAGAATATATCGGCTAAATCCACAACTAAATTAGGCAAAACATTCTCACCTGATAAAGATTGAGGATTGTATAACACCTCTTTGTCTTGGGCGTTACGATAAATCTCCACCTGTTTATCTTCAGGATTAATCAGCCAACCTAACTTAACTCCACAGTTAATGTACTCTGTCATTTTTACCTGTAGCTGAGTTAAATCATCTGTCGGGGACATCAACTCAATCACAAAATCAGGGTCAATAGGAGCAAATTTCTTCTGTTGCGTTGAGGTTAGTTCATTCCATCGCTCAATTGCAATCCAGGTTACATCGGGTGAACGTATCGCACCATTAGACAATTTGAACCCAGTAGAAGAATCATATACTAAGCCCAATTTAGTCTTGGCATTCCAATTCCAAACTTGGGCTGCCAAATTCATATTGAGTCTTCCGCTTTCACTACCCGTTGGCGACATAGCTATTAAATGCCCTAGTCTATTGGTTTCAAACTTTAGATCTGGATTATCCGCAGACAACCTTTCTAGCTCAATATCTGTAATGCCTGATATGATTGACCCAAAATTTATCGCTACCATGGGAATTTTAGCTACTGTTTTAGTTATTCATCTATATTTTACGTTGAGTAGTGGCGAATAAAAATTAGGGCGTTGGTAATTTGATGTATGAAGCACAAGGTATGTTTGTTCGTAGCCATTAGCCATTAGCCATTAGCCATTAGCCATTAGCCATTAGCGCCTTTAATTCAGTTGACATCCAATAATTTTAAAAATCATACTTAGATTTACCGCTCCCAAAATTTGTACTTTACTGCTCAAGATTCAATTCATGTCTAAAATCTCTAATTATTCTATTAAAACTATCAGTTCGCAGCATATATTTCTCAATAAAAGCTATATTTAATTGAGATAAAATCAGGCTGGATTCTACTAGTTGATGATTATCATCTATTAAAGAATAAATATTAATTTTGTTACTTTGATAAAACCAAACTTCGGGTACATTTAGAATGGCATAAATAGCAAGATCGTTAATGCCCTCACTGCTGACTACAATTTCAATCGCCAGATCAGGATAGTCTTTTTTGGTACCAAAACAATAGCTTTGATCTGGTTCTTTACCCGCAGGAGGTTTCTTAAAAGTTTCCGAACCCAAAGCATAGAAGTCTAGATCGAATTGACAGAGATATTCTTCGAGCAACATGCCAATTAATTTTTTAGGCATTTCGTGACTTCTATCTGAAGACATAATTGCTAAAGTTCCATCTAAATAGGATATCCTGCCAGGAAAATCATTATCTACCTGCTGTAAAATCTTTTCGTATTCTGACCAGCTAATATCGTTGATCATAGTAATGCGATCGCTTCTTTGCGTTCCAATTGTTAATAAATCCATTGCTATATTTATTTATTTTTCTCTTGATTAAAATATTCACCAAATTATTGAAACCGAAGTCAATTTTTGAATCTTACTGTCACAAGAAACTAAAGGAATATCTAAAGATAAAGCCGTTGCAGCAATAATGCGATCAGGCATATCAGGAACTTTAGCACGGTCTATTTCTTGAACTTTTTCTGAAATATTACGATCTAAAGAAGCTAATACAATGCCAATATTGGGATCATCCAAAGCATTAACTATTCTCTGCAACACTTCCTTTGATAAGCGATTTTTCTCAACTAGATAAACAATTTCAACTAATGAAATAGCTGAAATATAAATTAGATTTCCAGAATCAGTTGTTTGATCTAGAGTATTTAAGGCTGTTATTGATAATTTATCTGAAGTGCATACATACCAGATCAAAGCATGAGTGTCCGCAACTACCGATGTCATGAACTAAACCTCTCTAGGAAAGTTTTTCCATATTTCTTTTCTAGCTTGGTCTATATCTTTTTTTGTGATATCTATTTTGAGGTCAGCACATAAACCTTTAATGCTTTGCAGTTTTGGCTTGTTAGCATTTTTTTGGTATAAAAACTCAGCAAAATCCAATAATTCTTGCTGTTTTTCAATCGGTAGTTGACGTAATTTTTCGATAACGTTTTGTTCAATATTCATTTCAATTTAAGAACGGGAAACTACCTTAAATTATATATTTTTAAATTATGCCTGATAGGTAAATTAGTTTTCTTGAAGCGAGTTTCTTTATTATGATTTTATTTTGCCGATTCTACTAAGGCTATGAACTAATGACTCAAAGAAAATTGCCTAAAGTCTCTATATCTTACAGGTTGCAAGTCTTTGCGTGAGAGAAACAACATAGTTAGTTAGAAAATCAGAGAAACCTCGAAAATCTCCATAAACCAACTTTGGAAGATGACCGCAGAGACTATTTATGCTGTGATGTGATTCGGAGTAAATTGACAAGTTTTCTGATTCTTTCCAACCGACGTAATCGCCAAAAGATTCCCATACTTCTTGAGTATACTCCCTGGCTACCCCTAAACTCTCAAAAATTTCTTTTTGAATGCTGAAGCCAAACTTGCCTCTACTGTACTCCACCCATAATTGGTCTATGGTTCGTAAATCTTCACAGGGAAAATTGTCGATACTAGCAACATTCAACCAACCTTGTTCTTCACGGTCTGCTACCTTGAGCATAACTTTCAAGGTTTCTTGGTCTGCTTTTCGCCATTGTCCATTCTTGAGGTAAGTTTCTAGTTGGCGATAAAGCTGGTTTTGGACAGTACTTTGCAAGTCAGTTAATTCTGCTTCGATTTCGGGGTCTACTTTACGGGGTGTTTCCTCCAGGCATCTTAATGCCAGAGTGGTTGCTTCTTCATTATCTAAAGCAATTAAGGAACGAATTAGATTACTGGGATTAACCAAAGCAGCATAGAGCAGAATTGTACCGCGCCACCATTGTGATTGCCAGTTGTCTAATAATATTTGTTCTTGCTTAGTTTCTTTGATTTGCTTTGCTGCTAAAAATTCTTGGAAGCTGAGGTGAGCAAATTCGTATTCTTCTTCTCTTTTAACAATTAGTTCGCTAATATCCTGTATGTTGTCGATAAACTCCTGACTCGTAACGGGGTCTTGAGTGTCTAGTGTTCTTAGATGCTTGTTGATTAATTCAGTTAAACATTCAGTACTGATTCTTGGTTCTTTGATCTTCATCATCATATCTAATGCCAAACCCTGTAATAGCTGTTGGCTTTCCTCCATAGGTAGAGGCATATCGATACCCCTGGCGCGGGGACGGTCTTTGAGTTGTAATTGGCAGATATCTTGATATAGTTCTGCCCGTCGTTGCGGTAATGGTTGTCCATGATAACTCCGATGTAAATTAACAATCATGTTTAGCAGCAAAGGGTTTTTGGCTAAAGCACCTAGTTCCTCTCTTTCATGGAGTTGTTGCACTAAGTTTGCTGTTTGCTTTTCGGCTCTGTCTTTGACATTAATAGTATTACGACCTCTTCTAATATTTATTTCTTGAGCTAGATACCACTGACTAATAAAGCGTTGTTGTTGTTCTAGATTAAATTCTTTGACGAATAACTCGGCTCCAAGTTTAATATTGCCTTTATGAGCTTTAAAAGCGCGAGGACGGGAGGTAATAATAAAAGTTGACTTTTTATAATTACTAATTTGAGTGTTAAGCCATTTACTTAAAGATTCTCGTTGTTCTTCCTTAACCTCATCAAAGCCATCAAACATGACTAGCATCTTACCGTTACGGAGATGATTCTCTGCCCAGCCTGGGGGTAATTTTAGTTGCTTACCTCCTGGCAGATAGGGAATGTGATGCTGTTCGATTAAGATTGCTAAATCTGGGGGAGAACTAGCCAATAGTTCTTGCCATTGTCGTAGGTAAAGCAAGACTGGCAATAATTTTGGTGCCTTATACCGCTTATGTCCTTTGGTTAGGTAGGAATAGGTGACATGACGTAGTAAGGTGGTTTTGCCAAAGCCGCCCCAGGCTAAGATAGCTAGACGACGAAAAGCAGGTGTTTTGCGAGTTTGTGATAGCAAGTCCCAAATAATTAGCGATTCGGCTGTGGTTTCTCCCCTTACTAAGTCTGCTGGATATCGGTTGAATCCAGGCATCCCTGGATGTTCATCACCTGTAATATCTTTGATAAAAAGATCGCTTAGTTCTAGGGGAACAAACACATCTTTTAGTAGGGGCATAAATGTACCAGAGGCTTGATTGTAACCAATGGTTTCATAATCGCTGCAAGAACTACCCTGAAAACTTAGGTATTTCTCATCTGTTCCTGCTAACTGCCATTTGATAGCTTCTTTGATTGCACTATCAAGCTTTTGCACTTGTTGGATGAGAGACTCAGCACCTTTTTTCCCTTCCTCGTCCATTCTCTCTTGAACCCTGAGTAAAAAGCCTTTGGAATATGCCGACCAAGCAACCATAATTCCCATGATGGGAAAAGTAATTACTGCACTAAGCCAGTCCTGATTCTTGATAAAAGAGCCAAAAATCCACAAACTACCACCAGTAGGAGCAAATCGAACTAATTGAGATATTAATCCTAGAGCAGCCTTATGTTCTTGGGCAAAATTATCCTTTTCTTGCTGTTGCTTTTTTTCTGGCTCAGAAGGATTAACCATAATGGCAATCGTTAATCACTAAGGAAGTTAGATCTTATTTATATTTGAACATACTACAATTTTCAGTACAGCTATGTCTATCTATTATGTTTTGACCAAGCTTCCATGGACACAGGTACAATTGGCTCAATCAACTCTACAATTGCCTGGGCATAAGCGCCAATTTCACTTTGCGCCCCAGCACCCAAACGTAAGCCAATAAAGTTTAACAATGCCTGTAACGAAACTGTCCAAACCCAAGAGGTATAGACAGAAGGAATTAAAACCCCTCTAGCTTGTTCTCGACCTACACCCAATTCTAAAAGTTGGCTATAGGCTTGGTAACTATCTTGACACTGTTTTTGGTAAATTGCGATCGCTTTTTGATTTAAATCTGACTCCAAACTGCCTATAGTTGCCTGTTTATTATTTTTTGATTGCTGCCTAAAAGTTGGCGGGATATAAAATTCATTACTATCGTCGATAGCAACATAACGAAAACTTTTTTCATTCCAACCTAGTTGTTCGTCGTTGTGATTACTGGCAATTACGTGTTTCCCAGGTGTGTTACGAGTAACTCGATTCCAATTACTCTCTTACAGTTTCCTGCAAGCTCAGACTATATCATAATCCTTCTGTTCAAGAATATAGTTAGGCTATGAAGATAGCCTGATACTCTTCTTAGTTTCAGTTAGGATTCTCCGCGCTTCGAGTTCTCTTGAACCCTACTCCCCAATGGGATAGTCGTTGCGCCTTCCGAAAAAGAGCTAGAAAAACTTGAATTGTCTTCAAGTAATTTTGATGACTCTTGATCAGCTTGGCTCAGGATTGCCATATTTCCCAGACTGTCAATCTCCAAAACGTAGGTTTTTCCTGAATTCACGGAGTACGCAGCCAGAATTTCTCCTAACTGGGGCAGGTGGTATTTCCCTTGATCATGGTCAAATCGAATAACTCCTGCCTTCACAAGAGTCATTGACAATTCTTCTAGCTGAGTGTGTATATCTTGGTGAATTGCTTTACTATGACAAATGAATAAGTTATCAGGATTATTGTTAGTTTTATCACCATCTATATGGTGAACTAGATCATGCTTTGATAAATAACCATTGTTTTTTACCATAGCCACTAATTGGTGTAACAGACGATACTTATCTTTCCTTTGTTTTTCTTGCCCAACTCTTTTACTACACAAGATTTGCAAGGATGTGTTTCTGATTGTTGAATTTTGCGAGTGCAATTTACTTCTCTAACAAGACCGCAGATCTCACATTTTAATAAAACACGGCGAGTATAGCGGTATCTGCGTTTAGCGCCTTTACCTCTAAGGGTTTTTTTGTTTTCTCTGTATTCAACAATCACCAATACACCTCAATTTATTCCATTTAAGGGATACCTAATTTACCATTGACGACAAATATAAAGAGGAGCTTTTACTTTAAATTTAAAAACTACTCCTCTAAAAGGTGATGTGTGTTCGTGCTTTATCAAATAATTAATTAATTTAATATCTTTTTCATCTAACTCATTAGAAGCCTTTTCAAAAGAGGCTCTAGCATCATTTACAATACTGAGATCTGTTCCCATAGAATCGATTAATTCAATTCTACTTTTACCGTCCCTTAGAGGATCTTTATAATTCATAACTCCATATCACTAATTGATCTTCAACTGTTTTTAATCGTAGATTATACGAATTATCAAACTCTAGGTAATGTTACTCTCTGAGGTTGATTTTGATATTTTCCCTGCCTGTCAGAATACGTAGTTTCGCAAAATTCTCCTTCAAGAAATAATAATTGAGCAATCCCTTCGTTGGCATAAATTCTACAGTCAGCACTAGAACTATTGCTAAATTCCAAAGTTAAATGACCCTCCCAAGCTGCTTCTGCTGGTGTTGTATTTACTATTAATCCACATCTAGCATAACTGCTTTTTCCTAAACAAATTACTGTAATGTTGGGGGGAACTTTTATCTTTTCTAACGCCACTCCTAATCCATAAGAATGAGCAGGAATGATAAAAAATTCTCCATCTTCATCTTCATTTAAAGGAACAGGTTCAAGATTTTTAGGATTAAATCTTTTAGGATTTATGATAGTACCAGGAATATGCTTAAAAATGAGAAATTCAGCTTTGGATAAACGTATATCAAGACCAAAAGATGATTGACCGTAACTTAAAACTTTTCTGATAGTGCCATCTTCAAGCTTTATTTCTCGAATCAATGATGATTCAAAAGGTTCAATCATTCCTTTTTCAGCTTGCTCTATTATCCAGCGGTCATTTTTCAGCATAAAATCACCTTTTTACTCGTTTTTCTATCCTAGATTGAGGTAAAACCTTTGAAATTATACTATCTATAAGAGAATTTTTTACTCAAACTTAAGTCTTAATTTTGAATTATGCAGTGTTTCTGGAGTTTTTTGTTTCGTCGTGGGTTTTGATCTAGTCTTAAACAAATAAAAGCGATCGCAGTATAACTAACTCTACAGATTAGGCATAAGATCATCCGTAGGGTACGCTTTGCGATCGCTGAATAAATTGTTACTGATTAGATAAATAAAAAAAATACCAAGAGAAATGTGTCAACGCCTCAGAAAGTTATTTCTTACTCAGAAAATCTCTCGCGATTAAGCTAAAGTAAAAATATACTTAGGTAATTCTTATTTGATCTGGCGCTTTTGTTCTATGGTAGTGAATGAAAGTAAGTTCCATACTGTAGTCCAGGAAATAAGTAATTCAATTCAATAAAAACTACTGCTACTACAACTAAGGTTATGGTAGCGGCAACGGGTGCGCTAGTTAGATATTTAAACAAGTATTGCATGATTGTTTTTCCCAAAGATATTGTTTGATGAATAGTTATAGTAATTTCAAATAAGAATTAGGTGAATGAAACTTGCCTAAACTTCCACATCCTAATCCCTAATCCCCAGTCCCCAGTCCCCCGAACCAACAACTTGGAGGGTACAAAAATTAATTAAAATGACTATAATTAGGCTACCGAGGTGAAACAGAGATTTCACTTTTATTAGCAGTTAATTCTCCACTTAAAGTTTCTTTTACCGCTAGTAACGGCCAAAGTAAACCTTTGCTCATAGCCTGGATTGCTATTGGTAAATTGATGAATATTTCTGAATCTTCTTGAGATTTTTGGTTACTGATTGCTCTTAAGTAAGCCCGTCCTGACCAACCAATAAAACCTGTAATATAGAAAAATAGACCAAAGGCGATCGCAATATCAACACTATTTCTTAAACTAATTACTAAATGAGGTAAGCCATCATCTTCGCCACAAGTCAAGTATTCTGCATAGGCGCGATTGGGTTCGTTAAAGTAATAGTTATTAGGATAGTTGGCAACCCTCTCTTGATAAGCAGGGGAGTCTTTACACTTTACTAGAATACCGTCTGCGTTCGCAGTATTAGGAATAGCAAACCACAGCATTATTGCTAAGATTAAAGGTAATAATTTTTTCATTATTTTATTTTTGCTAATAGTTTAAGTTGAATTTTAAGCTTCTTCTTCTCTTTCAATCCAAAGAAATAACAAAGCAAACACAGGGAAAGGTAGGATATAGGTAATTAGAGGAATAAAAATCCAAGGCAACCAAGAAAGAGCGTAAGAACCAGTCATTTGGGTCATATCTGTCATGATAATTTCGTTGATTGTTGATTGTTGATTGTTGATTGATACTTGCTACTGAGGCAAAGCGATACTAGCCCCAAATAAAAGGAGATAAATGCTGGCTAACATTAACTGCGCCGCGTAGAATAGCATCTAAATCGTCAAAATTTTCTAATAAAGCGTAAGCAAATACTGCCCCTCCCATGGCACCGATAAAGATTCCTCCAGCTAGTTGATACCAGTCGTCTTTTTTTCTTAGAGGTCTAAGATCGTCTTTGGAGTTAGAATTATACGCTCCTCGAGGATCGCCTTGAAAAGTAGCGAGCGCAAAAATAGAAATCCCCAAGACTGCTGAAGCGGTAATGTAAATAGCGGTAATAACTCCGCTTAGATTTGCTCCGTGAGAAGTTTCTCGCAACGGACCAAAGACAATTTCTGGACCGATGAGAAAATATCCATGAGCCATACCAATTTCTAAACCTCGCATCAGAGGACTTAATCCCTCACGATAGGCTGGTAAGTTACGTATATATGCTCTGACTAAATCTGAATCATTGATTGGGGTCGAAAGATTGCCTAAACAGGGATCTCCTTTGTAGGGTTTAATCAATCCTGCGTCAGCATAAGCTGGAACAATATCTTGAGCTGTAGTTTGTGTCATCTTACTTATTACTTACTACTTACGAGCAGTTGACTTATCTGTCTTAAACGATCTACGTACTGCGACTAGTTAGGAAACCCGACCGAATGCCCTGTATTGCGATCGGGTATCTTCTATTTTGGGAGAGGAGAATCCCCCAAACTTGTTGGTTATTTGTCACTGGTCACTGGTCGCTAATTTAAAATCGATCACAAAGGGCAAACGACCAAGGACTAATGACAAAAGAAGAGCAACGCTAACCAAATTTACTGGCTGTGGCAGCAATCACAAACGCGCCATAGGTGGCAATATAGCCAACGGTAAAGTGAGTTAAGCCGACTAATCTAGCCTGAACGATGGATAAAGCTACGGGCTTATCTTTGGGATAGCCAAAAGATAGTGGAGTGTGTTCGTGCGCCCACATCAGGGTTTCAATTAGCTCTTGCCAGTAACCGCGCCAGGTAATCAGGAACATAAAGCTAACCGCCCAAGCCAAGTGTCCAAAGAGGAAGATCCAAGCCCAGATTGCCAGATTGTTTGTGCCGTATGGGTTGTAGCCATTAATTAGCTGTGCGGAGTTTGCCCAAAGATAATCCCTAAACCAACCCATCAGATAGGTAGACCCCTGATTGAACTGCGCTACATTGCCTTCCCAAATCGCTAGATGCTTCCAGTGCCAGTAGAAAGTAACCCAGCCCAAAGTATTAAGCATCCAGAAAGTAGCTAAATAAGCAGAGTCCCAAGCGGAGATATCACAAGTACCGCCACGTCCTGGCCCATCACAGGGAAAAGCATAACCAAAATCTTTTTTATCGGGCATTAACTTTGAACCACGGGCATCCAATGCACCTTTAACCAAGATTAAAGTGGTAACGTGAAGACCTAAAGCGATCGCATGATGGACTAAAAAGTCTCCTGGACCAATGGTTAAGTATAGAGAATTTGCATTGCTATTAATCGCTTCGAGCCAACCAGGTAGCCAGACATTAGCATGATTGGGCCAAGCAGTAGAAGCAATACTATCGGGATTGGATAGCAACGTGCTGATGCCATATAATCCTTTCCCGTGAATAGCTTGCAGCCACTGGGCAAATACAGGCTCGATTAAAATCTGCTTCTCGGCTGCCCCAAAAGCCACCTCCACATCGTTATGAACGTATAAAGCCAGGGTATGGAAACCAAGGAACATTGATACCCAACTCAGGTGAGAGATAATCGCCTCTTTATGGTCGAGTACTCGCGCCAAAACATTATCCCGATTTAACTCAGGGTCGTAATCCCGCACGAGGAAGATCGCCCCGTGGGCAAATGCACCCACCATTAAGAAGCCAGCAATATACTGGTGGTGGGTATATAAAGCGGCTTGAGTAGTAAAGTCTCTAGCAATAAAGGCATAGGAAGGCATGGAATACATATGCTGCGCGACTAAAGAGGTAATTACCCCCAAGCAAGCCAGGTGCCATCCCAATTGAAAATGCAGCGAATTATTATAGGTATCGTAAATACCCTTGTGTCCGCGACCAGTGTTCGGCGCAATAAAAAAACCAGACCAACCAGGTCCTTGTAAAGCTTCAGTCATCTCTTTAATATTGTGACCAATACCGAAGTTAGTACGGTACATATGTCCTGCAATAATAAAGATAACGGCGATCGCCAAATGATGATGAGCCATGTCTGTCAGCCACAGAGACTCGGTTTGGGGATGGAAGCCACCTAAGAAGGTTAATATTGCCGTTCCCGCACCGTCAGATGTATTAAAGATATGTCCAGAGGTATCAGGATTTTGGGCATAAACTCCCCAATTAAAGCTAAACAATGGTGCTAATCCTGCGGGATGAGGTGGTGTAGAGAGAAAGTTATTCCAACCTACATGCTGTCCGCGAGATTCAGGAATTGCCACATGGATTAAGTGACCAGCCCAAGCCAAGGAACTAACGCCAAATAAACCAGCTAAATGGTGATTGAGTCTCGACTCGGCATTCTTAAACCAAGCTAGACTAGGGCGGAACTTAGGCTGTAGATGCAGCCAGCCAGCAAACAACATTACCGTTGCCAGCACCATCAGCAAGATTGAACCCATATATAGCTCATCATTGGAACGCATCCCGATGGTGTACCACCAGTGATAAACTCCTGAGTAGCAGATATTAACTGGATTAGAAGCACCAGCCTGGGTAAAAGCTTCGATTGCCCCTGGACCAAACTGCGGGTCCCAAATAGCGTGGGCGATGGGAGGAATATTTAAGGGGTCTTGAACCCACTGTTGAAAGTTGCCTTGCCAAGCCACATGAAAAAGTAAGCCCGATGTCCAGAGGAAGATAATGGCAATATGACCGAAATGAGAAGCAAATATCTTTTGATAAAGATTCTCTTCCGTCATACCGTCATGTAGCTCAAAGTCATGAGCAGTAGCAATTCCGTACCAAATACGTCTGGTAGTCGGGTCTTGAGCAAGGTCTTGGCTAAATTTAGGAAATTTGGTAGCCATGATTTAATAGGTTTGAATGTTTTGATTAATTAGATAAGAGGGTTTTGCTTAAGTAGGAAGTAAGAAGTAAGAAGTAAGAAGTTTTAAAGAATGCCATTTCGCATATTTAGATATCATCAGGATTTCAAGCAGAGTAAATCCTTTCTCAGTTAAGGTTTGTGTCTGCTAGTTATTTATTGTTTCAATATCAATAACAAAAGATATCTGAGCTTTTCTAGGCAAAGAACAGTAGTTTTTGAAAAACAATTGTATTTTTTATTACTTCCTACTTTTTACTTTCCACTTCCTACTTACGAGCCCTTAGTCTTTCTGCCCTGAGCAATTAATATCCTGCGACGTTTAGCCAATCGCTGCCATCCGTGCCAGGAAGAAAGCCCAGGTGACGACAATGCTTCCCAGCAGATAGTGCGCTACACCTACAGCTCGACCTTGAGTAATGCTTAGGGCGCGAGGTTGAATAGCCATCGTAATTTTGAGCTTGTTATGCGCCCAAACGATGGATTCGATTAGTTCCTGCCAGTAACCACGACCGCTAAAGAGGAACATCAGACTAAAGCCAAAGACAAAGTGTCCTGCTAAGAACATCAACCCGTAAGCCGATAGGGAACTGTTGTAGGAGGTAATTACTTGGGATGCCTGCGCCCACAGAAAGTCCCTCAGCCAGCCATTGATAGTAATAGAGCTAGTGGCGAAATTTCCTGCGGTGATATGGTTAATCGTGCCGTTGGCATCAACCGTTCCCCAGACATCAGACTGCATTTTCCAGAAGAAGTGGAAAATAACCATTGCCAGAGAGTTATACATCCAGAACAATCCTAAGAAGACATGATCCCATGCCGAAACCTGACAAGTACCACCACGACCAGGGCCATCACAAGGAAAACGGAATCCTAACTCACCCTTATCAGGAATCAAACGAGAGCTACGGGCGTAGAGAACTCCTTTAAGCAGGATTAATACTGTAACATGGATCGTAAACGCATGAATGTGGTGGATTAGAAAGTCTGCCGTCCCTAACTCCATCGGCATCATTGCTATTTTATCGCCAACTGCTAATACTCCACCGCCAAAAATATTACTGACAGGCTCAATTAAGCTAGGTGCAGTGTTTCCAGGTGCCAGGGTGTGAATATTTTGGATCCATTGGGCAAAAATTGGCTGCAACGGAATCCCCGTATCGGAAAACATATCTTGGGGACGACCAAATGCCCGCATGGTGTCGTTATGTAGATATAGCCCGAAGCTGTGGAAACCCAAGAATTGACAGACCCAAACCAGGTGAGAAATAATCGTATCTCGGTGACGTAACACGCGATCAAGATTATTATTAACATGCATTTTCGGGTCGTAATCCCGCACCATGAAGATCGCAGCATGGGCAGCAGCGCCGACAATCAAGAATCCACCAATCCAAATATGATGAGTAAATAAAGAAAGTGAGGTAGCATAGTCGGTTGCCAGATAGGGATAAGGGGGCATTGCATACATATGGTGAGCCACCAAGATACTTAACGAACCCATCCAGGCTAAATTCCAAGATAGTTGGGCGTGCCAAGAGGTTGTAAACACTTCATACATGCCCTTATGACCAGTACCAGTAAAAGGACCTCTGTGAGCCTCTAAAACCTCCTTAAAGCTATGACCAATACCCCAGTTAGTACGGTAAAAATGACCAGCAATAATTAACAATACTGCTACTGCCAAGTGATGATGAGCCGTATCTGAGAGCCATAGACCACCCGTGACAGGATTTAAACCTCCTTTAAAAGTGAGAAAGTCAGAATAGACTCCCCAATTCAGAGTAAAGAAAGGTCTTAGTCCTTCAGCAAAACTAGGGTAAAGTTCCGCCATTTTGCTGGCATCAATAAACTCATGGGGTAAAGGAATATCCGCTGGGGCAACGCCAGCATCCAGTAGCTTATTAATCGGTAAGGACACATGAATCTGATGTCCCGCCCAGCCTAACGAACCCAGACCTAGCAATCCTGCTAAATGATGATTCATTGCCGACTCGACATTTTGAAACCATTCCAACTTGGGTGCGCGGACGTGATAATGAAACCAGCCTGCAAATATCATCAGTGCTGCCATGACCAGACCACCGATCGCAGTACAATAAAGCTGGAACTCATTGGTAAAACCAGAAGCACGCCACAGTTGAAATAAGCCAGAGGTAATCTGGATGCCGTGAAAGCCTCCACCCATATCGCCATTGAGTATATCTTGACCAAAGATAGGCCAAACTACCTGGGCGCTGGGTCGAATACCTGTCGGATTTGCCAACCAAGAAGTATAGTTGGAAAACCTCGCACCGTGGAAATACATGCCACTCAGCCAAACAAAAACTACTGCTAAGTGTCCAAAATGGGCTGAAAATATCTGGCGCGAAATGTCTTCTAAATTGCTAGTGTGTGAATCAAAATCGTGAGCATCGGCATGTAGATTCCAAATCCAGGTGGTAGTTTTAGGACCTCTGGCTAGGGTGCGGTCAAAGTGTCCTGGTTTTGCCCACTTTTCCAAGGAAGTGGGAACAGGATTGGTATCTACGACAACCTTTGCCTTTTGCTCCGATTCTGGAGGGCTAATTGTCATTTATGTTCTCCTATTGCTTAAAGAGTTAACAAATTATGTTTATGAATGCAGAGAAGTCAAAACAGCTTTGTTTAAAAGTTAAGATCCGACTGAACAAGATGCTAAACTCAGAAAGCTCTTAGCTCTTAGCTTTCTAATTGATCTGCTTAACCCCGACAAAGATAAAATCACGCCTTACTTTAGCAAAGCCTATGACTATCTTTAGCCTTAATTATTTGAAATTAAAAGTTATCAGTCCGCTACATCTTAGAGATATAGTTGCGACTTTTATCTCGATCTTTAATTACTAAGACTTTCTAAGCTATCTGGTCTAAACTTCTGTGATGCTTAAGGTTTAGATTATCGACTTGGGAACTCGAATGCCAAAGCTGGCAACGCTTCATCTGAAACTTACGCTCTCTAGCTAAAGTCAAATTAATATCGTTAAAATTCGCCAAAAATGCGTTATGAACCATAACTGAAAATTCCTAACTAAAAGGGTAGATGCCGATTCCTACTGCGGTTTCCGAGGCCAGAAGCAATGAATCGTCATTGGTAGTTTAAATAGCAATTAGACCAGTAAATATATTTGATTACTCAATCCAATTGTAATCAGTGATATCGAAAAGATCGAAGGTTTATGAGCTGCGATATTTATATTTCTGTAATTAAACTTATAGCAGAAGATAATAGCCAAACAGATAAACTTGCTTCTGGTTTTTACAAAACTTTATTACTCGATCGCATAAATTTACGAAGAGAACAGTACCCTGAGTCCTGGTTAAGCTGAAGCTGGTTAAGACAAGACGATTTTAAATCAGTTTTTTTGAACTGTTTATTAATCTATTAATTATTGAGCCTCAATAAACAATCAAAAGACTGATAACTCATAGCTGATAGCTATTAGCTATCCTCACCGATAAATCTTCTCATTCGTGATCAAAGCTAGTTAATATTTGTAAAAAAATGATTTTTATTGCAAATATTTATATAGAAGTAAGATAGATATTTATTAAATTTTAAAATTTACGCGTTTGCTTTTTTACGGCATATTTTTAATAATTACAAACGCGTGTCAAATCTCAATGTTAATCAAGCCCCAATTTATTTTTTATGAAAATATTATTAGTTGAAGATGATGAAATCATTGCTCGAACTTTAGCTGACATTTTGCAAGATCGTCATTATATAGTCGATCTGGCTGAATCAGGAGACTTGGGTTGGGAGTTGATCAGGGCTTATGAATATGACTTAATCATCCTAGATATTAAACTGCCAAAACTAAATGGAATTGAGCTTTGTCAAAAAATACGGGATAGAGGAAATCAGACTCCTATTCTACTATTAACTGCTCATAATTCTAGCGATCGCAAAGTAATTGGTCTAGATGCAGGGGCAGATGATTATGTAGTTAAGCCTTTTGAAATTACTGAATTGTTGGCTCGCATTCGCGTTTTATTGCGTCGTCGCAATTCTTTAGGATCGACAGTTTTAGAGTGGGGCAAGCTAAGTCTTAATTCTAGTACTCACGAAGTGATTTATGAGCGCCAGATCTTAAACCTAACTCCCAAAGAATATCGCTTGTTAGAGCTATTTTTACGCAGCGGCAATCATGTCTTGACCCGTGACATGATCCTTGATCGGCTTTGGGATATAGAAGAAGCCCCCAGCGAAAATACCGTTACGGCTCATATCAAAGACTTACGACGCAAGCTCAAGAAAGTGGGTGCTGATGCTAACTTAATTGAGACTGTTTATGGTGTAGGCTATCGTCTCAAATCCCAGACTACCAAAACAAAATCGACATTACCAGATGATAAGAAGGAGCAAGAAACAAAACAAGTACGTCAAAAGACTACGGCAGCACTAGCAGCAGTGTGGCATCGTTATCAACACACACATCAAGAACGGTTAGCAATCCTCGAAAAAGCCGACCTTGCTTGGCAATCAGGTACATTACAAGGTCAACTTTTACAACAGGCACAGTGGGCTGCTCATAAATTAGCAGGAGCTTTAGGTGTATTTGGTTGTTCTCAAGGCTCTTATCTGGCGCAAGAAATGGAGCAATTGTTAAATATTGAATTAGCCGAAGATTACACCCATTCCCCCATGTTGGGACAAGCATCTCCCAAATTAAACGGAGCAAGTCCGCGGGTTCCGCTATATGGAAAGCAGGATACCTTAGGACGTGACCAGAGCCAACAATTTTCTGAACTACTAGCAGCTTTAAAGAGTGCCTTAAATCAAAATTTAAAGTCTAAGTTAAATCCAATTGATCGCAATCGACCAGTAATCTTAGCCGTAGATAACCAGCCTCAACTGGTGGGACAACTAATAGAAGAGATGACAGAAATTGGTATGAGGTATGAGCGAATTTGCTTACCCCAAACCCTGAAAAAGGCTCTCCAGACTAATATTGATGCTGTAATCTTAGATTTTTCCCTAGCAGAATGTAGGGCAAAAACCTGGTCAGGTTTTGCTTCAATTATTAACCATAAAATACCTCTACCAGTGATTTTATTTACCGATCATCAAGATCAAGATAGCCAAAAAAAAATTGCTCGTCTTGGCGGTCATGTATTGCTGCAACAAAGCTCTTTAGATAGCCAAGCAACTAAAGCGATTGTTAGAGCCCTGCAACAGTCTCAACACAAAGTGGCAAAAGTATTAGCGGTGGATGACGACCCACAAATTTTAGCTGCGATCAATAACTTACTAGATCCACTAAAAATCGAATTAACCATTTTAGATAGTCCCCTCAATTTTTGGCAGACGATTAATCGATTGCAGCCCGATCTACTTATTCTGGATGTCCAGATGCCTTACTTTTCAGGGATAGAGCTATGTCAGCTATTACGCAACGATCTACGCTGGCGGGAACTGCCGATTTTATTTTTTACAGTCTATAACGATCTCGATACCGTACACCGAATTTTAACCGCAGGTGCTAATGACTGTATCAGTAAAGTCATCTCTCCTACAGAGTTAGTTCCCAAGATCTTTAATCACCTCAATCGCGGTCAATTATTGGCAAGTTTGGTGACATGAATCATCAAGAATTAAATTTTGAGCAACCAGAACATGATTCGGGCGCCGCTAGTCCAACATCTGATTCCTTGGAGATGCTGCTGCATCGGATGACCAATCGTATCCGTCAATCTCTAGAACTATCGGTGATTCTGGCGGGAGTTACGGATGAGGTACGGAGTTTTTTAGGAACAGATCGGGTGAAAGTTTATCGGTTTAAGTCTGATGGTAGTGGAGAAGTAGTAGCCGAATCAATCTACCAAAGCAATTTACCATCTTTACTAGGTCAACATTTTCCTGCCGAAGATATTCCGTTAGAAATTCGTCAGCTATATCTAACTAGGAGAGAACGAACCATTGTCGATGTAGCAACCAAACAAATCGGCATGAGTTCTTTAACTAACGATTGCCATAATGCCACCTCTAGCAGCATCGAGGGCGAAGCGATCCAGTTTCGCACCGTCGATCCTTGTCATGTTGACTATTTAACTGCTATGGGGGTGCGGTCTTCTCTAGTCGTGCCAATTATGGATGAAGATCGCCTGTGGGGATTACTAGTTTCTCATCATAGCTCTCCCCGTGTCGTTACTCCTAGAGAATTAGAAGTAGTGCAGTTAGTAGCGGATCAGACCTCAATTGCGATCGCCCAATCAAATTTATTAGAATCTACCCGCATTCAGGCACAGCAAGAAGCTTCCATCAATCGCGTGGGTAGATTTTTGCATTCCATGACCCAAATGCGGCTCAGGCAGGCATTAAGACAAACTATCTTAGCTTTACAAGGGTCGGGTGGTCGGGTTTATATTGCACCTCAAAGTCCAAAGGAAGAAGCTCAACTACATATAACGGGAGAACAACCTGTATTACTGCCCATAGCTATAGAAAATCAATCATCCTCAACTATCCCAATTGAAGAACATCCAGACTGGGAGGTGTGGTTGAATCGTGCCATTCAAACTAACAATAAGATTCAATCTTGGGCGATCGCTGAAATTGATGACGATTTACTTCCCTCCAGTCTCAATCAAGCCTTTAAACCCACTACCATCAAGAGCATACTGACTCTTCAATTAGAATATAGGCAAAAAAAATTAGGTTACTTGACTATCTTTCGCCAAGGAGTTGATATCGAAACCATTTGGGCAAAACGACCAGACAGTAGTGATGATCGCAATCAATATCCTCTGCGCTCTTTTGAAACCTGGTGCGAACTCCAAATAAATAAAGCTCGTCAATGGACAGACGATGAAATCGAACTAGCGCAAATTCTAGGCAATCACTTTGCGATCGCTGTCTATCAATATCAGCTTTATCAACAGGTTAATAATTTAAATGCGTCTTTAGAACATCGCGTTATTGAACGTACGGCAGAACTAGAGCAAACCAACTCCAAATTAGTCCGAGAAATAAGCGATCGCCTGAAAACTAGAGCAGATTTTGAAAGACTCAGCCACCAGCATGAATTAATCTTAAATTCCGCTGGAGAAGGCATTTATGGCTTAGATTTGGCAGGAAAAGTTACCTTTATTAACCCTGCTGCTGCCGAAATGCTAGGCTATGATGTGGCACAACTACACAACCAGCCGCTGCACGAAATTGTTCACCACTCCAACGCAGAAGCAATTGTTTATACCTGGTCAGAAAATCCTATCTATCAAACTATTAAAACAGGAAAAATACAGTACATCACTAATGAAATTTTTTATTGTCAGGACAAGTCGAGTTTTCCCGTAGAGTATGTCAGCACCCCGATTCGAGAACAAGGGCAGATTGTAGGTGCGGTAGTAATTTTTAAAGACATTACCGAACGACAAATTATTGATCGCATGAAGGATGAGTTTGTTTCGGTAGTTAGTCACGAACTACGAACCCCTCTAACTTCAATTAGCAGTGCTGTGGGAATGCTGTCTAGTGGTCGCATAGATCCTCAGTCATCTAAAAGCCAGCGTTTATTAGAAATTGCCTTTAACAACTCTAATCGTCTAGTACGTCTCATTAACGACATTCTAGATTTAGAACGGATCAAATCGGGCAAAGTAACCATGATCAAATCAAGCTGTAATGTTGCCGATGTTATGAAAGATGCCGTAGAAAGTTTACAGAGTATTGCCGAAAAAACCGATATTACGATCAAGGTAGTACCCCTGCAAGTTAATTTATGGATTGATCGCGATCGCATTATTCAAACTCTGACCAATTTACTCAGCAACGCCATCAAATTTTCAGATTCTAATACTACCGTTAGGTTAAGTGCTTCATTACAAAGTGAGGATACAGTGAAATTTCAAGTGACAGATTGTGGCAGAGGTATTCCCCCAGAACACTTAGAAACCATCTTTGATCGCTTTCAACAGGTCGATGCCTCCGATTCACGCGATCGAGGTGGGACAGGTTTGGGGCTGGCTATTTGTCGTAGTATTGTCCAACAACATGACGGTCAGATTTGGGTTGAGAGCATTCTGGGTCAAGGGAGTACGTTTTGTTTTACTTTGCCTGTTGGTCATTAGTCATTAGTTATTGGTCATTAGTCATTGGTTAATAGCACAAAAACAAAGGGCAAAAGATAAATAACAGAGGGCAAAAATAAATGAGTAGAAAAATTTTGATAATCGATGATGATGATGATGTACGGGAAGCGACTCAAATTTGTTTAGAAGTAACAGGTGACTGGGAAATTCTCACAGCCAATTCGGGAAGAGAAGGTTTAACCCGTGCGATCGCCCAGCAGCCAGACTTAATCCTGCTGGATGTAATGATGCCCGTTATGGATGGATTAGAAACTTTTTCCGAACTACAGGCTAATGCTGCAACTCGCTCGATTCCAGTCATTTTACTAACGGCAAAAGCTCAACCAGCGGAATTACGACAGTTTACCCAACTGCAAGTGCTAGATGTAATTACTAAGCCTTACGATCCGTTTAATCTATCAGACCGAGTAGCTAAAGTTTTCTTGACCAATTAACCAATCATTAAACATTCTGGTTTTCAGCAAATGCTCAATGTGGCGTTGCTAATTAAAAGAATGACATATTTAAGCAAGACTTGCCTATGTCGAGGAAACCTCGACAGGCTTCCTTGCTCAATGTTACGGTTCGTAGCTCTTAGCCATTAGCCGCAACCTGCGAAGCAGGTAAGATGCGACTAGCATCGCATTGGGCGCTTACGCCCTGCGCCATTAGCTTTTTGTAATTAAGGAAAAAATAATAACTGTAGAAATCATCCTATAACTGTGCAACGCCATCAATGTTAAATGATTTGACATATCTATCCTCTTCATAAGTTCTTCAGATTGTTTAGTTAATATCTTCCCCATAGAGGTAAATTAGTTGCCATCTAATGGACTTCTTTCATGGGCAAACCCCACCGTTCCTGGCCTCGGAAACCGTAACGATGGGGTTTATTCTCCCTACCCTTTTAGCAAGGAATTACTAATTATTCTAGTGTATTTATTCATCGGTCGATAATTACCAATCCCGATTGGTAATAAGACTTTGCAGAAAATCATAATTCCTTGTCTGTCAGAAACCTTTTCGTTCGTTAAGAGCGAACCAAATTTACGTATCCAATTTTTCTTAAGACAATAAAAAACTTATGACTACAACCATTCAGCGATCGCCACAGGCAGATCTGTGGGAACGTTTTTGTCAATGGATTACCAGCACCGAAAACCGCATCTATATCGGTTGGTTTGGGGTGTTGATGATTCCTTTACTGGGTGTTTCCATTAGCGTATTTGTGACCGCCTTTATTGGTGCGCCTCCTGTAGATATCGACGGTATTCGCGAGCCTGTATCTGGCTCATTACTCTATGGCAATAATATTATTACCGCTGCCGTAGTACCGACCTCTAATGCGATCGGTTTGCACTTTTACCCCATTTGGGAAGCAGCATCAATGGACGAGTGGCTCTATAACGGAGGTCCTTACCAAATGATTGCTTTCCACTATATTCCTGCTTTGTGCTGTTATTTAGGACGAGAATGGGAACTGAGCTATCGCTTGGGTATGCGTCCCTGGATTTGCGTGGCATATAGCGCACCTCTGGCAGCAACTGTCTCTGTATTTTTAATTTATCCTATCGGACAGGGTAGTTTCTCCGACGGCTTACCCATGGGTATTAGCGGGACGTTTAACTTTATGTTTGTCTTTCAAGCCGAGCATAATATCTTATTTCACCCATTCCATATGTTGGGCGTAGCTGGTGTATTTGGCGGGTCTTTCTTTAGTGCTATGCACGGCTCTCTCGTTACCTCTTCTTTAATTAGAGAAACTACCGAGAGCGAGTCCCAAAACTATGGCTATAAGTTTGGTCAAGAAGAGGAAACTTATAACATAGTCGCCGCTCATGGCTACTTTGGTCGTTTAATCTTTCAATATGCCAGCTTCCAGAATAGTCGCAACCTGCACTTTTTTCTCGCTGCTTGGCCCGTGGTTTGTATTTGGTTTACGGCATTAGGCATCTGCGTGATGGCATTTAACCTCAATGGGTTCAATTTTAATCATTCGGTTTTGGACTCTCAGGGACGAGTATTGCCTAGTTGGGCAGATGTGGTTAACCGCGCCAGTTTGGGGTTTGAAGTTATGCACGAACGTAATGCTCATAACTTTCCTCTGGATTTAGCCTGTGGTGAGGCAACACCCATCGCATTAACAGCACCTACTATTGGCGGTTAATGAAGCAGTTAGAGAGAGGAGTAGTCAACAGTGATCAGGAGACAGCTATAAAATGTTACAGAGCGATTATGAAGTGGGTACCAAACCATACGGCACAAGCCGTAGGCAGCGGGATAGATATTTTGAGGCTAGTCGTATACTAAGAGCTTCAACTAACCCAGATGCTAGTATTCCAACTGTTTTAGAACAGTTAGAGCAAATTAATCCTTGGGAGCGATTTTGTCGGTGGGTAACAAGCACCAATAACCGTATCTATATCGGATGGTTTGGGGTGTTGATGATTCCGACAATGTTAACTGCCAGTATTGTCTTTATCATTGCAATCTTGGCTGCACCACCTGTAGATATGCAAGGGTTAGGTTCACCCATTTCTGGCTCTTTATTAGACGGCAATAATCTGATTTCCGCAGCGGTTATTCCCACATCAGCAGCGATCGGATTACACTTTTATCCGATTTGGGAGGCAGCTTCAATTGATGAGTGGCTGTATAACGGTGGTCCTTATCAATTAATTGTGCTGCACTTTATCATTGGCATCATTGCCTATCAAGATCGAGAGTGGGAATTAAGCTATCGCTTGGGAATGCGTCCCTGGATTTCTCTCGCTTTTACCGCACCTGTTGCTGCTGCTGTCTCAGTGTTTATCATTTATCCTCTAGGACAAGGTGGTTTTTCTGAAGGGATGCCCTTGGGGATTTCTGGGACATTTTACTTCATGTTTCGCTTTCAAGCCGACCACAATATTCTGATGAGTCCATTTCATCAGTTAGGAGTTATCGGGGTGCTGGGTGGTGCATTGTTATGTGCCATGCACGGCTCAATTGTGACTTCTACTTTGATTCGTAATACCAAGAAACACGAATCAATTAATCTGGGTTATAAGCTGGGTCAAAAGAAACCGACCTATAGCTTTAGCAAGTCTCAAAACTATCAGCGAAAGCTTTGTGGGTTTAGTTTTCCCAGTTCGCGATCGCTCCACTTTTTCTTAGCAGCATTTCCTGTAGCGGGGATTTGGTCGGCGGCGATTGGTGTTGATATTGCAGGATTTGACTTTGAAGGATTCAATTTTCAACAGCCAACGCTTATCAGTCAAGGGGAAGTAATCCCAACTTGGATGGATACGATTCTCGATGCCAATTTAGGTCTTGCTGAAACTACGAAGCAACCTAACACGCTACCTATTTTTCAAGATTGGCAAATAAATTTAGAACAAGAAATTAATAATTTTCCCGTCGATTTACCTTAAAGGCATTTCAAGCTGTCAATACATTTGATTTTTGCCCCCATAAGCTCTCCCAGCCTGGGGGAACAATCAACAATCAACAATCAGCAATCAACAATTAACACAATATAGATGGAAACACCTTTTACCGATTTAACAATCAATATTACCGCTACGGCGGGAGATGATATCAATCCAGGGCGAGAAGGAAGAGATCAGGCTTCTACTGGATATGCTTGGTGGGCAGGAAATGCCCGTTTTATAAATCTTTCAGGCAAATTTTTAGGGGCGCACGTTGCCCATGCTGGCTTAATTGCTTTTTGGGCAGGAGGAATGTTGCTCTATGAAGTGGCGCACTATAATCCTGATATACCGATGTTTCGCCAGGGTTGCCTGTTGATGCCCCACATTGCTACTTTGGGTTTTGGGGTGGGACCTGGCGGAGAAGTTATTAGCCTCTTTCCCTTTATGGCGATCGCTGTTTTACATTTAATTGGCTCGGCTGTATTAGGTGTTGGGGGTCTATATCACTCTCTGCGAGGACCGAGTAAACTATCTGGCTTTTATGATTTTGATTGGTCTGATAAAGACAAAATTACAGACATCTTAGGTTATAACCTGATTGCTTTGGGCATTGGGGCATTACTCCTAGTGTGTAAAGCCATGTTTTGGGGTGGGATTTATGACACCTGGCTACCGGGAGGCGGTGATGTCCGTCTGGTGACCAATCCGACTCTCGATCCGCGAATTATCTTTGGCTACTTTTTCCGCAATCCCCTAGGTGGCGGTGGCTGGCTAGTTAGCGTTGATAATTTAGAAGATATTATTGGCGGTCATATTTGGATGGGAAGCATCTTAATTGCTGGTGGTATCTGGCATATTTTGACCGTACCTTTTAAATGGACTGATAAAGTTTTCATCTGGTCGGGAGAGGCTTACCTGTCTCAAAGTTTAGGCAATATCGCAGGACAGGGTTTTATTGCAGCTATGTTTATCTGGTTTAACAACACTGCTTATCCCAGTGAATTCTATGGTCCTACTGTTGCCGAGTCGTCCCAAGCGCAGTCTCTGGTATTTTTAATGCGCGACCAAGAGTTAGGCGCCAATATTGGTTCAACTCAAGGACCAGTGGGCTTGGGCAAATACTTAATGCGATCGCCCACAGGGGAAATTATCTTTGGTGGCGAAACCATGCGCTTTTGGGATTTTCGCGGTCCTTGGTTAGAACCCTTGCGAGGAGATCATGGTTTAGATCTCGATAAGCTGCGTAATGATGTTCAACCTTGGCAAGTTCGAAGAGCTTCGGACTACATGGTGCAAGCACCGATGGGTTCGATTAACTCGGTAGCTGGTCTGGCGACTGAAACTAATGGCTTTAACTTTCTTTCAATTCGTACCTGGATGACTGGTTCACATATTATTTTGGCTTTCTTCTTTTTAGTAGGTCATTGGTGGCATGCAGGTAGAGCAAGAGCGCAAGCTGCTGGCTTTGAAAGAGGACTTGATCGCGATGATGAACCTGTTTTATCCATGGGAGACATAGATTAGTCGGATGGTGTTGAGGCTGGAATGGTGAAGGTAGGTAGTGGGTAGTGGGTAGTAGGTAATGGGTAATAAGTTTTGAATGTTGTGTTAAAGAAAATCTCTTGAATGTTTGTTAAGACACCTTGAATATAACCCAATAAACTATCAAAGCAGATAGAGCAAATCCCTAGTACATGGGGGCAAGCCCTTTGTCAGTCACTATCTTAGAAGATTTATTCAGTGCGTAACATCAGAATTTAATTTCAACAATTAAGGAGATTAGAAAATGCAGAATCTTCAAAAAGTTTTTAATAGTATACCGATTATGTCGATCACAACTTTGGTAATCGCGATGGCAACCTTAATGTTTTTGAGTTATTTCCTCTCAATTATTCCTCCTGCAATTTAACAGCTGAAAATGCGGAATGCATCGAAACCGCAAGTGCCTGAATGCATTCAGGTGAACGGTTCGGGTAAAAGCTAAAACAAATAAAAACTTACATATCACAGACAACTTTCCAAAATGACTATTGCAGCAGATTTTCCACAATCAAATATTGGTTGGTTTAAACAAATTGATGACTGGCTCAAACGCGATCGCTTTGTGTTTATTGGCTGGTCGGGACTCTTACTCTTTCCCTGTGCTTATTTATCTATCGGGGCTTGGTTTACGGGAACTACTTTTGTTAGTGCTTGGTATACCCACGGGTTAGTTAGTTCCTATCTTGAAGGGTGTAATGTGCTTACGGCGGCGGTATCGACTCCTGCTGATAGTATGGGGCATTCTCTGTTGTTTCTTTGGGGACCTGAAGCTAATTGGAGCTTTACCCGCTGGTGCCAGATCGGCGGTTTATGGAATTTTACCGCTTTTCATGGAGCGATTGGACTAATTGGCTTTATGCTGAGACAGATCGAAATCGCCCGTCTGATTGGCATTAGACCCTATAATGCGATCGCTTTTTCGGCACCTATTGCCGTATTTGTTTCGGTCTTTTTGGTTTATCCTTTGGGACAGTCAAGCTGGTTTTTTGCTCCCAGTCTAGGAATAGGTGGCATATTTCGTTTTGTGCTATTTTTCCAGGGTTTTCACAACTATACTCTCAACCCCTTTCACATGATGGGTGTAGCGGGAGTTCTCGGTGGTGCTTTGCTTTGTGCCATTCACGGGGCAACGGTACAGAATACTTTATTCCAAGATGCCCAGGATTTTAATACCTTTGGCGCATTTAGCCCCACCCAAGCGGAAGAAACTTATTCTATGGTGACAGCTAACCGCTTTTGGTCGCAGATTTTTGGCATAGCCTTTTCTAACAAACGCTGGCTGCATTTCTTTATGCTATTTGTGCCTGTAACGGGCTTGTGGATGAGTGCCATTGGCATGGTGGGTTTAGCTTTTAACCTGCGGGCTTATGACTTTATATCTCAAGAGTTACGGGCAGCAGCAGATCCTGGTTTTGAAACGTTTTATACCAAAAATATTCTGCTCAATGAAGGTCTAAGAGCCTGGATGGCACCTCAAGATCAAATTCATGAAGGCTTTCAGTTTCCTGATGAGGTATTGCCCAGAGGTAATGCGGAGTAAGGAATAGGTAATGAGTAATGAGTAATGAGTAATGAGTAGGTAGGCAGGATTAAATATAAAACCCCTATTCCTCTATTCCTCTATTCCCCTTCTGCCCTCTGCCCTCTGCCTTCGTTCAACAATAATCGGAGATTAGCAAATGGAACTCGTTCTCAAAGGTGCAATGATTGCTCTCATTGTTTTATCGATGTTGTTGTTGATTCTGGTAGCGGTTTTTTCAGCAGTATTAGTCCTTTCTACTATACCCAAAAGAAATCGCGATTTGCCTAAGCATAGCCAACGGCATCGCTAAAGGATAGAAATACAGTTTTGTTCAGTTTAAATAATCAATTTTTACAAACAGTTAGAGGTTTAAAATGTCTAATTTATTCAAATATAAAATCGCCCTTGATGCAGACTTAACTACAGAAGAAAAAGACGAATCTCGTTCGTCCTCTGGCATACCTTATCTGGCTTTTATCCTAGTTTGCACTATTATCACCACCGTTTTTTCAGCTATGGTATCGGTTTTAAATTACTGTTTTCCTGGCTCGTTAGACGGTACGTATCTTAAGCTTTTTTTCTAAGGTTTGCTATTTGATAATCAATTATAGGAGATAACCAATGGGCTTACCTTGGTATCGCGTCCATACGTCAGTTTTAAATGACCCAGGACGCTTAATATCTGTTCATTTAATGCACAATGCTCTTTGTGCGGGCTTTGCTGGTTCAATGCTATTGTTTGAACTAGCTTTATATGACCCGACCGATGCCGTTCTCAATCCGATGTGGCGACAGGGTTGTTTCTTGATGCCGTTTGTAGCGCGTTTGGGAGTAACAAATTCTTGGCAGGGATGGAGTATAACGGGTGAAACCTTTAGCGATCCTGGCTTCTGGACTTTTGAAACTGTAGCGATCGCTCATATTATTTTTTCGGGACTAGAATTTTTAGCAGCCTGTTGGCATTGGGTTAACTGGGACTTGGTCACTTTCTTCGATGAAGATGGTAAACCTACTCTAGATTTACCAAGAATATTTGGCATACATCTTTTACTTGCTGGTCTACTTTGTTTTGGCTTTGGTGCTTTTCACCTCACTGGTATTTTTGGACCAGGGATGTGGGTGTCTGATGCTTATGGGCTGACGGGACACATGCAAAATGTCTCTCCAGTTTGGGATGCATCGGGATTTGATCCTTATAATCCTGGGGGTGTAGTGGCACACCATATTGCGGCAGGCACTGTTGGCATTATCGGCGGACTATTTCATATCGTGGTGCGTCCTTCAGAAGAACTATATAAACTGCTGCGGATGGGGAATATTGAAGGGGCATTAGCTAGTGGTTTAGCAGTATTCTTTTTTGCTGGTGCGATCGCTAGTGGTTCGATGTGGTATGGTACAGCAACTACCCCTGTAGAACTCTGGGGTCCTACTCGTTTTCAATGGGATAAGGGCTATTACCAACAGGAGATTGCTCGCCGAGTAGAAAATAATTTGGCAGCAGGAGATAGTTTATCTGAGGCTTGGTCGAAAATTCCTGAAAAGCTGGCATTTTATGACTACATTGGCAATAATCCCGCTAAGGGTGGTCTATTCCGCTATGGTCGGATGGTTGATGGTGATGGTTTACCTCTTGCTTGGCTGGGTCATCCTATGTTTGAGGATGCTGCGGGTCGAGAATTAACCGTTAGGCGGATGAATAGCTTTTTTGAAACCTTTCCTACAGTATTAACTGACGAAGATAATATTGTTCGTGCAGATATTCCCTTCCGTAGAGTCGAGGCAGAGAATAGCTTTGAGCAAACAGGAGTCTCAGTTAGTTTTTACGGTGGGCTGTTAAATGGTCAAACTTTTACCGATCCTGTAGAAGTGAAAAAATATGCTCGTCAGGCGGTATTAGGGGAAGCCTTTGAATTTGATACCCAAACCTATAATTCCGATGGTGTATTCCGTACCAGCAATCGGGGCTTCTTTGCCTATTTCCACGCCTGCTTTGCACTACTCTGGTTTTTCGGTCATATCTGGCATGGCACTCGCGCATTATTCAGCGATGTCTTTGCAGGTATCAATATCGAATTAGAAGAACAAGTTGAGTTTGGCGTTTGGACAAAAGTTGGCGATGTTACCAGTCGTAAAAAGCCAGAAGCTTTGGCAGTTGAAAGTCAAGCGGAGTAAACAGTCATTAGTCATTAGTCATGTCACAATACGCCTCGAAAAAGACCGCTCCTTTACAGTATTTCTTCAAGTCGATTAACTCCGAAGCAGGAAGAGTTACTCGCGGTTGGGGAACTACACCACTAATGGTGGGAATCATCTTGTTGTTTGGTATCTTTCTGCTCATTATTACTCAAATCGTTAATTCTTCAATCATGCTTCAGGGTCTGGACGTAGATTGGACAAGCCTTAGTTAAGTCAAAAGTCAAAAATCAAAAGTCAAAAGTTAAATGACACAAATCTTTTTTGCCTATGGTGAAGGGCAATTTGCCACCACGGCTACAGGAATCGCTTCTGGATTGTTAGTACTGGCTATACTTCTCGTACTTTTTGGAGTTTATGCTAGCAAGACTTATCCAAGCGATCGCCAATAGCTAAATTACATTCACACAAATTAAACAAATTAAATAAATTAGGAGAAAAAAATCATGAGTATGGTTGCTGAATTGATCCTCAATGCTGATAGTGAAGCTCGTTATCTTGGTCCCAAAGAAATTAATATCTTCCAGAATTTTCTCAGCAGTGGAGAACAACGGATGCGAATTGCTAGATTCTTAGCGGAAAACGAATCTAGAATTGTCCAAAATGGTACTAACAAATTTTGGGAACGTTGCCCCGTAACTCCTAGCAATAGCGGTGTTGAGCGTAAAACCAATTCCTGTATGCGAGATCAAGGATGGTACGTTCGCCTAATCGCTTATTCCGTTATGGCAGGAAGTGAAAAACCACTAGAAGAAATTGGCACTATCGGCATCAAGGAAATGTATAACTCTCTAGAAATTCCCATCCGCAATATCGCCGAATGTATGCAATGTCTCAAAGAAGAAGCTGTATCGATGATGAACGAAGAGGATGCGGCTGAGGTAGCACCCTATTTTGACTTTATTATTCAATCGCTTTCGTAAAAAAGCCATTAGCTATTAGCCATTAGCTATTAGCTATCAGCTTCTTAATCACCAAAAATTTAGCTCATACATAAAACAACAAGGAAATAAAATCATGCAAGACCTTATTACTTCTACCATTAATACTTTTGATGTTCGCGCTCAGTATCCAGATAGCGATGCGATGAATAAGCTAGAAGAATATTTTAGAAGTGGCGATGTACGGGCGAAAGCTTCTCTAGCCATTAGTGCTAATGCTAAATCAATTATTACTAAAGCAGTCGCCAAGTCTTTGATGTACACCGATATTACTGCTCCTGGAGGCAATATGTATACTTGTCGCCGTTATGCAGCCTGTATTCGCGACTTGGAATACTTTTTGCGTTATGCCACCTATGCGATGTTGGCTGGCGATCCTTCCATCCTCGAAGAACGCATCCTTAATGGTTTACGAGAAACCTATAATTCTTTAGGAGTTCCCATTGGTGGAACCATACGAGCAGTTCAAGCAATGAAAGAAGTTACTGCTGACTTGGTAGGTACTGATGCGGGTAAAGAAATGGGTGTCTATTTTGACTATATTAGTTCTGGTTTGAGTTAAACATAGAGCTTACTCAGTGAAAAGAAAAATCAAGATGGTGGTGAGGTTAAAGGACAAAGGGGAAAAACAAACCTTTAACCTTTACCCTTTAACCTTTTACCAGTCTCAACCGAAGATTAGAGACTTTCTAAAATAAAAAATGAGTATTATTACCCGTTCGATTAAGAGTGCAGATCGACAAGCACGCTATCTAAATCTGGGAGAGTTAAAAGCTATTGAAGATTTTTATCAGGGTGGACAAGACCGCTTACGCCTGGCTCAAATCTTAGTGGCTAATGAAGCTGAAATCGTAAATAAAGGTAGTCAAAGATTTTGGCAACGATATCCTAATACTCCCAGCAATACTGGCAATCCGACCTTTAGAGCTTCCTGTATGCGAGATCAAGGCTGGTATCTGCGACTGATATCCTATGCAATTATTTTGGGGGATATAGAACCAATTGAGACATCTGGTATTGAAGGTGTCAAGGAAATGTACGAGTCTTTAGAAATTCCACTGAAAAACCTGGCTGAATGTATGCGTTGTTTAAAAGAAGTAACAACAGAAATGCTCAGTTTAGAAGATGCTGCTGCGATCGCACCTTATTTTGACTATATCATTCAAGGATTTAGTTATTAGTTATTAGCACGAAGGACAAAGAACCAAAAATAAATAAAAAAACTTAAACAGATGAATAATAATACAGGCGGCGGCAGTCCCGTTGTTAATCCGCAACTATATCAGACAACACCTCTTAGGGTAATTTCCCAAGCTGAACAGCAAGATAGTTTTCCTAAACAAAGTCAACTCAATCGACTGGCTAGTTATTTTGACTCTGGCACTAAATTATTGGAAATTGTCGAGATTATCAATCAGAATGCTGATGAGATCGTTGCTGCTGGGGGCGATCGCATTTTCTATGGCGGTAGGTGCATGGACTATCTGGAAAAGCCAAAAGAATTAGTCGATATGCCTGGCTCTGTCAGACCGATAACTGTCTCTAGTGCAGCGGTGGCAAAGGCAAGGGCAACTCAAAATAAAAATAAGCTAAAAACTGCTAACCCGTCTCAATCTCTGACTAAAGCTCGTACTTTTAGCTTTGTTGAACTGTTGATGGAAGCAGTTTATCGACTCCAATCAACGGGAAAGGAACCTCTACCTGGAGGATTCAGACCGATTAACATCTCTCGTTATGGCGAGAAAAGAATGAAGCGCTCAATGCGAGACTTAGGTTGGTTTTTGCGCTATATTACCTATGCGATCGTAGCTGATGATCCTAGCATTTTAGTAGTAAATGCCAGAGGTTTACGGGGAGTCATACCCGAAGATGTTACCGTAGCTACTGTTGTAGCACTCAAAGAAATGTGCTGGAAGTCTTTGAGCTATTTTCCTGATGATGAAGAGGCACAGAATATTATTAGATATCACTTTAATGTTTTAATTACCGAATATGAAGTAGAAAAACCTGCGGCAAAGTTGCGCGAAGGAGTATCAAATGACCAGCAGGGATTAGAATTACCTCAAAGTTATTTCTTAGCAGCAGAATCACGACCCAAGTTGGTGATGAAAGCCAATACCTCAGCCAGCGAAAAGCAAGCTGTGATTAAGGCAGCTTACCGACAGGTGTTTGAAAGTGACATTAATCGCGCCTATGGCATAGCTTTTAAACAGTTAGAATCTCAGGTTGCCAATGGCACAATCTCGGTTAAGGAATTTATCCGCAGCCTGGGAAAAACTCGTCTCTATCGCCGCTTATTTTACGAGCCGTATAATATTTCTCGAATTATTGAATTGGCATTTCGTCACTTCCTCGGACGGGGTTTAAGTTCGATGGAGGAGTTTCAAGATTATTTTAAAATAATGGCTCGTAGTGGTTTATCAAAGTTAATTGATACTTTAATCGACTCCGAAGAATACGCCGATTATTTTGGCGAAGAAACTGTTCCCTATCTGAGGGGCTTAGGTCAAGAAGCTCAAGAATGCCGCAACTGGGGCGCGCAGCTAAATCTGTTTAAATATAGTACAGCAGTGCGTAAAGTACCTCAGTTTGTCACTATGTTTGGCAACTATCAACAGCCTATACCTAATCAGCATGCTTATGGTTTGGGTAACGATCCTTTGGAAACTCAATTTGGTGCAGTTTTCCCCAGTGAAACCCTTGACTCTTATGCTCAACCAATAACCCTCGGCAAAGATAATCATCGTCTGCTAATCGATTCTGGTCTGGGAATGCGAAATGTAACTAACATTTCCTCCAAGTCTCACTTAAAGCAAAACCAGAGCAATAATGAATATCGGCAGCTTCAGGTCAATCTTTCAAACCATTCTCCTGAAGTAATTATTAAAGGAGCTTATCGACAGGTTTTAGGATATGAGCCTTTTTCTGGTCAACGTTTATCTGTCCCCGAAACCAAGCTGAGAAATGGTGAGATTAATGTCCGTGAGTTTGTCCGTCAGTTAGCTAAATCCACTTGGTTTCGTAATTCCTATTGGGACAATCTTTATATCACTAAAGCGATCGAGTCTATCCATCGGCGTTTACTAGGTCGTCCTACCTACGGACGCTCGGAGATGAATCGCTATTACGATCTCTGTTCCCAAAAAGGTTTTTATGCTCTGGTAGATGAAATCTTAGATAGCGATGAATACCTAGAGACATTTGGCGAAGATACAGTCCCTTACGAACGCTATGTGACCCCTAAAGGCTGGGCAATGCGATCAGGGCTGTCCCAATCAATTGACTGGTCACAAGCTCAATTAGATCGCCAGCATACTGCCGGAGAAGTTGTGGCTCAAAAAATCAGGGAAGATTGCGATCGCATTTCTCGATTGAAATCACAAAGCAATGGTCATGCTCATAATGGAAAAGCACAACCAACAGAACAAACGGAACCAGAATCCTTAGAAACAGTTGACTCAAACAACGAGCCAACCACGGTTACTAACTCAGATTTAGCTGAACCAGAATTATTGGATATTGAATCACAAACTCAGGAAGAGGAAAGCTATGAGTATAGTTAAACAAATGATTATTAACGCCGATGAAGAACTCCGCTATCCAAGCCTGAGCGAAATTCATCAATTACAAAGCTTTTGCCAAACGGGAGAGAACAGAATTCGGATCGCCAGAATTTTGGCTGATAATGAAACAAGATTAGTGCAAAGAGGTTCACGCCAATTCTGGAAACGCCGCCCCATCACTCCCAGCAATAGCGGCAACCTGAGAAAAACCAATTCCTGTCAAAGGGATCAAGGTTGGTATGTTCGTTTGATTGCTTACTGCGTTTTGGCTGGCAATAATCAACCCCTGGATGAAATTGGCATTGTTGGCATGAGAGAAATGTATCAATCTTTAGGTATTCCTTTAGGAAACTGGGTTGAAGCCTTAATTTGTTTAAAAGAAGAAGCGATCGCTCTACTAAACAATGAAGATGCAGCCGAAGTTATTCCTTATTTTGACCATATTATTCAAGCTTTAATTAATCCTGGTCCTCCCTATCGTGTGAATAATGGTTCGGTAGAATATTGATTTTACCAACAGAAATAAAAGAAATAATTCCCTAGTATTTCCCGATTGAAAGAAATAATACTAACAGTACAGAACATTAATGTTCTGACTAAAGAAGTTAGTGGATTTCCAAAAAAACAATTATTCTTTTAAGAGGAAATACTCAAATGGCTGAGACAATTAATGTTTCCAATTACGAACTGTTAGTTAGACCAATTATCGAACCTGGAGCACCCAGTCGCACCGTTATTCAAGGTTACTTTTTAACCATTGCTAATCCTACTAGTAGTGATCTAGAAATAGAGCTGACATTTACAGCCTTTTCTAATGATTTTGACTCTAGTCTGTTTGCTTCTGCCTGGGATGTTAATGGATCAAATGACCCAAATACCCTAACTTTTAATAATTCTTTTTTACAAGTTTATCGCTTGAATCTTCCCGCGTTTGATACAGGCTTATTTCTCTTATTACCAGATGTTTCAAACCCAAGGTTAATAGCAGCTCGCAATACTGAAATTCGCGGTTATGTCACACTCTCAATTCCAGCTGCTTCTCCAATTCCTGGTGGGGATGATACGAGAACACTATTACTTTCTGTTCAACAGCGAGGTACCTTTTTACCTGAAGGTGATCTAGTACCTCCAGCTATGGGTGATTTCGATCAGCTAGCATATAGTCTTCCATTAGCAAGTGGACGCTCCGAAGTGACTGTAGAAGCCAACGTTGTACCTCCTCGGTTTGCTATCCCTGATCGACAAGCAATATATGATCAACTAATAAAAGATCCCAGCTTACTGAGTAAGTTTAGCAGCGATTCTTTGGTAGAAAAGATCAGCGATCTTGAACTTGATGAGCAGCGTCAAATGTTGAGAATCTTGTTGGAAAGATTTAACGTTGAAAGGGAACGAGAATTAAGCCCACAGGTTAATTAATCAGAGTTGTTTTATTTGCAAATTGAAAAAATAGCGAGCGTCTTTAAACACAATATATGACGCTCGCATTATTAATAATACCAAATCCAATTTCCAAAAGATATTAATAGATTGAAAGTGCCGAATCAACATAAACTCTTCTACATAGAATAATCAAAAATCAATTTTAAAATATAAAAAAGAAGTTATCATGTAAGATTTATTGTAAAAATAGCGATCGCTAAATATAGGTTCTATCAACTAAAAACAGAGTCTCTATTCAAGTTGATAGAGTTACTAGCAAAACATCAATTCTCAACCAACCTTCTATTTTTTTAGTATCAGAAATTTATGGCATATAAGATTGAGCGTTATTTCTTATTATTAAAATGCTACATTTACTATTCTGTATTTGCCTTTGGACATTCGTTCTTTTCTTCTCTATCTTGAAGATTTCGCGATTGTCCAAGAAGGCTGCTGTCCACTTCCAGAAAATACATCAAATACCTTGCTCTAATTGTGCCTTTTTTACAGGTGAATATCATTTAAAATGCTCATTACACCCTACAATTGCTCTTTCAGAACAGGCGATCGACTGTCAGGATTTTGAATCCAATTCTTATCCAGGCAAAAAGATGGTGTTGTAAAAATATAAATAAAACTGATTTACTTAAATTAAGGATTCTGACCAAAATATCTGTTAAAGAAGCAATTCAAGTAATCTTCAATAATAAAGACAAAAATTCAGGTAAAACGTTTCCCGAGAATATTGAACAACGCAGCTTACAAAGACGATCAAAGAATTTGGTCTGCTATTGGCAAAAAGTGTGCAAGTTGTGAGTTTAAACTAACTCCTAATGAAGAAAAGTAAGGTTTTAGAAATGGATTTCAAGAATGCTGGTCTAAGCATCTAGGCTGGGGAAAAACAGATTTTAATGAGCCAACTATTCTAGAGCTTTGGAATTATCGAAACAAGGATGAACTCATTGCAAAAGGAATATGCAAAATGATGAGCAAGGTGTAGTTAAAGATCCTTACAAATTACTACCCAATCTCTTTACTAATATTTCTGAGAAAGATCATGTACTATTGAATCAAGAAGATGAAATTAATAACGGATCGGCAGCTCTTACCGCCTATGCCAAACTACAATCAACCGAAATATGTAAGCAAGAGCGTAAAGCACTCAAAACTGGATTATTACGATACTGTGAATTAGATACCTTGGCTATGGTTATGATATTTGAGGCATGGCAAAATTGGGAATAATAATAAATATTTTAGAGTAAATTTATCATAGAATTTATATTAGCTTACAAGGCGATCAATAACTCTGTACTTACATATTATCTAGCCTCTATAATTTCTGAATTAAATAAATTAATGTTTGAAAAGCAATTAACAATAATCTTAATTCTTTAGAGGAAGATTACAGTCAATATTTAAGAAAAGAACTGCTAATAGTAAAATTATTTATAACAGGAATTAATTACTCACATAACTGTTGCTCAATATTGCTAATTTGCTCGGCTAAATCAGCCGAAGGATTTTCTACTGAATATAATTCTTGGAGGGCATCAGAACCAAGTTTTTGACTTATAAAATAATCAGCTTTAGCGATCGCAATATCTTCAGCAGTAGCATTACTATCCTGTAAATTATTAGTAATGGAAGTTAATTCAGCAGCGATCGCTTCTCGCTGCGGCTGTTCCATTAACTGCATAGTTTTGCGGTAGGTGTTGTCGTCAGAGACTAGTTCCCAATCATAAGTAGAACCTGGCTGTAGTTGTCCTGTATAGGTAATAGTATTGGTATTAGGAAGGATAGTTTCTGTCCACACAGGCTGTTCATTGAGATCGCTATCAGCAGTATATAGATTAATTTCGGTTGGAGTCATCATTTCACCGCGCCAAATAAATAATGGGCGATCGCTCCAGACTAGCTGTTCTCCTGAATTACCTGGGGAGATTAAACATACGCTTTCTCCTCTTGATATAAAGCGGTTTTCAGAAGATCTAAACAGACTCATTAGCGCCTGCATAATCGATGTTGATTGCCTTGGCGTTTCAGGTGAATTATCATTCTCTGCTTGAGCAGCAATTAAGCTAATATCTATTAGAATAAGTGAGACTGATATTAATAGTTTTGTGAATAATTTTTTCATGATGCTTCTCTACATTTTTATGGGTTATAAATTAATGGTTATTAATTGTTGGTCTTTGACATAGATAAGGCGATCGCAGTTATTGAGGGTAATAGCCAAGGTAATGAGACTGCGTAGGATATATATACTTGTAAAACAATCAAACCATAGATAGTTAGCGCACCAGGAAATAGAATTAATAACAATTTAGTGATAAAAGTTTGATTATTTAGATTGAGTTTAATTCCCTTGGTAATTAGTAATACGATTAACACCATCCAAAGATGCGGAATAGGTGTAATCAAATGGCGATATAGCCAGTGGTGAGTCATATAAGCCAATACTTCTGACCCTGTGTAGGGAGTTTCTCCATCCCCCAAACCACGTCGGTTATTCCAATAAGCGATCGCACTAGGAGTTGGCAGGTTATCGGAACCTGGAGTCAGCCCCGCTGCTGGGTATCCTCCCGAACCAATGATCACAGTTTTGGGGTTTAATTTTAGATCTGGCTCATTTAATAATTGCCATGCAGGGATGCGGTTGTAGACCAAATCACTGGGCAGGGAATAGTCTTGAATGGGGCGCAACCACTGTTGTCCCAGATACTGTAGAAAGTAGCTGATAGTGGGCAGCTTGGTTTCTTGCAGAAATTGATAGTCTTCTTGGCGACGGACATAGTTATAAATTGAGTCGCGTAAATTAGTTTGGCTCTTAATGTTAGGCTGCAAATGGGGAGATTCTAGGGAAATTTTTTGTACCGTTGCTAGTAAATAAGCAAAAGGACAGGCTTGCTTACAGTTAGCTGATTCAGGTAATAGACTCATATAACTTGGCAAACCGTCAACATAACCCTGTAATGTCCAGTTAGGACTTCCAATATTTGTTGCTGATGAAACTCCTACTTCTTGTCCATTAATTTGTTTGTACGCCCCAAAAATAAACCAAGTTTGCTCTTGCTCAACTGCGTTAGATATTGATTGGGCTAAGATCGAATCTTTTTCAGGCTGAGTATAGTCAAAAAGATAGTCAATGCCGATAATTTGAGCATCCGCAGCTACTAAGCGATCAATTAAACTCGCTAAATAACTACGATCCATCGGCACAGGGCGATCAATACCTGCATCCGTGAGAGATTGTTGATCAATATGAATTAAGGTAACAGGTGCTTTGCTTGTCGGTAGCTGTCCTGTTAAATCGCGATATACCGACTGTACAACTGTGCGCTTGTCTAATAGATAGTTTTGTACAGGAGGCATGATACTTAACAAACATAAAGCACTAGCTGCGATCGCTTCATAACGATTGGGCAACCATTTTTTTAGTTGATGTTGCCAGCCCCAAGGCTGTATCCGATATAGTTGGGCATCAGGATGACAAAAGAGAGAAGGAATCAAGTATGCCGAGGGATATGTAAGCTTTTGTTGCTGAAGATATTTACTGGCGCTATCGATTGCTTGCTGCACATCTTGATAGCTTGCCAACCCCTGTAAAAACTGATCTAAAAAAACTTGGGCGACTTGATTATGAATTGCTTCCCGCATCACCGCCACTTGGCTTAATCCCAGGTCGATCAAAGAGTTAGCAATGCTTAAGCCGCAGCAGGAATTAAATAGAGCAAACCGTAAACCATTAGCCTGAGCAATTTTTAATTCATTGGCAATTTCCTGTACCGTTATGGCAATATTGGGCGCAATTGCCAGTTCTCCCCCTGTAATCTTGGTTTCATTACTATGACCTGCAAAAAATAAGACTGACCAGCCATTAGCATCGATTAACGCCTGTTGAATTTGCTGCTTAATCTCGGAGGCTGATTGATCCCGACTCCAGGTAACTAGCTTAATTTCTGCCACCTGTTTTAAATTACCCAAAGAATTGCGATCGCTGGTTAAATCTAGTCCTGTATCGTCTCCTAAAATAGCCAAAATGCGAGGTTTCCCAGTACGTTTTACCTGGTTGATATGGGAGTTATTAATATTAGTTGGAGTACGGGCGATCGCCACTAAGCTGCCAAATTCTGCCCCAATCTCCCAAGTCTCCCAAGGTAATCGGGCTAATTCATTGCCACAGGTAAGAAATAGTTGAATTGGCGATTGTTTCCCATCTCCCTGAGCGATTTTGGCTCTAATCTCATATAATTCTTCTCGTCGTAGCCAACCATGAAATTCTTTTAATAATTCTGCTTCTACCTGTACTAAATATCGATGATGATCTTGCGGTAAACTAATTTGCCCCTGCTTGTTTTTCGGCTTAGGCACTTTTGCTCTTAAAGCTGTTTTATAAAAACGAAGATAAGCTTGGTGCCAAGTTTGATATAGCTGAGACAAGTTATCAGGATAAGGCACAATCGTTGAAATTTGCTGCCCTCGTCCCCATCCCAGTTTAAATAGACAGATCTGATCTATTTGTTGGATTTCGAGTTGGAATTTCATTAGTTGTTAGAGACAAGGCATGCCTTGTCTGTACAGTTGTTATAGGTTAGAAAGAAATTTAGTTAAAGACAAATTTGGGGAAAGTGAATTCTGTGTCATCGGGTAATTTAACGCTAACAGTAAACTGCTCATCAAGTTCGCCAATCACCTGGGTGTAGACGTAGGAATCATAAGTATTTTCCGTAATAGTCTTCTGATCTAAAACTGTGCCACCTTCTTTTAGTTCCAGCTTTAATCCTTGAGGAATATAGTTATCAGATTGGGCGCCCAAAATTAATAATAGACTCCACTCTAAAACATCTTCGCTTACTACTATCATCCACGTTACCGCATACATCCGTAGTCCATGACTGGCAAGGGTAAAATCTTGATAAGCACCACGGGCAGCTTCAGGAATATCCTCACCGCTAGTTCTCAGTTGAGTCATAATTGCTGCAAACTCTTGTGCAGGAGACTGACGATCAATCACTGCTAAATCTCTCATGGCACTGGCAGCAAGTTCAGGAGTAGGTAACAGAGTCCATGCCAGGCTTTGCGCTATCTCATCTAGTTCATCAGATAACCAGGATTTGACGTTGATTAATCTTTGGGTCGCTGCGCTAATTGTGCTAGACAAGCGATCGCCTAAAGCAGCTATACTATCTCTAAGAGAAAGCTGATTGGTCTGTAATTGATACAGCCAATTTAATAAATCAGGATTACTTAGTATTGCTACTGCTTGTGACCAAGTTAATATTTGATGTAACTCTGTTGTTGCGGATCGTAGTTGAGGCAATAAAGGTTCAAGCTGGCTTTGAATATTATCGGTGACAGTAACGCTCTCAGGTAAAGTAAGACTGTTAGGTTCTAAACAGCGTAAAGCTAACAATAAATTGTCTGATTGAGTATTAAACCAGTCTACAGGTATCTCATAAGTCCAGTCGTCAGTGGCGCTTAAGTTAGCAGCTTGTTTTCCTGTAGTAATCTCTGGATAACTAATAAAGCTATCGATTTCAACTTCTGCTTGCTCTTCAATGACATTAACCAAGACATAAAAATGAGCCGCATACTCTGGCAAATCAATTAATGCTCGATCAACGCTAATCGCCTCATCAATAGTTACGCCGTTAGTCAATAAACATAATTTATAATCGCCGACGGTTAGATTAAACACGCCATCAATATAGTTTGCATAGCTTGGTTGCTTAACCGAACAACTATCAGAATTAATATTTAAATTAGGATCTCGCTCTTGTAGCCAGGTTTCAAAGCCAAATAAAGCGAGAGAGTTAAGATAAGTCTGCCATTGCCTTTCAGGATTGATAATGCAATCGCTCAATGCCACAGCTTGATCTATTTGCTCAGAAGACAGCTCAATTCCAGTAGTTAAAAAAGATTCAAAATCGAGTAAGGATTCGTCAAGGGCAATATTATAGTTAGTCATAATAGTTTTTTATAATTAGGCTTATTAATTTTTAGTTCTCAAAACGATTAGGGTATGCATAAATTTAAATTTGCAGACGTATGAGAATCAGTTAACATTTAACATTTAACATTTAACATTTAACATTTAACATTTAACATTTAACATTGAGCATTTATCATTAATTTGGATCAGGTTAAGGTAAGCGATCTAAATAGGCGCAAATTCTTTTGGCTAATATACTTTGAGTACTATCAGCGAGGCTTACTTCTTTTTCCGCTTCATCCAGTACCAGATCTATTTGCTCTGCCAAAGCCAATTCAATTTCTTGTTCTCTTTGCTTTAATGAATCCAAATCTGCTAACTTTGCCTGTGCCATTGTCCAATCCTGCATTAATTGCAACATCTGATGGCGAATATCCACACGCAATTCCTTGAGCTTAAGTAATCTAGTTACCTGATACTGCGCCTGTAATTCTACTTGAGGTGCGATCGCACTCATTGATTCTCCTTGACAGTGAAACAACTCTAAAGCTTTGATAAACTGGGGTGCTTTTGCCGCTTTTTTACCTTTAAACTTACTGAGACGCTGAGTAATTACGGTAGAGATCGCTTGATCTAAACTCTGCTGAAATTGCTGCTGATAAGATTTTAAAAAGCCACCAGTATCTACACTTTCATCTTGATTCTCCTCTAGATCGGTCTGCATAACTGCGCTATTTATCCCCTGATTATCTAGAGATTCCTGTTTGATTTTGCCTCCCCGCACATGAATACGATATTCCCGCAGCAGACTAGCTAATTGTTCCAGTTGGGATAAGGTTTGTTCTGAGGAGTAAGACAAACTTGTCTCTTGTCTAATTAACTTAGCAATTCTCTCTAACTGTTCATTGCTGGGAGTTTGACACTTTCCCCCCTTACTCTGGCGATTTTTTAGGCGATCGCGGCGATAGATATTGTGATAACTATTTAATAAGATACGGGCTTGCTCAATTTCATTTGGGGTTAAATTATGAAATTGGGAGAGTATCCGAGCAACTTGCTTAGTATTAGTATCGTTGAGAATTGCCCAGTTACTAATTAGATAAACGCCCTGTTCTAAGAGAAAGCGCTGTAGTTCCCGATTTTGCTTGACAAAGCGTGTTGTCCATGTGGATAAATTCGCTTTTTGGGGTTCAAAGGTTTCCAAAATCTCCACCGCTAAAGATTTATATTTGCTCTTGGTTGATGTTGGAGTTCTCTCTAAATTCCGAAATGTATCTAAGGTATCGTTGAGAGTGTAGATATAAAGATCGTGGCGGCTAAAACCATGTTCTCTACCAAACTGCATATCTAATTGGATACAGGCTTGCTTTATCTGGTGGGAAATAAAGCAGCGTAAGCACCTGTCGGCAATAATACTATTTTCGTTATGCTCATTGTGATCATTTCTATGAGCAACTAAATCTCGTTGAACCAATTTATCAGTTACCGTTTCCGATTCAATTAAATTAGCAAATTGCTGAATAATAAACTGCTTCGCCTGACTAATCTCGGTTGTTTGCACTTTTCCCGCGCTATCAAGCCTGACCAAATTCCAATACTTAGATATCGTTTTCATAGCTTACTGTTAATCAACAACTTGAGCAGATCGAACCGACGTAGTTATGATGTCATCTAAGTTCATCTCTATCTTGATCAATACCACAGATAGCGTCTGCAACTCAGAGTAAGAAGCGTTATTTTAGTACTTTATCTGAAATACCAATTCGAGCAAAATTATTAAATTTTGAGGTTCTAGCGATCGCCTGAATTTCTTGAAAATTGCATATATCTTCAGGAAAGATTGCTGCTAGAGTTTTTTTTACAAAATAAAAATTCAAAGTAAGAATTGCTGCATATAATGCACTGGGGTTTATTTATTGAGCATTATGTCTAGTAATTCTATTACAATTATCGAGCAAGCCATCGCTAAGTTACGTCAGCTAGTTCAACTAGAGATACAGCGTAGTTGGCGTAATGTTGACTCCTCGAACATGGTCGATATCAGCAGTAATTTAGCCCAGGTCAACTTATCAGAATGTAATACTATCGCCCTCAACGAAAAAGGCTATATTGTTTTTCCGAAAGGAAGGCAAGTAAAGTGGTTGGCGCAGAAAATTACTATCCCCCAAACATTACAAGGTTATCCTTTATCAGGATTAAGCTGCCGCTTGGTTTTAACTTGGTGGGCAGAAGATGCTCAAATATTTATTAATGGGGAGTTAGTACAGCAAGGAGATCTATTTGATTCTTCAGCGCGAGTATTGATTACCAAAGATGCTCAACAAGGACAAGAATATTTAGTTACTATTCGCCTGGTTAGTCCTAATCATGACATTGGCGCATTGATGCGATCGCATTTGATTTACGAAAAGTCAGATATTTTTCATCAGATCGATCCTGGCTTGGTAGCGGATGAGCTTTCTATCTTATTTAAATATAGCTCTCAGTTTGCACCCCAACACCTGGACATATTGGCAGCAGAGTTAGATAAATTTAATTGGAGCAATCTTGAAAATGCTCACAAGTTCGGAGACGATTTGGCTCAATTGCGATTAATTCTGTTACCTCTGGCTAAAAATATTAAACAGCGTTGCTTTCATTTACTCGGTCATGCACATTTGGATATGGCTTGGTTATGGACAACTGACGAAACTTACGAAGTAGCCGAACGTACTTTCAGATCTGTCCTCAATTTACAGCAAGATTTTCCCACCCTAACTTTTGGTCATACAAGCCCAGCACTATATCAGTGGCTCGAAAATAATCGCCCTGAGTTGTTTCAGCAGATTCAATGTGCAGTCAGGTCAAACAAGTGGGAACTACTAGGAGGAATGTGGATTGAACCAGAAACAAATCTGGTTAGTGGTGAATCGTTGATACGACAGTTACTTTATGGGCAACGATACTACCAAGAGAAGTTTGATCAGATTAGCCAGGTTGCTTGGCTACCTGATAGCTTTGGTTTTACTTGGCAACTTCCCCAAATTATGCAGCAATGCGGGATTGAATATTTTGTTACGGGTAAGCTGCATTGGAATGATACGACTCAGTTTCCTCATGGCTGTTTCTGGTGGGAGTCTCCAGATGGGACACAGTTACTGACGCTGATGTCTCCCCCCAACCTTGCAGGAGTAATGGATACCAATCCAATTACTATGACTGATTATGCCCTCGATTGGGAAACTCAAACTGGGTTTCAGGACATCTTTTGGCTACCAGGAGTCGGCGACCATGGCGGTGGGCCAACTCAAGATATGTTAGAAGTGGCAGATAAATGGAATAATTCCCCTTTCTTTCCCGAAATTAAATTTTCTACTGCTGTTAGTTACCTAGAGAAACTTACTCAGTCTTCTATTCTGAATGTCTCTCAAAGATCTCCACAAGTTCTTGCTCCACAGTCTTCACTTCCTGTCTGGCAAGATGAACTATACTTTGAGTTTCATCGAGGTTGTTATACCGTTCATGCAGATCAGAAAAAATATAATCGTTACTGTGAAAGATTACTTTATCAGGCGGAATTGTGGTCAACTTTAGCAACCCTAGTTTGTCGGGAAAGTTTCGTAAGTCAGCCACTATTTTCTAGTAAAAATACAATAGTTGATCAAAAATATCCTGGTCAGGAATCACCTGTTTATTCTGATCAACAGTACCAAAATCCAACGACCACCACATATGAAAAATCTTTTTCTTCTTTGACTATTGGTCAGACAAATCCTCAGCAACTAATCGAAATTGCTTGGAAGAAAATATTATTCAATCAGTTTCACGATATTTTGCCTGGAACATCTATTCCAGAAGTTTTTACCGAAGCTAATCAAGACTGGGAAGCTGCAATTACCATTGGCGAAAATTTATTACAAACTGCATTAAAAGCGATCGCTCTAAATATTAAACTACCTAACCCACCATCACCTAATGCGGCACCGTTAGTTGTATTCAATTCCCTCAACTGGCAACGATCAGAAATAGTAACTATTGAAAACAAAAAATTTTCTGCGGATAATTTAGTTTTTTGGGTATGTGATGCCCAAGGACAAAGAATACCTTCGAGTAGCGATCAAGCAGGAAAATTAAGCTTTTTTGCCCAAGATATTCCAGGGATAGGCTATAGTCTCTATTATTTATGTCACAAAGAAGTAACCATAGCTAAAGCACATACGATAAACTCATGTACTAATTACCAATTAGAAAACACTTATTTAAAAGTAGTTGTTAATCCTGAAACTGGAAATTTAGATAGTATCTTTGATAAGATATCAACTAGAGAAATCTTGAATTCAGCAGCAAATAAGCTACAAGCTTATGAAGATCGAGGACAATATTGGGATGCGTGGAATATCGATCCAGAGTACGAAACTAAACAATTATCTGAAACAGAATTAGCCTCAATTGAATGGGTAGAAAATAGCAAAACCAAACAGATAATTCGAGTCATTAAAAGACTAAATCAATCTCAATTCATCCAAGACTATATATTAGAATATGATGCCCCTATTTTAAAAATAGCTAATACAGTTGATTGGCAAGAAACTCATGTAATGGTTAAGGCCGTATTTCCTTTAAATATACATAGTGACCACGTTACCTATGAAATTCCCTGTGGAACAATAGAACGAACCACTAAACCAAAAACAGCAGCAGAAAAAGCTAAGTGGGAAGTATCAGCCTTAAATTGGGCAGACATAACGGATAACGAGGGAAGATATGGAGTTAGTCTGATCAATGACTGCAAGTATGGTTATGATGCTAAACCAGATCGCTTACGCTTAACTCTATTACGTTCTTCGACATGGCCAGATTCCTCAAGCGATCGTGGAATTCACCACTTTAGTTACGGAATCTATCCTCATCAATATAGCTGGAGAGAATCCAAAACCGTTCAAAAAGGCTATGAATTCAATACACCATTGCAAACAGTAATGATAAATCGACATCAGCAAAATAATCAAGACTTTAATCAATTGCTAACCAAGAGTGAATTTTTGAACTTATCGGCAGACAATTTAGTTTTAATGGCATTAAAGCCATCTCATCACCAAGACTTAATTATGCGTTGCTATGAAACACATGGATCAGAAGCACAAATTAATCTTAAAAGTGATTTAGATTTTGAGCTAAATACTTTACTAGATTGTTTGGAAAGAGAAAATACTAATGATGAAATTGTTCATCAAATCAAACCTCATAAAATTGCAACTTTTAGATTAAAGAAAGTTGATCGACAGTAAGAACTATAACCGTTCATTCAGTCGGGGTAATTATGATTTCAGGTCGCAACCATTATTAACGAGGTTTGATATCAATTCTCTGTGAAGTTGCACTTAATAGGGGTGATTATCGTACCACTTTGGAGGCATTTTATCGGCGATCGCAATTACTAAACTCCACTCTTGCCATGAATTAGGCAATATGCGATCGCACACTAGCTCTCCTATACACCCTTGGAACTTCTCGACGGGTTGATTTGATTATCTAACATTTGGAGCTGTACGTCACGATCGCAGTAAATTTTATGTTGGGACTTCTACTAATTTTGCTATTTCTTCACCAAAACGTATAAAATGCTTAGGGTTTAAAGTGAGTAACCGATCTACCTCTGCTTTAAAAACAACTTGAGTAATTAAAGCATCATAAATTCCACATTTAAATCACCTCTAGTATTATCTTTAATTACTACAATTTTACTTGATTTTCCAAGAGGTTTATTCATCAGATTAGGACAGTAAATCGTTGCCACAATGTATTAATCTGCAATAGGAGATCGCCAGATACTCACTCGTAATGACGACCCATCCTGGGAACTTTAACTATTTTTTGCTCTTTTTGATTGGATAAGAGACTAATCCAAAACTGCACGGCGATTCAAGGCAATTAGTTCCCGAAACTTATCGTTGTCTAACTCGGTTAACCAAGATTCATCTGAACCCACTACAGATTCTGATAATCGTTTTTTATCTTCAATCATGACATCGATTTTTTCTTCCAAAGAACCCAAGGTGACAAATTTGTGGACAAAGACATTTTTCTTTTGTCCGATACGAAAAGCGCGATCGCTTGCTTGATCTTCTACCGCAGGATTCCACCAGCGATCAAAATGAAAGACATGATTGGCCTTGGTGAGGGTGATCCCCACCCCACCAGCTTTCAGGGAAAGGATAAACACCGCAGGAGGGGTATCAGTTTCTTGGAATTGAGAAATCATGTTATCTCTGTTTTTGCGACTCGTACCGCCGTGAATATAGTAAGTGGGATAGCGATAGTTGTGGCGAAAATATTGTTGTAGCGCGTCTCCAATCTCGCGGAATTGGGTAAATACCAGTAAGCTTTCTCCTTCGGCTTGTACTTCCTCAATCATTTCTTGAAGGCGGGATAGTTTATGGGAACGGTTGGGGGTAAATTCGCTTTCATCTTGCAAAAACTGTCTGGGATGGTTGCAAATTTGCTTCAATTTCATCAAGGTTGATAGGATCAATCCCTTTCGTTCTATTCCTGCTTTCTCCTCTATCTGTTGCTCTACATCCTTGACCACTGCTTGATAGAGGGAAGCTTGTTCGGGGGTTAAGTTGCAATAAACCTTTTGTTCGACTTTATCGGGTAAGTCTTTAATGATGTTTTTGTCGGTTTTTACCCGACGCAGGATAAACGGTTCAACTAACTTTTTGAAAGTTAAAGCTTTTGTGCGATCGCGATCTCTTTGGATCGGAATTTCAAAGGCTTTGCGAAACTGAGCCTGTTTGCCCAAATAACCAGGGTTGAGGAAGTTGAAAATCGACCATAAATCTAAGAGACGGTTTTCTACAGGAGTTCCCGTCAAAGCCAAACGATGAGCAGCTTTAAGCTTTAAAATTGCTTTAGTTTGTGCCGCTTTAGGATTTTTGATATTTTGGGCTTCATCAAGCACAATACGCTGCCATTCAACATCCCCGAATAGCTTGGCATCTTTACGAACTAGAGCATAGGAAGTAATGACCACATCTTGCTCGGCGATCGCCTTTTGAAATTCTGCTGCATCTTTACTTCTGTCATTACCATGATGAACTATGCTGCGAAAATGGGGGGCAAATTTGGTAATTTCTTTTTGCCAGTTGCCAATTACAGAAGTAGGTACTATCAACAAAGTAGGTGCAATCTGAGGATTATTATTTTTTTCCTGAATTAACCGTGCAATTACCTCGATCGTTTTACCTAAACCCATATCATCGGCGAGGCAACCATTGAGTCCCAAGTTTTCTAGATAATTGAGCCATGAGACACCTCGTTGCTGGTATTCTCGTAACTCACCCTGAAAATTGGGCAACTCTTTGATTAATTCCAATTCACCTTGATCGTTGAGCTTGAGCAGCATCTGGGCTAAAGTATCGTCTCGCTCAAATTCTAATTCTTCTCCTGCTTCTGCTTCTCTTTGCAATAATTCCAGCAGAGACATATTTTGCTGGTCTTCCCCCTGTTTTTGCCAAAACTCTAACATCTGCTGCATTTTGGCTAAATCCAGTTCCACCCATTCTCCGCGAAATTTGACTAGGGGAACTTTGGCGTTAACTAATTGCTGCCATTCTTCGGGTGTAACGGGATGCTCGCCAATAGATAATTGATATTGATACTGGAGGAGATTATCTAAACCAAAATAATTTTTAGTTTCCGACTTGGAGGCAGATTTGCTGTTTGCAGAAACCCTGAGACGTAATTTCGCTCTGGTTCTGCCCTTGGGAGTCCACCAAGCAGGGACGATAACCTTATATCCTGCGTTTTCTAATACCCAAGCAGTTTCTTTGAGAAATTCCAAAGCTTCGTCAAGATCGAGCAGTATACTCTTCGGTTCGTTGGTTTCTAAACCAGTCCACAACAGGGGATAAATGCGGGCTGCATAACCAAGGTTGAGCAACAAGTTAGATTCAAATTCTTGACCGAATTGTTTATGGAAAACAGCTTTTTCCTTATTTCCTAGTCGCCAGTAATCTTGTAGAGATATCTTTAGCGAGGGATCGTTCTTCGGTGCAACTTGAAATTGTAACTGCCAGGGTTCTTCCGCCTTTTTAGGTGTTTGTAATTGGAAATAAAGATAGAAAGGAATATTATCCTGAGTCTGGGTCAGCTTATAGCGCCATCTTTGCCATTGCTGGTATTCTTCTAAAGCTAAATCATTAGTTCCAGGACGAGATACTAGATCGCTATCAAAACACTTTTCCAAAATTGTTCCCGAAAGCTGCTTGCTAAATTTGGCAGTGCTAGGAGTATGGGACACAATATCCGTTAGCAAGCATTCAGAAAAATGACGCAATAGGGTTGATTCGTCGTGTAAATTAAGAGTGTCTGGGAGAGATGCAAAACCAGCTACAGCTATCTTGGGCATTGCTTCACAATATTTTTGTATATTCTCTTCATAATCAGGACAAATTATCTCCCAACCTGGATAGATTTCTATATTTGAGCGTCTTTTGCGACCTTTATGCTGCTTTGGTTGATAATATTTAAGAGCGGGGATATGGCGATCGCCCAAAATAATTTGTTTAAAACTTTGAGTATAGTAATACCAAAATAAAAGGTCTGCTCCTAATTGAAGTTCGCCAGCACTGTTCAGGGCGATAAAGTGAATATCATTAAGTAGCTTGATAACATTGTTGACTGATTCGTAACTATAGCCGCTGACCTTAACATTTGTAGTAGTTTGATAACAATCAATTTGCCAATATTGCCAACTGAATTCTTCGGGAATATCTGTTTCTAAGTAACGAGCTAATTCAATTGAAGGTAAAGGTTGCTCGTTGGCAGTAGGACATAAAAAGTATTTGGGTGTAATTGTATCTGGCTGTAAATTTTTAATGCCTAAATCTTGTGACAAAAAGTTTGCCAAATCGCTACTTGAAAGACGATCAGGATAATTTTTGGTTGAATTTTTAGTCTTTTTTACTTCCGTAGTTTCTACCCAGAGATAAAAGCCCCCAGATTGAATTAACTCTTCTGTTTCATCTGGTATCCAAGTGCCGTGCAGAATTTTCATAAAATTCTCCGCTCTCTTTTAGAAAAATTTTACCAAAGAAAATATTTAACAAATATATTGACTAAATTTAATTTAAAATCTCTTTTAGCTGGCTTGTTCTGAGAAAACGAATAATTGCCAGTTCAAAAGCATTATTGCTGAGTTGATTAAGGTAATCCTGCTCAAAGTAGCTTTGATATGCTGTTTGCTGATTAAGATGTATTTGAAAAAAAGCAGTACTCATAGCTTTCAAAGTAGGGTGTGCCGAACTAGGACTTGGTCCAACTACGGCATCGGGGACAGGCAAAACACCCAAACCTTCCTGCAAAAAACTAAAGTGGGTGCCAGGTTTTACTAACACTAAATACTTGTCTAAATTTTTATCTAACCAGCTAAAGGGTTTAATTTGCTCGGCAACAGGAGGCATAATCATATCATTCGTGCCAGCAATGATCATCGTAGGCACGTCGATAGTACTAAGACCAGCCTGACCAAAGATTTTTGCCATCGGATTAATGGCGATTGTGGCTTTAATTCTGGGGTCTTTTAACTTGATTCGAGACTGATTAAGTTGGTAAACAGTACATTTAGCCAGAGAAGATAAATCTAAGAAAACATGATGATAGTCATCTGGCATACATTCTATAGGAACATCATCAGTGATTAGCTCACCTCCAGCTAAAGCTAGTGACGTGTAACCGCCAAAAGATTGACCAAGTATCCCCACCTGCTGTAAGTCAATATTTGTCTCTTGTTCTAATTGATCAAGAACCGATGTCACATCTATAGGTTGATCGATTAAGTTGTTTGGTTCAGGAAATCGCTCTCTTCCCGCCAGAAACCGATCAAACTTATTTAAACTGATTTCATCATGCTCAATAATTGCGACGGCAAAACCGTAAGATGATAAGTGTTTGCCCAAGTAGGCAAAAGTTTGTCTGCTGGAGGCTACACCATGAGAAATTACCACTAAAGGAACTGAATGCTCAGTTATCGGCTGATATAGATCAAAGTATCCTGGTCGGGATCGACGAGGATTTTTGTAGGTAATGGTTTGTTTGTTCCAGGAATATTGTCCAGGAATTGTCAAATCTGCTTGAGGCGAGGCTTTAGCTGCATGTTTCTTTAAGCCAGATGACTGTTCTTCATCACTAAACCAAGTCTGGTAAATTGCTTCTCGATTTTGGGCTAGTTTTGTTCCCCGTTCCAAATATTGAGTCAACACATTTAAATCCAGATGAATCGTATCTGAGGGAAATTCCTGTAGTAAATTGATAATTGTTAGTCCCTCTTGATCAAAAGCGGCAGCAATCATTGCGCCTCTAAGGGCATAAAAACCATTAAGATTGGAATCAACTCTAATGCCTTTACCGAAGTTTTTAATTACGGCTTCACCAACACTAGAGTTACTGAACTTACTAATCGTTAAGGGATCGAGTTCTAAAGGTGTAGACAATAACTCTGGGAGTTTGGCTAACTGCTGTGGTGGTAGACGGTTGAGATAAACAGCAAGCTCACTCGATATTTCTCCCTCTGAGGCAAAAGCCTCAAGGTCTTTGACTTTAATCTTAAATTGACCTAAAGGTGAAAAATTGAAGGTGATTCTCTCGGCTGCTAATACTGAAGAAGATAGCAGGATTGAGGAAATACCTAACGCTAAGGAAATCAAGCCAGACCTAATATTTTGCGTTAACACCAGCAATTTAATTAATCTATCTAAGAGAACTACTTTCTAGTCTAAAGAAATCAGTTATGAGTTTACTTAAAAAACGGTAAGAAAAAAGGGGAATGGGGAATGGGGAATGGGGGAATAAGGGAATAGGGAGCAAAATTGCTGATCCAGATCTTACTCTAGTTTTTGCTTGATAGAAGTGGTTTAGAAGTTTTGATTTTCTGATCCTTCTATATTGCCGCCAAAATGCTCAATGAGCTGGTCTGCGGTTTGAAATCCCTCTTGATCTCCCTGTTTAGCGAACAAATCTCTAGCAATTCTCAGATCTAAAATTCCTCTAGCATCTCCTCTATTAGAAGTTGTTTGACGAAATCTAAAACCTTGGAAACTAGTAAATCCTTGATTTGACTCAACATTGAAGAAAATTCCTGCTCGCTGTAGATATGCCCAGGCGTGGTTTGGGTTGCGTAAAATGGCATCATCAAAATCTTGAATAGCCGCCTCTAAATCTGATAATTCTCTCAAAACTAAACCTCGTTGATAATATAAATCAGCTTCGTTAGGATTTAGTAAGATGGCTCTACTAAAATCGGCGATCGCACCACGATAGTTTTGTTGTTCTACCTTTAGTTTGCCCTGTTGCGACAGTTTTTGGGCTGCGGTAACTGATTCAGGGTCAACAGAAGTAGCGGAGTTAGTATTTTGGGCTATGACTGGAGCAGTGACTATACCTAAGAGCAAAGCAATCGCTAAGCTGACAATACCTAAAGCTAACTTGATGCTTCTTAGTTTGAGCTTTGCCGCATTTTTTGGAGGCATAAGATTTATTTTTGAGGGCAATATAGCTATGACTATATAAATTATTCTAGACAGAGATTGATTTAGTTAACTGAATAAGCGATTAAATAAACTTTTGGGTTACAAAAAAAGCAGTAATAACAGCAGCCACAGCAATTGCATTACCTACAGGGTCAGTCAAATAATGCTGTGGCTGAATGACGGTTGACAATCTAAAATCAAAAAATACAATCCTTAACTAATCAAGGCGTTGCGCTCAAGCAACATTTTGGTTTCTGATGCCCCAGCTTGCTTTAGTTTTCTAGTCATTTGCAACCCAATTACTGTGATCCCTAACCACTGTCCTAATACAGCTATTAATAAAGTGGGTACGGTGGCGTATTGTGTCACAACAGTAGGTAAGAAGCTAAATAGCCAGACTAAAGGTCTAGTTTCAGGATAAACTTCGGCAAAGCCGAGACAGACTGGAGGCACAATAATCAGGGAAGTTACGGTAATTAATGACAATACTCCTCGTTTACGGGTTTTAATGGTCAGAATAAACTGAGCGATGACTGCACAGAGCATGATACTTCCCCCGCAGAGTATAAATCCCCAAAGCAAATGATAACGATTCTGCTGTAGATGGATCACGATTGAGGGAACGATATAGGAGATCGCAATTAGCATGTTGATGGCAATTGCCACTGTGGAGGGGCTATTTTCGCCAAAAACTAATTCTTTCCAAAGTTGATTGCCCTCTTTGCTTAGTTGATGACGATAGCGCGACCAATCATGTAATGCTTGACGATGGGGACTCAAGACGGCGATTAATCCTAAACCCCAAATACCGAGACAGAATTGCAGAAAAATAAAATATTCTTCCAATAGATGCTGACGAGTACTTTGCAGAGTGAAGCCAAGAGCGATCGCCACAAACCAGCCAGTCAGCCAATAACTTTGAGATTTACTAATTAAGGTGCGATCAGGGTTGAGAAAACGCCGTTGGGCAATTGACCAACACCAGTATGTCCACAGACAAAAGTTAAATATGATAGCGGTAATGCCGATAGTGGCATTTGTCCATAAAGCCTGACCTAAAAAGAGCATCTGGGATAGGTCTGCTACAGTAAGAAAATCGACGTGGTTACTGGGGAGGTAGGTTGCATCAATTAAATAGGATAAAACTAAGCTGGGATTAAATAAAAATAACCAACCCGCAGGATTGTCTAATGATAAATAGCTATCAAATAATAATCTGGTCAAAATAAGTAGTAAAACTCCCACCAAACCACTGCCTAGCCAAGGTTTTAAGCTAGAAAATCCCAGATTTACCAAGCTCCATAGTAAAGCCAAGCTATAGAAGAAACCGCAGCTAGCAGCTATTACCGCATAAAATCCCAAAATCAGAGTAAGGGGTATATGTGCATGCAAACCCGATGCTAAGTGTAGCGGCAACAGTAACAAAATCGCTGAGAACAGTAAAATTGGTACTCCCAAGATCTTGCCCAAGAGAATACTGCCAGCAGATTGAGGAGTCAAACGAATAAAGTTAAGGGTACCCTGGTTTTCTTCTTGGACGGTATCGGCAACCAACATATAGGTACCGATAACCAGTAAGGAAAAAATACTAATGATACTAAGGATAATAAATAAATCGAGCCACAATAATTGCCAATTGATTACCCAATTGCCCAACATGTCTTTGGTGCAGGCAAGGCGATCTAAACCATTTCCGCGACAATAACTACTGTACTGAGTGTAAAGTGATCTTTCGGGGTCTGAATCAGGTAATTGACCCAACAAAGATATAACAGCCACAAACTGAACCATTACGGAAATAGCGGCAGCTATAACTAGATTTCTAGTTTTAAATTTGCCTCTAATCTCGCGAAATAATTGAGGATTCCAGTCTAAAAACTGTGACCATAGAGAATTTTGTCCTCGAAACGGTCTTATATTTTGTTTCATAATCTTAATTTATTATGTTGGCAAGATATGGCTTATTTTAAGAAGTTTGTTGATGTCCTAATTTTAAAAAAATAGATTCAAGATCTTCTTGGCTACAGTGAAATTCGGTTAGGGGAATGTCAGCCAAAATAAGCGATCGCAACAGTTCTGCCCCCTCAGCCTCTCCCCCAGTAAAATTAACTTTTAGATGATTATTTTGGGGCATCATCTCCCAGGTTTCCACTAAGGAATTTTGGCGCAGTTTTTGCTGCAATATCTCCATCTTACCCAATGTGCCGATGGTAATCTGCTGGCGTGATAACTTTTGATATAGTTTTGTTAAGGAGGCGCTTTCTACCAAGAAGCCTAATTCCATGATGCCGATAGAGGTGCAGAGTTCGGCTAAATCACTCAGGACATGGGACGAAATCAGAATGGTCATCCCTGCTTCCTGTAAAACTCTAATAATCTGACGAAACTGCTGTCTAGCGATCGGGTCTAGTCCTGAAACGGGTTCATCCAGCAGCAATAGTATTGGTTCGTGAATAATGGTTCGTGCCAGACTCAGACGTTGCTTCATCCCCCTCGAAAGAGTTGAGATAATGCTTTTGCTTTTATTTTCTAGCTGAACTAGTTCTAGTACCTCATAGATGCGTCGCTGTCGATATGGTGGTTTTAATCGGTATAGCCGCGCAAAATATTCTAGGTAATCATAAACAGTCAAATCATTATAAAGCGGAAAATCATCGGGGAGATAACCAATCCGCTGTTTGAGGCTGGAATTAGAATCATCCCTTAATAGGCGATCGCCATGAAGATAAATCTCGCCTTTAGTGGGTTCTTCTGCCGTAGCCAACATCTGAATTAGGGTGGTTTTGCCTGCACCATTGGGTCCAATCAAGCCATAGACTTCCCCGGCATTTACTTGCAGATCGACATCATTGACGGCAATATGTCCTTCAAATCTTTTGGTTAAACCGTAGGTGGCGATCGCTAATTCTGGAGTCATCAGTCTTTAGTTGCTAGTTCTCAGTTGCCCTACCGTGATGATTCGAGATCAACCAACAATTTCAAATTTAATCTTTTGTTTGGTCAAAAAATTATGAGTAAAATGATCAACCACGTTGGTATCACTCAATTCTAAATTATAAAAATCTACTGCGTCGTGATCAAAATATGGTCCTGCGTGCCAGGTACCTACCTCCAGCTTGATAAAGCAATTTCCTGGTATCCGAAATGCTCTCATGCGATCAAGATCTGGTTCGGAACTATCTCCAGGAGGACATACTGCCATTAACCAATCTAGAGCATTTAAGGAACCCAAGCACTGAGTACAAATACTATGACGAGTAATCTGATGAAAAGTTCTGCCCCTACGCTCCAAATGCATAATATAAAAGCGAGGAATCCCAGGTTGCAGTTTTAAAACTGCGTCATGCTCGTCAAAAACCTTGCCATCAGGGTCGGGAGTAATTAACTGACCATAAGGTTTAAAATTAGCTTTGGTGATTGGTATCGCTGATATTTTTCTGGTAGCAAGCAGTTGCATTTTATGGTCGTTCCAATTAATTCTGGTACTTTCTGGTTTATTTGTTCGAGGGACTGGGGACTGGGAACTGGGAACTGGGGACTAGGGACTAGGGACTAGGGGCTGGAGACTGGCAACTGACAAAAGGCTTGCTCGCATGTACTAGAGATAATTTATACAAATTTGATTCGTATCATTTTTATTTCAAACAACTATATATCTTATTCAAAATGTGTTTAAGTACTTATGCCAAAATTCATTTCGCCAACAGTATCTGTATTTAGGCTCTCCCCCTATCCTCACAAGGGTAGGTTTTTAACGTCCCGTAAAAGCTTGTCGGGAGACCCGACAAGACAGGGACTCACAAAGAGGTGAGTGTTTACTATAATTTGAACGAACAAGTCAGCATTTCCCCCTTGTCTCCCTTGTCTTGATTTCAGCCTTAAATGTAAAAAGTCTACCCTTGTCAGCTCCCCCTATACCCCTAGTTTATTAAATGATAGAGGTTTAGGTCGCTCTATGGCATATCCTTGAGCATAATCTACGCCGATCGCTTTTAGCTGCTGCAAAATAAGATCGTCTTCCACAAATTCAGCCACAGTCTTGATCTGCATAATTTTAGCGATCTGATTGAAATATTCAACAGTAGCTCGTGATACCTTGTTGTTAGAGATATTCTTAACAAAGCTACCATCTATTTTAAGATAATCTACCGACAAATTTTCCAGGTAGTTCAAAGAACTCATCCCGCTACCAAAATCATCTAGGGCAATCGAACAACCCATCCGTCTTAGTTCGGCAAAAAACTTAGATGCGATCGCCAAGTTGGAAATTGCCGTGGTTTCCGTGATTTCAAAGCAGATAGTAGAGGGATCTATCTGATAGTGGATTAATTGCTCTTTGAGAAAAAAGCGAAATTGCTTACTATTAATACTTGCACCAGAGAGATTGATCGCATAAATACTTTTAATACCTACCTGGCTATCTGAATGCTCTTGGCAATGACTGTGATAACTAGCCATAAAATGACCGATTACCCAGCGATCTATAGCTGGCATAAGATTATAGCGTTCGGCTGCGGTCATAAAAGCACCAGGAAGAATAAGTTGTCCTGCTTCTTCTTGTAGGCGGAGTAGTATTTCATAGCGATCGCATGTATCGTCGTCGCTGTTTGGTTGGTCTTTAAGGGAAGTGATTTTTTGAGCGTAAAGACAGAAGCGATGCGACCCCGCGCCGCCGACAGGCGCAAGGGAACGCGCATCAAGACAGAAATTTTTTTCTAGAGCTTGATTTAATCTAACAATCCATTGTCTTTGTCCGAGATTTTGAGAAAGTTGAATATCGTTGTCTTGATAAACATGAATACAGTTTCGACCATTAGCTTTAGCAATATAGCAAGCTGCATCAGCCGTGTTCATCACACTACTCAAACTCTCCGTATTTGATGATATTTCCACCAGACCAATACTTACACCAATGGAAAAGGTTTGACCTTGCCAACTAAAGCGAAAATCTTCAATCCACTGTCGGAGATTATTGGCAATTTTAGCGGCTACAGTTAAAGGACACTGGTTGAGCAAAAAGCCAAATTCATCCCCTCCCAAACGAGCTAAGATATCTGACGAACGAACTTGTTGCAGCAATAGATTTGCTACCTGCTTGAGTAGTTCATCTCCAGCCTGATGACCGCAGGTGTCGTTGACTATCTTAAATCGATCTAGATCCAAAAAGCATAAAGCATGAATATAGTCCTCCTTACGCGCCGCAGTAATAGCTTCGGCTAGCCTGGTTTCAAATTCGCGACGATTGTATAATCCCGTCAAAGCATCATGATTTGCTTGCCAAGATAGTTGATTACTCAAATGACGAGATTCAGTAACATCTCGAAAAACCATTACCGCCCCTACCAGTTTACCTTGACGATCTCTGATCGGCGCTGCCGAATCTTCAATGGCGTATTCAGTGCCGTCGCGAGCAATTAATATTGTCTGACTAGCTAATTCTACGGCTTCGTTATCTCGCAATACAGATTCAAGCGGATTAGCTACTGATTCTCGCGTGTATTCGTTTACAAGCTGAAAAATATTTGATAGAAGTTGACCGCGAACTTGCTTAACATTCCAGCCAGTTAATTTTTCCGCCATCGGGTTAAAATTGACTATCATGCCCATAGCATCTGTTGTAATTACGGCATCACCAATCGACTGTAAGGTAATTTGAGCAAGTTCTTTTTCTTGCTGTAGTTGAGTAGTTCTCTCTGTTAATTCTCCTTGTAAAGTCTCAATCACGCCGAACAGTTCTGTAGGATCGAGAACTTTTAGCATATTAAACTGAGCAATCATACCTCTGAGTTCCCCCGAATCCCCAATAATTACCAATCTGCGGACTCGCAGTTTCGCCATTTGCTGCTGTACTTCCATTAACGAATCTGTAGTTTTGACACAGACTAAAGGAGTACTCATCACAGTTTGCGCGATCGTATTGCCTATGTCGATTCCTAAGATCTGAAACTGGACAATATCTCGTTCGGTAACGATACCAATAGGTTTAGCCAATAAACTAGAAGCTAAGTTTTCTGTCGTAGGCTGAGGAGAATCGACGATGACTATGCAGCTAGTCCTATTTTGGGTCATCATTCGCGAGAGAGTCAAGACCGATGCCGTAGTTGGTGCTTGGAATACTTCTGTGGTCATAGCTTCATCTACTCGCCGAAATTTGAGTAGATTGGATGGATGCAAAGCACGACAAATTGTATTGACGCTGACTAATCCTGCCAAATGTCCCTGACTATCAACGATTGGTAAGTGCCGAATCTTATTCTGGCGCATGATCGACATCATCTCGTGAATGTCCAATAAGTCAGATCTGTTGAGGGTAATGAGCTTGGTGGTCATTACATCTTTGATCTGCGTTTGGGCTAAATTAGCCCCTGCTGCGGTAAGTCTGACTATATCTGATTCAGTTATAATTCCGACCAACTTTGATTCTTCAACTATCAACACGTAACCATAACGACGAGAACCCCCTTTTCCATGCTGGTTCATTTTAACTACAGCTTCCATCACTCTCCCAGAGGAATGGTACGTAGGGGGATTGGGTTCGATTACATCTTCTAGTTTGAAAGACTGGTATTGAGAAGCATTCACAATATGACTTTTTGAGGCACTTTATCGTTCTAAATTATCGCCAAGACAAACAGGAAATAGTAAATAATTCGATGTAGTTTCCTATCAGCAACATTTTCTATGGGATTCAGAAAAAGGCTGCAAATATGCCTTAAATAATCTCCAATTGATTCTACAACCTTTTATTAGTTCTAATCTGATTTTAAGATAGCTGACAGTTTTTCCTGTTCCTCAACCTTTCCGCAGCTGATTCTAAAATAAATAGGTTTTATTGCTTAAGACATTTGGTCTATGTTAATCCTATTTGAGTTATGAGAATTATTCTGCTTATAGTCTTTGGTCATCAGCCTTTTGTCATTAGAGAGTTATAGCATTACTTATTTTAGATTAGGATACTTGCTACTTACGAACCGTTAACTTCTGTACTGTACTAACTTAACTTTGTACGGCTATATGTATGACAGCAAACAAAGCTACTTCGTGTTAGATTAGCTTCTGCTTAGCTTTAGATAGAGTCGAAATTTCTATTTGATTGAGATATGAAAATTGCTAACCTAAATCAGCTTCCGCAACAGGCAGTATCCCATAATCGGGAAATTAAAAAGCAGGTGATGCTCTCTCGAGGAGACATCCCTCACTTAACTAACTTCTCTCAGGCAACTTTTGCCCCAGGACAAACTGCTGCCGCCCATGCTCATCAGGATATGTCGGAAGTGTTTTTTGTCAGTTCGGGTGAGGGGCTGATCCGCATTAATGACCAGGAGTATAATTTAGTTCCAGGAGTATGCGTCTCCGTTGAGGCTGGAGAGGTTCATGAAGTTCTTAATACAGGAGAGTCAGATTTAATCTTGACCTATTTTGGAATCGAGAATTAAATCAAATTAGATCAAATAGATGATCGACTCAATCAAGCGAGCTATCTTAAAATAACACCATATGATTTACCCCCAGATAAGTTGAATTATGTTTGGAAAGTCTCCCCGTGAACCAGAAAAGCCGACTATGTCTGACTTAAAAGACATCAAACTATCGCCACCTGCCTCAACTAATTTAACTTCTCCTCAAGATACTTTGTTACAAACTGAAGAAATTATCGAAGATAAAGAGCTAGTTTCTACTGTAGAGAGAATTAGTCGAATTGTTTCTCCCTATTTTATTGCGATTGTCGGATTAACGTTATATAAAGATAACTTCCTAATTGGCACCATTCTCATCTTAGTGGGCATTCTTTCTTTGCTAAAAGTTTCGACCAAGGATGTAGGTGATTTTTTAGAATGGCTGAAAAACTTTTTCGGTTTGAAGTAAAGATTTTCAGCTAGAGTTGAACAGTCGTGAATAACAAAACTGGAGTCTAATTTTTTCGAGCAGGCAAAAGTTTTGTAAATCTATTTAAAGGTGGGTATTAATTGTAAATAATTCAATTAATCCTCCTTTAAACCCCCTCGAAACTAGGGCATAATCTAATCAAGTAAAAAATACTTACATGTGAGACTATAGATCAATTTCTTCTTTGTTCAATGCAGTGCCGCATAACCTACAAAACAAAGCATCAGGCTCATGACGAGACAAATCGCAGCTAGGACATTTTTGTTTGACCAAACTGGCTGTTTTAACTACTTGTCCAATTAATTCGCTCAATTGCCAAGGAATAAATAACACTCCCGTAAAAATCATTAGTACCGTCATTAGTCTCCCTGGTTGAGACAAAGGAGTAACGTCTCCATAACCAACTGTCGTCATAGTAACTACAACAAAATAAAAAGCATCAAAAAAGTTCTCCAGGCGATCGCTATTTATTTGATGTTCTACCTGATAAATTAGTCCTGCATAGACAAAAATTAGGGTAAATAGAGTTAAGAAGATGCGGACAAAAACCACACTATCTTCTGTTGCTATAGGTAATAAACGTTTTTCAATCTTCCAAAATCGGACAATTCTCAAAATTCTAAACCAACGAAATACCCTCAGAAAACGGATATCTACCCAACCTGCAAGTAAAGGTAAAATAGAAATTAAATCGATTAAACCAAAAAAACTAAAAAAGAACTGACGAGGTTTTTCTGCTGACCAAAAGCGGAGAATATATTCAACAGTAAAAGCAATTAGAATAATTAAATCAATCGTACTTAAAATGTGCTGTAGTTGATGACCAATGGTATAAGTCTGAGCTACAAATATTCCTGAAGATAATAAAATTAAGCCTAAAATAGTTAAGTCTAACCACAAACCTAAAGTAGTTTCCGTATCTTTAAAATAAAAAGCTACTTTTTGGCGTAACGGCAATTGTTTATGATTTGTTGATTCCGTTGTGTTTAAGTTTTGCTGTGACACAGGAGGGTTAAGAGCATGTTGGTAAATTACAGAAAAATATTACAATAATTATACGTACGAAAAACCATTACTATCAAGGCAAGTTTCGAGTAATCTCTTATTTGCTAAGATTTAGTATTTTCCGCAATCCAATTGAGATAGGAAGAATCACCAGCCATAATAGGCAAAGCAATAATTTCTGGTACATCATAGCTATGGAGAGTTTTAATTCTTTGAGCTAATTGTTCAAAAAGATTAAAGCGAGTCTTGATCAGTAATTGCCATTCTCGATCTTGATTTATTTTTCCTTGCCAAGCATAGAAAGAATTGATTGGAGTAATATTAACGCAAGCTGCTAATTTTTCTGCTAATAAAGTTTTAGCTATTGTTGCCCCTTCTTCTTCAGCGCCCACTGTGACCATTATTAAGCAGTAAGTATAATTATCTTTTGTCATTATTAATTATTAGTATCTTAAACTCAAAATTTTTGACGATCTTATTTTTATAAATTGTGTGCTTTTGATGAAAAAAAGAAGTTCTTGCTATCAAGCCAAGACAAAAGGTTGTACTCCAGAAACATCGACTTTAGTAAGCAGTTGAGCAATCTTCATCTCTGATACAGGTTCAATCCAGTCTGGTGCAATTTCAGCCAAAGGGACTAAAACAAAAGCCCTCTCACTCATGCGAGGATGGGGAATAGTTAGATCGGGGGTCTTGAAAACCAAATTTCCGTACAGTAACAAGTCTAAATCCAGAGTACGTGGTTGCAGCTTTCCTTTGCTGACTCTACCATATTGAATTTCCGTAGCCTGAAGAATAGCCAGCAGTTCTTCGGGAGTTTGTTCTACAGATAGTACCGCGCAGCCATTAAGATAATCTGGTTGTGCATCAGGTGTGCCAACAGGCTTGGTTTGATACCAGCTAGATATTTGCTTAAGAGTGATCCCAGGAATTGCATTGAGTGCATTAAGAGAACTCTCTAAAATATCTAAAGAGTCGCCCTGATTACTGCCTAAAGCGATCGCACATTCCACCATAATAGTTGAGTAAAGTATAAGTAAACAACAGAAATTCTTGATCTCGAAACTCGATCCAGGTTAACTAAATGATACTTAAAGTTCTTAATAGAAATTAATTTCAGCAATATTTACCCTAGTTAAATAATTCCCTAGTTTATCTCGATTCCTATTTATACCTAAATGTAAATATAAACTGATTTGCTACGCATCTATTCTTTGATCTAATCGTAAAAGAAAGTGTCGTTAATCTCAATATTCATACTCAGGATTATAAATAATGTCACATCCAAGATCGATCACTATCCAAATTTGTCGTCGTGCTGCATATTTAATGTTCAATAATTCTGTCAAGCATAGTAAAGTAGCTAGCGATCGCTCAAGTTATATGATTCGGGAACGGGAATTGCTAAACCGTTGTTATCAGATAAGTTAAGTCTGAATCATGAATAATATTCAGTTAACTTGAATTAAAAGAGTTTTAGATCGAGTATTCTCTCAATAGCTAAATTCAACTTAGTATTGCTAGAGATTAAAAGAATTAAATATAAAAAACAAGGTGTCAATCCTGTTAATTGTGATTGATAACCGCATCTTTTCACTCATTTTCAGGAAAAACAAGATGAAAACCTCAAATTTCTTAGATCAATATGCCTATGGTAGGCGCAATTTTCAAAACATCCAAATAGGCAATTTAGATCTAGGTTGGCAGGATTTACAAGCGATCGACTTGAGTTATGCTGACTGTAGAATGTCAATATTAGAAGGAGTAAATTTGACCGCAGCTTATCTGGTGGAGACTAACTTTTCACGGGCAGATTTAACCGCCAGCAATCTTTATTACGCTAATTTATGTGGTGCTGACTTGAGCGTTGCTGACTTGCGTTTTGCTAATTTGGTTCAGGCAAACTTATTTGGTGCTAATTTGCGGTGTGCTAGTTTGACAGGGGCAAATCTAAGTGGGGCAATTATGCCAGATGGCACAGTTATGCCCAACAACATTATTTTGCGGCAGAGAAAAGCATTGGAGTTAGTTAAACAATTTGAATAGCAAGATAAAGGTTTAAATACCGAAAGCTAAAATTAAATTTTAAGGGTCTTAAGAGCTAAAGGTGCGGAATGCACCGACAGGCAAGCACCTGAACGAGTTCAGGTGAACCTGTCGGCTAAAGGCTAAAGGCTACAAAAAAATACACTTTCAACGAAGCCAATCCAATGAGAACGTATATTGCTTGTTAAGATTTTTAAGACGCTGTGGGTCATCAATCTCAATCAAATCATAATTGATACCAAGTATCGATCTACTTATGTTATTGGTTTGATTGTTGATTCAGTTGATTCAGCTTATCAGGGTCTATGTTAAAAAAAATACTGCTAATTGATGCTTTTTTAATCAAGCAGCTAACGGTATGTGTCGTTACCCTTTCTCTAGTCATTGCCTGTCATTCTGATACTCAATTACAAACAGAGGACATAGGAACTGGGCGATCGCCATTTGAAACCAATATTCTCCGCGTTTGGTGGGACAAAGGTTATTATCTAGAAGAAGATGAAGCACTAAAAACCTTAGTCAATAACTGGATTGAGCAAACTAACCACCAGGTTAGGCTATCTTTCTACACCAATGATGAACTAGCTCAAAAAACACAAAGAGCTATTCAAGCAGGAGATCCGCCCGATATCTTAATGAATGATGCTGGCGATCGTACTATTGCGACCTTAGCCTGGCAGGGAAAGCTGGCAGACGTTTCTCCCGTAATTGAACCCGTCAAGAACATTATCGACGACACAATATTGTCCAGCGTTTATTTATACAACCAAGTCGAACAAAAACAGAGTTACTATGCGGTTCCGATTCATGTCAGTAGTCCCCACATCTTTTACTGGCGCAATTTACTACAGCAAATAGGCAAAAGCGATGGCGATATCCCTCAAGATTGGGATGGGTTCTGGCAGTTTTGGCGACAAGCGCAACCAGACCTGCAAGCCACAATGAAGCGGGAAATTTATGGCATTGGTCTCCCCCTCTCGGTGGCGGCGGTAGATACTTACGAAATTTTTGAACAGATCTTAGAGGCTTATGATGTTGCCATTGTCAATCCTGAAGGTAACTTGCAGCTAGACAGTCCAGCAGTGCGACAGGGCATTATTAACTGTTTACAATGGTACTCCGAGTTTTACCTCCAAGGTTACGTGCCACCAAGTGCCGTAAATTGGCTCAATCCTGATAATAATCGTAGTTTGCTCAATCGACAGGTAGTCATGACCCCCAATAATTCTCTCTCAATTCCTGCGGCATTGGGCAGAGATTCCCCAGAATATCAAACCAAACTAGTAACCGCACCCTATCCGCAAAAACCCAGCGGCGAATCCATGACATATATTGCTTTGGTGCGACAGGCAATCATTTTAAAAGATGCTACCAATCAAGAATTAGCTCAAGAATTTTTATCCTATCTAATCCAACCTGAAGTCATAGGTGATTATCTTAAAGCCGCAGGAGGACGTTTTTTTCCTGTCAACCAACAATCATGGTTAGATCCATTTTGGACAGATCCTAGGGATCCTCATCTATCTACTGCCGCTCAACCGTTTCTTAATCAGCAAACTAGACTTTCTAATACGGCATTGAATCCAGCTTATAGTCAAGTTTTACAACAGGGAATCTGGGGACAAGCTTTAAATCGTATCGTTGTAGATGGAGTCACTCCAGAAACGGCAGCAGAAGACGCGATCGCCCAAATTAAGATGATCTTTAGTCAATGGAATCAATAGCATCCTGGTCATTCATTTCATAATTGACCCTAAGACCGATACTATTGATTAAATGGGCTTAATTACATTAATTGAGCTTGAGGGTTCGTTCTGGTTCTATGGTTAAAAAACTATTGCGTTACTATGCTTCGGTCATCAAGCAATTGACGGTATGCATTGTTACCCTCTCGTTAGCTATTGCCTGTCACTCTGATACCCAATTAAACACTGAGAAAATAGAGTCTGGGCGATCGCCATTTGAAACAAATATTCTACGTATTTGGTGGGACAAAGGTTATTTTCCCGAAGAGGACGAAGCAATCCGCAACTTGGTAGATAACTGGGTGGAGCAAACTAATCATCCAGTTAAGTTATCGTTTTATACCCATGACGAACTATCAAACAAAGCACAAAGAGCTATTGAAGCAGGCGATCCTCCCGATATTCTGATGAATGATGGTGGTGAACGTACTATTGCCTCTTTTGCTAGGCAAGGTAAGCTGGCAGACGTTGCAGAAATTATCAAGTCAGTAAAAAAAAATATTTATGATCAAACCCTCTTGTCCAGCGTCTATTTGTACAACGAGGTGGAACAAAAACATAGTTACTATGCTGTGCCAATTCATGTCAGCATTCCCCACATTTTTTATTGGCGCAATTTACTACAGCAAATCAGCAAAAGCGATGGCGATATCCCTCAAGACTGGGATGGCTTCTGGAAGTTTTGGCAGCAAGCGCAACAAGATTTGCAATCGGTGAGGGAAGATAAAGTCTATGGTATCGGGTTACCATTGTCCGTGGCAGGAATGGATACCTACAAGTCTTTTGAACAGTGTTTAGAAGCTTATGGGATCAAGATTATTGATCCTGAAGGTAATCTACAGTTAGACAGACCAGAAGTGCGTTTAGGTATTATCAGTTGTTTAAACTGGTATGCTGAACTTTACTTCCAGGGTTATATTCCTCCAAGTGCTGTTAATTGGTTGAATCCTGACAACAATCGTAGCTTGCTTAATTACGAGGTCGTTATGACTTCTAATACTTCTCTTTCAATTCCCGCGGCATTAGATAAAGATTCCCCCGAGTATCAAACTGAATTAGCAACCGCAGCCTATCCGCAAAAGCCTAGTGGAGAACCGATGACCTATGTTGCTTTTCCTGGACATGCAATTATTCCTCAAGATGCTCTCAATCAACAACTAGCTCAAGAATTTTTGGCTTATTTCGTTCAACCTGAAATTATTGGCGATTATCTTAAAGCTGCCAGGGGACGTTTTTTTCCTGTTAGTCGGCAATCATGGTCAGATCCATTTTGGTCAAATTCTGCCGATCCTCATATTGCCATTGCCACTAAACCATTTCTTAATCAGCAAACTATACTGCCCAATACTTCTCTAAATCCTGCTTATAGCTTGGTCTTTCAACAAGGTATCTGGGGACAAGCTCTCAATCGAATTGTCATAGACCGCGTGAGCAGTGAAACCGCAGCAGAGGAGGCGATCGCTCAAATTAAGACTATTTTTAGTCAGTGGGAGTAATAAACAAAAATAAGCAGCTTTCAAAAAAGCCTTAGTTTTACCTTCTTTCAACCAAAAAACAAACCTGCGATCGTCGTCTTGCTAAAAGTATCAGTGATGCAGCTTGGAGGCAATTCTTTGAATGGTTGGAATACTATGGACAGGTATTCGGCAAAATAGTTATAGCCGTTCCACCTCAATACAGCAGTCAAAAATGTAGCTCTTGCCATCGCATTGTTAAAAAGTCTTTGTCTGAAAGAACCCATGCTTGTGAGTGTGGTGTGAGCAATAACCGCCTGGATGCAGGTACCGTGACTAATCTCAATGTGACCTTGGTGGGTGCATCAGGTAACGATAGTCTTTACGGTTCAGTTGGAAATGATGCTTTATTTGCAGGAAATGGTAATGATACTCTGTTTGGTGGTGATGGTAACGATACCCTTAAAGGAGAGGCGGGTAATGACACTTTAGTTGGTGGTGCTGGTTCAGATATCTTTATTCTCGAATCGGTTGCAGGCACCGATGTGATCAATGATTTTAGTGATGGTGTTGATTCTTTTAGATTATTGAATTCTCTTGGTTTTAGTGATTTAAGTATCACTGATAATGTTACCCAGACAGCAACACTAATTCGAGATAATAATCAACTTTTGGCAATTATTGATACTGTCTATATTTCCCATGATTTAATATCAAGCGTTGCCAGAGTATTCAACTTGCTTCATTTATGTCCATCGCATTAGGTGACAACTCAAATCGTCCCATAATTTATCTATACTAAAGAATTATTAGATTTTTCAACTTATGAGTCAATAGACTATAGCATTCTCAATTTATGTCCCGTCCCATAGATAGAGATCTAGATCATACGCTATGCCTCACAGCATCATAGGATCTAGATCTGGATGTTTATATCTGGCGAGTATCAATCGGTGATTAAAGATTATAAAAATTGACCACAAATATATTTGCCAATAAACCTAGCCAATTTTTAGCAATTCCACATCAAAAATTAAAGTGGCATTGGGTGGAATTACTCCGCCTGCACCTCTGGCACCATAACCCAATTCTGGAGGAATAATTAAAGTTCTTCTTTCTCCTACTTTCATATCAGCTACACCTTCATCCCAGCCTTTGATTACTTGACCAATACCAAGCTTGAAGGAAAAAGGACGGTTACGATCGCGAGAACTGTCGAATTTGCTCCCGTCTTCTAAGGTTCCTGTATAGTGAACCGTGACATTTTCGCCTTTTTGAGGAGATGCGCCGTTTCCTTCTTCTATAACGATATATTTTAGTCCTGATTCGGTAGTAGTTGCGTTGGATAAATCCATAGGTTCCTCTTCTGTATTGTTTTGAGCTATTAATTGGGGATTGGTATTAGGCTGCGGGATTTCCGATGCGATCGCCTGTGGTGCTGAACTATTGCCCACAAAAGTAGAAAAGATCAGCACACTTCCACAGACAATAACGACAGCAATACTAATCAAGATTTCGTTACTCAATTTTTTGACCACCTGTTTACTGTATCCTTGTTTTAAATTACTCCAGAGACATTGTACAAGCTAGAGGAATTTAAATTGACCTAAGTTCAGGTTAACAAGATTAGTATGTTGAGTTAGCTATCAGCTATCAGCTATTAGCTATTAGCTTTTGAAAGATTTTTAATCCTCTATCAAAATTGTTTTCTAATTGCTTATGTAGTAGAGGTTTATGACCCCAGGTGAACTCTAGTTCACTTAACACCCTAACTAATCATTTTTTGGTGAATCAATTATCGATTGTTGCTCAGAGTTAGTTTTCTCTCTTTCAAGAATAACGATCTCTTGACCAATTACAGGGTTACGAGCGACTAAGATATCAGCAGGATCTTTAAGTTGAAGTTGCTCAAAGCTAAAGACACGAGAACGTTGCAGCATCTGGTTGGCGATCGCATCTTGACTAGATTCATCTAGTTGATACCATTGATCGCTTAGGTTTACCTGTAGGCTATTGTGCGCTAAATCAACTTTTAATGAGTCAATTAATTCTGCTGGATAATCTTGAGGGAGTTGAGCCACTTTTGTTTTGAGCGCCGAGATTAAAGTTTGTTCGGGGGTAAAGCTCAACTTTGGTTCGATTGTAACTATTTTTAAATTTTTGACTTTTCCAGGAGATTCTAAATCGGCGGGAATTGGTATTTCTATTGGCGCTTCTATAGGTTCTTCGATCTGGGTTTGGGGGTTAGTAGTTGGTGCTGGCTCAATAATTAAGTCAGGTTGATGTGAATCATTAATTAAAGGAGTTTCTGATATCTGGCGATCGCCGTTAGACTCTAAATCTTCAATAACTTCTGTGGTAGTTGATGGTGGTAATAAGGAAAAACTCCCCTCCTGTCTAGGAAGCCACAGCCAGTAAACTGCGGCAAGAGCGATCGCTATAATTCCTACTATAATCAAGGGCAAATAAAACTTTTTCCGCCCTGGAGTTACAGGCTTTGAAGAGGCTGGCTTGGTATCAGTTTGAGCTTTTGAAGATACTTCTTTACTAGCTGCTGCTGGGTCTGAAGTCATCTCAATTTTTGAAGCAGAAGTTGGTTCAGTAGTAGTTTCTGAACTAACTGTAGTGGAGGGAACCACTGTATCTGCTAACTCTTGAGTAGTAGTTAATAAGGTATTAATTGAATCAGAGGAAGGAACGGGCGCAGAATTATCGCTCAAACCCTTGATTGTTTGTTCAAGTCGGTCAATACTATCGTTTAACAGGGCAATAGTCTCAATTTTAGATAAAGACTGATCTCTATCGCCTACTGGTTTAACCTCTGGTATTGATTTTTCTTGGTTGTCTGCTGATTCCATAACTTTAAATGTTATTGGGGAGTTATTGCCGAAGAAACATGGAGATCATAACAGGATAATTTTACCAACGGTCACAGCATAAATCATAACCATCAGAAATTAAACCAGATCGATTCGCGCCTTATATCAGTCACCAGGACTTAAATCCTGACCTTAATTAAGCTATTGACTAGAAATTACAACTAAATAGTAGTTTTTCGCGCTACCCTAGATTGAATAATTCAGTGATTAGTATTTTATCTCAGTAAAAATAACTTTAACCTAAGCGAGTGAAACAGATTCCCCCAGTCGACCTAACTCGACAGTATGAACTAATTAAAGAAGAAGCTGACTTAGCTGTACTTGATATTCTCAAATCTGGACGCTATGTAGGCGGAGAAGCTATTAATACCTTTGAGCAAAATTTTGCTCAATATATCGGAGTTGCCGAATGTGTCAGCTGCAACTCTGGTACGGATGCACTATTTTTAGCTTTAAAAGCTCTCAATATAGGAGAGGGAGATGAGGTAATTACAACTCCATTTAGTTTTTTTGCCACGGCAGAAGTAATAAGTAGAGTAGGTGCCAAACCAGTATTCATTGACATAGACCTGAATACATTTAACCTCGATTTGGCGCAGATTGAACAGGCAATTACGCCACGCACCAAAGCAATTATGCCAGTTCATCTATTTGGACAACCTGTCAACATGAGTTCGCTGATGTCTGTTGCCCAGAAACATAATCTTTACGTTATCGAAGACTGCGCTCAGGCTACGGGAGCTGCTTGGTCACAAGATAAGATTGGTAGTATTGGACATATTGGCTGTTTTAGCTTCTTTCCCACTAAAAATTTGGGAGCCTGTGGTGATGGTGGCGCAATCACGACTAATGATCCAGCGATCGCTAAACAAATCAGAATTTTGAAAGAGCATGGATCTCCCTCGCGCTATCGACATGATTTTGTTGGTATTAATAGTCGAATCGATGCGGTACAGGCTGTTATTTTGAATATAAAATTACGCTATCTGGACTATTGGAACCAGCAACGCAAAAAAGCCGCAGCTTATTATCAGGAGTTGTTACAGTCTGTATCCTCACTAAAGCTACCTCAAGCTTTGTCAGGGGGAAATAGTGTTTGGAATCAATACACAATATGTATCAGCGAGGGAGCAACAACATTGGGAGAAAGTGATTTACTTGACTCAAGCCGTAGAGAGCTAATCAAACAGAAATTACAGCTTCAAGGGGTAGTGTCGATGATTTATTATCCCATTCCCCTACACTTACAGCCTGTATATCAAGATCTAGGCTATCAAAAAGGACAGCTACCCGTTGTGGAGCAAGCTGCCCGAGAAGTATTATCTTTACCAATGTTTCCAGGTATTTCCGAAGCAGAGCAAGAACAGGTGGCTTACGCCCTCAAAGACTGTTTGCTAGAAGTTTAGCTTAACTTAGCTGCTGAAGATACCGAAGTTGAACTGGAAGCTAGTGCCTCAACCAGACTTCTAACTGCGGCTATCATAGCGATCTCACTATTGAGCTGATTGATCGCCGAACCCACTCCTACTCCCGCAGCTCCTGCGGCGATCGCCATTGGCCCTGTTACGCTAGATAAACCAGAGGCGCAAAGTACTGGAATATCGACTGCTTGAGAGATAGCATAGGCAGCAGCTAAAGTGGGAGCGGCTTTTTCAATTAGTCCTCTAACTCCAGGATTGACAGGCTGAATACTTGTTCCTCCCTCAGTTTGGATGATATCTGCCCCAGCATTCACTAGCTGTTTGGCTAATTCTACCTGTTCATCTAAAGCCAAAATGTGGGGAACAGTTACCGAAAGAGTGACACGAGGGAGTAAGGAGCGGGTTTTTTGTGTCAGAGATAAAACTTCTGCTGCTTCAAACCTGATTCCTTGACTATAAAAACTATCGAAATTACCAATTTCAATCAAGTCTGCCCCAGCATCAACCGCCCTGACAAATAGTTCTGGTTCGACTGCGGAAACGCATATCGGAAGACTAATGGAGTTGCGAACTGCTGTGATTAAACTTGGTTCGGCAGCGATGTCGACAAAAGTAGCACCGCCTACTTCGGCAGCTTTGACAACTGCGATTACGTGGTCATGGTCAAAGTTATTTAACCCGCTAATTATCTTGACTGCATTTTTTTGGGTCAAGGCTTGAACTAGCCGAGGATGTACTGTCATATTTACTTCCTGAAATTCTTAAATCTGAACTGTAATTAAGTTCTGGTCTAATTATCTTATGCTGACATCTGACACCAGTAAAATAAGATAATTAAAGGATGATTATGGAAAGAGTAAACTGAGCAATGGAGAATTACTATTAGCAAGAAGTCGATTCGACTAGCTCAAAGCCTAAACGCAACTTATAGATTACTCTCTACAGTTAAGCGCTCTGCAAATCAATCAGTAGGTTCACGAAAGATCAATTTGTGCCTGTGAGTCAGAAGATATTGTAGATGAACAAGAAAAAACTTGCTTGCGCTGCATTAAAGCCGTGATTCTTTGGAGCAGTATGTCTACTTCAGCCTCTAAATGAAGATATTTAACCTGTTGGTCTGTTGGATAAGGTTGAGTCTGAGTCTTTTGACTTTGATTAGATAAAAGCGTTGCCATAAAATAAGTTATTAATAGCTAAATTGCCAGTGCAATTTGAGATTTTAACTCAAAAGAAATATATTTGATCGATCATAATCTTTAGATTTCCTTTAGACTGTGATCATTTACACTATTAATCGGGAGTACTGTCGTACTGCTATAGATGATCAACCATTTTGGGGATTACCTCGCTAAATTTGAAATTTTTTGAATTTATAGTGTGAATGCCTCTAATTGAGTTATTTAAGTAAGCAGGATTTCAATTTGGCAGTACTAAATAGCAGAACTATCGTATAAAAAAATGAGTTTACTATCTAAAGGCTTTGAAGTTGAAATGTATACTGGTACTCCAGCAGGAGAAGTAGTAGGCATGTCAGATAAAATTGTGCAAGCCTTGGATGGTTTTGTACGAGAACCTGACAGCCGTAATGTTGAATACACGACGGCTCCTTTTTGTCGCTATGAGCGTCTGTTATGTGCCTTACTTAAACCAAGACAAGCCCTGCGGAGTTATCTGCGAACTTTAGGGAACTTTACCCTGATTCCTGGCAGCACTCTCTCCTTAGGAGACAGCGATCGCTTTCACCGTTCTGATCCTCAAAACCCCTATCACGACTATATTGAGCAAACTTACGGCACCGATGTGGTAACTGCCAGTATTCATATTAATATTGGCATTGAAGACCCCGAAGTTTTGATGCAGGCTTGCCGCCTAGTTAGGCTAGAAGCTCCTCTATATCTAGCGTTAAGTGCCTCTTCACCTTTTATCGATGGCAAAGTTACAGGCAGCCATTCTTCTCGCTGGCAAATGTTTCCGAAAACGCCGCAAAATGTTCCCCTATTTGCCAGCCATAGTCATTTTATTCAGTGGACAAAAGCACAGCTAAAAGCCAAAACCATGCGTAATGTTCGCCATTTATGGAGTTCTGTCAGACCAAATGGCGATCGCCGTCCCTACAATCTTAATCGCTTAGAATTAAGAATTTGTGATCTGGTAGTTGACCCCCTGGCTTTGTTGTCAATTACAGCTTTGTTGGAAGCAAGAATTATGCAAATGATAGAACAACCGCAACTCGATCCTCTCGAGCAAAGTCAACTGTCGAGTAATGATTTAGCCTCAGAGTTAGTTACCTTAGCAGATGCGAATGAAGTCTTAGCGGCGAGAAATAGCTTAGATGCTGAACTACGCCATTGGCGAGATGGTAGGAAAATTCTGGCACGAGACTGGATTGAAGAAATTTACCAGGAGGTGTATCCCATTGCTAAACGAAAAGGCTTTAGCTGTTTTCTGTCTCCCGTCAAGAAAATTTTGCGGCAGGGCAATACAGCGCAGCAATGGCTAGAGTTACATCGCCAAGGAATGTCTCCTGTAGAAATCATTCAGCAAGATATTCAAAAGATCGCTTTGCAAGAACAAGATCTAGAATATGCCTTGTGTCAGCCAGCTTTAATTGCCTAGTGTGAATCGGCTTCGTTGAAAAATTGCTAGTTTGTGGTTTTTGGTTCTTAGTTCTTCGCTAGTTTTTGTTCTCAATTTCTCAAACAATATCTCGTCAGCAAATTAATACCTGTTTACTGTTCACTGTTTACTGTTCACTGATAAAAATGGTTCGTGTTGTTCTGGTTAACCCTGAAATCCCCCCCAATACTGGTAATATTGCCCGTACCTGTGCGGCAACCAAGACCGAATTGCACCTAGTGGCACCATTAGGATTTGAAATAAGCGATCGCTATCTTAAGCGGGCGGGCTTAGATTATTGGCCATTGGTAAAACTTCACTACCATCAGGATTTGACTGCCTTTCAGCAGGTGCAGCAGCAACAGGGGGGAAGGTTAATTGGTTTCAGCGTTAGGGGCAGCAAAAACTATCTAAACTGCGATTACCAAGCAACGGACTGGCTGTTATTCGGTAAGGAAACGGCTGGTCTACCTCTCCACCTGATGGAGGCTTGTGATGAAAAACTGCGGATCGATATGCCCGAACCAAAGGTGCGAAGCCTAAATCTTTCTGTTAGTGTAGCGATTGGATTATTTGAGGCTCTTAGGCAATCTACAATTAACTGATATTGAGCTAAAAATTGTAATTTTTCGGATTTGGCACTTGTCTAAAATGCCATATTAAGCTAACCTGCCATAAAAATAGGCAATAATCGTCAAGTATTTTAAGTAACTTTTGCATAAAGTTAAGTGGCAAAGCTGGTGTTGAGCGTCACACCATCTAACCAGAATGATTTGAGCCAGAACTAAACTAAACCCGAAGCATCAACAAATTAAAGATAGACTCCTCGCCAACATGATTCAAAATAAAAATTTATCCTCAAAGAATTTGCCAACAGAGTCTAATCTTCTTGAACATTTTTTTTGGCAGTCTTGTCAGGATAATTTGACTGCCAATAATCAACCAAAAAAGAATATTTATAATAATATTTGCTTAAAATTTGGGATTTTCGTATCTTTAGCCGCAGCATTCAACTTCACAGGCTCAAATCATGTGGCACAAGCTAGTGGTTCAGACCATCTTCAAGCTTCTGATTCACTGACTAATTCTGGTAAGAACAAAACAACACAGCAAAATCAGAACCCTGTAGTTAATTTTTTGCCTCGTCTTCTGCATTTCGTCCCTTTCTCTACTGAGTCTCTACTGGCTAAATCACCCGTTAAATCCTCAGATGCGAGATTAGACAACGATAGTTCAAAAGTACCAACAATTTCACCTTTAGCTACTGAATCCAAGCCAATTAACCGCTCAAATCTGCTAGCTCAAGGAGAAGAATTAGAGCAATTAGCTCAACCAAGAACTCACCAAGTTCAACGAGGAGAAACCGTCAGTCAAATTGCCAAAAAATATAAGGTATCTAGTAAAGAGTTAGTCAAACTTAATGGCATTAAGAACTCCAATATTATTTTTGTCGGTCAGCAGCTAAAAATACCACCATTGGCAATTGGTGGTATTTCTTTGGACACTAGTAGACATCCTAGTAGTGCAACATCTGATAATATCCACCAGACTGCAACTCAGCCTTTAACTGAACCATCTAATCAATCCCAGTCGGAACAAAATATCGCCAAAGTTCCTGTCACTGATAATAATTTATCAAGGGTAGACCCCACAGAGTTGAACTCAAGAATCGACCCCGACAACCCTCATATTGCCAAGTTAAGAGCCGAAATCGAATCATTGCGGTCACAGAATCAAGAGCAAGAACTAGATAACAACGGCGCTAGTAGCGATAGCGTCCTCAACTCTCAGGATGTTTCCTCTGCCCAACCATTATCAAATCAAATTCAATCCAATCGATCAAGACAGTCTAACACTATCGCCAAGTCAGATTTGCCTGAACTGCAATATGATCTTAAGACAGATTTAATTAATGAAGATGTTGTGGCATTGACATTACCTCCTTTACCCGATTCTGAAGAATATCTCCCTAGTGGTTTTAATGGTTATATTTGGCCTGCACAAGGGGTTTTAACCTCTGGATATGGATGGCGTTGGGGTAGAATGCATCGTGGTATCGATATTGCAGCACCTATTGGCACTCCCATCATAGCTGCGGCATCAGGGAAAGTAATTGGCGCGGGATGGCATGGTGGTTATGGTAATTTGATCAAGATCGAACATCTTGATGGTAGTGTTACCTTATATGCTCACAATAGTAAAATTTTGGTCAGTCATGGTCAGAAGGTAAACCAGGGAGAGCAAATAGCTGAGATGGGCAGTACAGGCTATAGTACAGGGTCTCATCTACATTTTGAAATCCATTCTCACAATAGCCAAGTTCTTGACCCTTTAGCATTATTAGGCAGTAGATAAATCAAGGTATTGAGAAGGTATTGAGCCATTTATCCCTGTGCTTCACTCGTCAATTTTCTTTTTAGCAGCGATCGCTAATTGTACTTCAGGAATTTGCCTAATTTGGTCGATAACCTCTACTACCAGACCATGCTCGACTGTTTTATCGGCATTGACAATAACGGTAGTATTGGATTCGGCACTAATTAATTTTTCAATTTCAGCTTTAAGCTGATTAATTTGCGCTGGTTGACTATCTATTGTTAGTTCTCCCTGCTCATCTAGACTGACGGTGATTTGCTGATTTTTCTGCACCTCGGCAGTAGCGGCACTGGGCAGATTAACTGGTAAACCTTCAGAGCGAGTTAAATAGAGGCTCGAAACAATGAAAAATACCAAAATTGCGAAGATCACGTCGATCATCGGCAAAATATTAATTCTAGGGGGCTGATCTAGTTCTTCAGGTAAGCGCATTTTAATTTGGTTAGTTGTTGGAGACAAGGCATGCCTTGTCTGTACAGTTGTTAGTTGTTATCCCTACGAACAAATGTCTTACTCGTCATGATTTAATCCTGTACGGCTATATATGCTTTTTGTTGTTCGTGTTGGTCGAGATGGATCAGTTCTAATTGTCCTCCTACTTCTTGAATTAAAGCAATCTGCTGAAGATATAGTCCACGGAAAATGCTGGCAAAAAATAGAGTAGCGATCGCTACAATCAAGCCTGCGGCGGTAGAAGTTAAAGCTTCTCCAATCCCTCCTGTAACTCCCGCTGCTTGAGATGATTCAATATCGCCTAATTTTAAGGAAGATAAGGAAGTAATTAAGCCTAAAACTGTACCCAACAAACCCAATAGAGGAGCAACCCCAATTACGGTTTCTAAAGAGTTGCTAAATCTTTTGAGTATCGGAATTTCTGCCTGGGCCGCACTTTCGAGCGCCAGCTTAAATTTTTGTGGTGTTGAGCGCTCCAGGGATAATGCCACTGAAAATATTCTTGCTATGGGCAGGTTTAAATGCCGTTTCAGCATCTTGCTCGCGGCATCAGGATCGTCTCGATAGAGATTGAGCAGTTGCTTGATTACCTGATTTTGCTGGCGGGATGTTCTCAGCCAAAAAAGCGATCGCTCTAAAATTATTGCCAGGGAGTAAATTGAAAGTCCCAACAAAGGGAGCATGACAACTCCGCCACTTTTGAATAACTGCCAGATATTTTCCATAAAATCTAAATTCTTGTCTCAATAAATATGAATATTAAAGCTAAAAGTAATTTCCAAACTTTCTAAAGGAAAGTCAGGGGGTAAAGGTGGAAAAGGAGATGATCTTCTGACAGCTTCTAGAGATGCTTGATCGACATCTGCTAATCCTGAACTACGAGTTACCCTCAGTCCAGTTACTTGACCATTCTTTTGGATGTCAAAGGTCAAAACAGTCGAGCGATCGTCTACTCGATAATTCGGATTCCAGTTAGGTCTTACTCGTTGCTCCATCGCGGCAATATAGTCGCTCAAGTCAATATCTTTTAAAGCGCTTAATTGAGCTGGGTTTAACACACTCTTATACTCAAGAGCTTCAGGACTAAAAAATGCATCCCCACCACTCGCTAAAGTTTTTTGATAGCTCCCCCCAAGCAAGCTAGCCGCACTGTCTTCAGATGGCTGAGGTAGTGCTGCCGTCTTTTCTGGTGGTTGAGCTTCAGGGGTTGGTTCACTTTCAGGAGAGGATGTTGGTTCAGGTGTTGCAGCTTGAGGAATCGGAGTTGAATTGTTATTAATATCTGACAATATAGGGGTACTTGTTTCTGGCTCTGGCTCTGGTTCTGGCTCTGGTTCTGGCTCTGGCTCTGGTTCTGGCTCTGGTTCTGGCTCTGGTTCTGGCTCTGGTTCTGGTTCTGGCTCTGGTTCTGGAGGTGGGGCTATTGATTCTGGTTCTGGCTCTGGCTCTGGTTCTGGTTCTGGCTCTGGTTCTGGAGGTGGGGCTATTGATTCTGGTTCTGGCTCTGGCTCTGGTTCTGGTTCTGGCTCTGGTTCTGGAGGTGGGGCTATTGATTCTGGTTGCGCTATCGGTTCTGGTTCTGGTGCTGGAGGTGGGGCTATCGGCTCTGTTTTGGCGACAGCATCTGGACTCTGAGCAGGCTCTGGGCTAGATGGGGTTTCATCCGTAGTTTCTGCTGGCTCCAGTTCTGGTTCGGCAACGGAGTTTTCTGCGGCACGATTATTAGTTTCTGGAGGTGGTTCTACTTCTGACTCTTCAGGAACTGTCACAAACTCGATTGGCTTCTGTTCTGTTTCTTCGGGATTAATCGGCTCAACTAATCGATATTTGACCACAAAAAGCAATCCCAAAGCATGAACCAAAACTGAGGCGAAGATAAACCATAAAAGCTTTTTATAACTAGAACTATAACGCTTCTGAGATGGGGTAACATGACTACTTTGGTTTGCTGATTTTAAATTGACCATTGCCCAAATCACCCCCCGAGTTAAATAACAACTTCTCTAATTTTGCTGATAATTTTACTGCATTCAACCCTAGCAAATTTAGCCATTTACTTGGTAAGTTTTAGTGGGACATTAAATTAAGCAATATTTGCTGGTTTGATTGATTAGATGTAATTGTGTGATTCTCTAGTTTTAAAACTTAGCATATGGGCTTGCGTTTACTTCGTAAGAATGATTTGACAAAGTCAATGCAGCTCTTGGAGCTACAGCCTCCTTCGGAGGCAAAGTCATCACTTAGCGATGACGATCGAGCAATGCGCCGTTCCAAGAGAACATTGACATTTATAGACGACTGGTCTACTATCAAATTATGAAACGTATTAATAAACGTGACCAATTAATTGACGTTGGTGGCAATGCCATTGTCCAAAGGGGTTTTAATGCCGCTAGTATCAATGATATATTGACTACGGCAGGAGTCCCCAAGGGTTCGTTTTATTATTATTTTTCGAGCAAAGAGGATTTTGGTTTAGCGATTATTGATGATTTTGCCAATCGTTATCAGCAGCGAATTGAGAATTTTTTGTCAGACGAACGATATTCTCCTTTAATGCGGTTACGCAATTATTTTGAAGCCAAAATTGCGGATATGAAAACCTGCGGATGTACTGATGGTTGCTTAATTGGTAACTTAGCTCAGGAATTATCTGCTCAAAATGAACTATTTCGCGATCGCCTGAACCAGATATTTTATCGTTGGGAAAAGTATTTTGCTCAATGTCTATTAGCCGCTGTTGCCGCAGGAGAACTTAATGACGAGTTGCATATCGAACAAGTAGCTCAATTTATGCTATCGGGTTGGGAGGGGGCAATTTTACATGCAAAAGTAGCAAAATCGACCGTGCCGATGGAAACCTTTGTCTCAGTTTTGTTTGAACGAGTTTTGGCAAAGTCTGAAAGGAATGAGAGATTATTCTAGTAATTGATATTCAAAATAGAATGATACACATCTTATTTTAATGATTTCAGCTAGTTGACTGGTCTACTATAAAAATTAGTGAGTCAGATAAGTGTCAATCTGTTGATGACGAATAAAAGAGATTAATTAAGCAAGGAATAATTATGACTGAAACAAAAGACAAAGTAGTAATAGTTACTGGCGCAAGTAGCGGTTTAGGTGAAGCCACTGCTCATCGTTTAGCCAAAGGTGGGGCAAAATTAATGCTGGCTGCCAGACGAGAAGAGCGATTAAAAGATTTAGTAACAGAGATTCAACAGGCTGGTGGTACGGCTAAGTATCAGGTTACAGATGTAAGCGATCGCTCGCAAGTATCAGCATTAGCCAATGCCACAAAAGAAGCCTACGGACGGATTGATGTTTTGGTCAATAATGCGGGCTTAATGCCCTTGTCCCCCTTAGCAGCAATCAAAGTAGATGAATGGGACAAGATGATCGACGTCAACATCAAAGGAGTACTCTATGGTGTTGCCGCAGTCATGCCAATCATGCTGGAACAAGAATCAGGTCAGATCGTCAATATTTCCTCGGTAGCGGGACATAAGGTATTTCCTTCAGGGGCAGTGTACTGTGCTACTAAGTTTGCCGTCAAAGCGATTTCTGAGGGAATAAGACTAGAATCAGACGGAAAAATTCGCTCTACTAATATTTCTCCTGGTGCCGTTGCTACAGAATTAACCAATACAATCTCCCATGATGAAACCGCCAAAATGGCAGAACAACTATCTAGCATGGCGATTGATGCTGATGCGATCGCTAGAGCCATTACCTATGCGATTGAACAGCCAGCAGATGTTGACGTAAACGAGATTATTATTCGTCCAACTAAACAAGAACTTTAAACACAGTACGCAGTATTGAGAATTACTTCGTTCATATTTGATGGTTTATAGCGTTTAGCTTTGGTAGAAACCAGCACAGTAAGTAAACTTTAACCAATTGCAGCATGCCTAAAATTACCCTTTACGGTACTCCAGTAAGTACTTACGTTCGGACTGTGCGTTTATTACTGGCAGAAGCCAATATTAACTATAGCCTGACAGATATTGGCATCTTCAACGGCGATAATCAAACAAATGAATACCTAGCAAAAAATCCTTTTGGCAAAGTTCCTACAATCGAAATAGACGGTCTACAGATATATGAAACCGCAGCTATTACCTACTACATCAATCACCAACTAGCTGGGGACAAGTTCAGTCCTGGGGATGCTTTGGCGAGAACTCGCATGTATCAAATTATGGGCATTATTGATAACTATCTCTATCCCAACGCTATCAGCACTATTGTGATTCAAAATCTGATTGTACCGAGTCAAGGAGGAGAAACGGACACCGAAGCAGTTAAAAAAGCAGTTGAACCAACGGCAAAAGCGCTTCGGGCGATTGAGGAATTGTTTACCAACAGTCCTTTTTTAGTAGGTAGTTTGATCACCATTGCCGATTTTTATCTAATTCCCATTTTTGTCTACTTAGAAAAGACTCCTCAATTTGCAGCCGTTACCGCCTCAACTCCCAAACTTAAAGCCTGGTGGGATGAAGTAAAGATTCTTACCAGCGTGCAAAAGATTTGTAGTTAAATTTATACCAAAATTGAACTACTAGTTACCAATAACTAACAACCATCAATTAGAAACTATGACTTCTAAAACTAGCGTACCTCACTTATTAAGTCCTTTAAACAAGGGTATATCACTGAAAAATCGTGTAGTTATGGCTCCCTTGACTCGCGGACGTGCGGGTAAAGAAAGAATGGCTAATTCCTTGATGGCTGAATATTACGCCCAACGTGCGGGTGCGGGTTTGATAATTACCGAAGCTACTACTATCTCCGAACAAGGTAATGGCTGGCAACAATCTCCAGGCATCTATACCGATGAACAAGCTGAAGCCTGGAAACAAGTAGTTGATGCGGTACATCAAAAAGGCGCTCTAATTTATCTCCAGCTATGGCATACAGGAAGAGCTTCCCACAGTAGTTTTCAACCTAACAACGAATTACCAGTAGCACCATCAGCAATTAAAATTGAAGGGATGGAGGCTCATACTCCTGAAGGCAAACAGCCATATCAGACACCTAGAGCTTTAGATACAGCCGAAATACCTCAAGTTGTGGAAGATTATCGTTTAGCCTCAGCCAGAGCTAAACAAGCTGGTTTTGACGGGGTAGAAATTCATAGTGCCAACGGCTACTTAATCGATGAATTTTTACAATCAAAAACCAATCATCGCAACGATGAGTACGGCGGCAGTATTGAAAATCGCTATCGTTTTCTCAAAGAAATTGTCGAGGCGGTCTTAACTGTTTGGGATGCTAAAGATGTCGGAGTAAGACTGTCCCCCAACGGTAGTTTTAACGATATGGGTTCCCCAGACTATCGCGAAACTTTCACCTACGTTGTGCAGCAGTTAAATCAATACAACCTCGCATATCTTCACGTACTTGATGGTCTTGCTTTTGGCTTCCATGAATTGGGTGAACCTATCACTTTAAAAGATCTGAGAAAAATCTATGATGGCGTATTAATTGGCAACTGTGGTTATGATCGCAACGCTGCCGAACAGGCGATCGCATCTGGAGATGCTGATTTAATTGCCTTTGGTAGACCATTTATTAGCAATCCTGATTTGGTAGCCCGTTTTGCCAATAATTGGGAATTAAATCCAGAAGCGGGTATGGATGTTTGGTATTCTTTTGACGCGAAAGGCTACACTGATTTCCCTACTTATCAAGAAGCTTTACAAAAAGCTTAAATAGACTTAGAGGTGCTTAAAAATAAGCATAAGCACCTCAAACAATATATAAAAAGGCGTTCCTGATTTTATGGAATAAAAAATATAGCTATAAAAAACGATAATAGCAGCCATGGGAAAAAAAGTATCGAGATCAAGGTAAAATATCCCAAAAAAACTAACAACACAAAAATAAAGTCAAATAAAGAATTTATTGGAAAACATGTTATTTGTAGAATTTGCCAAATTTCAATAGTAAATATTAAAAAGGAAACAATAAATATTATTGTAGAAATAAGTTCTAATCCTTTGCCTAAATCAAAAGAATTACTACAATCAAATATGAATGGTTTACATAAAGACATTTCTATCTGAGATGCAATGAGATTCTCTGAAGAAAAGCTAAGTGAAAAGTAAGAAACCATTAAAAAAGCAATGCTGACTATTATAGTAATAAAAAAAGTTTCAAATTTAACTACACTACTTATTGATTTTTCCCAGTGTATAGGTTGAGATACTGTTTCTGTCTGATTTACCCATTGATTAATCGCATCTTCCCGTTTAGCAAGATAGGAACCGATTCTAACAATTACAACTGAACTATTTGTATATGAAGCAAGAATTATCAAACACGTTAAAGGCACAAGTATTTTAAAGACAAAATTAACTAGAACTGGTAAAAAAAAAAATCAAGCATTTCATAATTTATTTCTGTGATTTTTATATTACGTATGCCAATAAATCCCGCACTAATCAACAAAGATAATGCCGTAATACCAAAACTTAATATCTGATTTCTATTTCGATTTTGTTGTAAGATTTCTTCTCTGAGAGTGATGTATTCTGTTAGAGCAACTGTAATAGAGGTATCATTAGTAGAGGTACCAATATAAATAGGATCATATCCATTAGTTAAAAATCTAGCTAGGCGAATCAAGGTTTTATTCCTCAAAACAATAATTTGCAATAATACATTAACTTACTATTAATTCAGATCTCACACAAGCAACTCTCAATATCATAAGACATAAGCAGATAACTAATCTTGTTAACTGCGATTGTTTATCTAATAATTAATATTACGCAGCACAACAACACAAAGAATAAATAAATGATGTAGTGAGAATATTTACTCCTGTTGTATAGGTTAATGTAAAATGCGATCACTCTTAATCCAAACTAATTTTTTGATTCACGCTATTAAAAATGAATATATCTAGACATTATGGTATACATGATAGCTTTTGAAATCTCAGAATATTGCTTAAGTGGTAATTCCTTTCCTACTGCTACCAGCAACTCATCGATAATGCGATTGTGAAAAAAGTGGGGTGGGTTCCATTTAACCCACTCCGAATCACTGTGTTCGGTCATCACAATTTCTAGTTCTTCACTGACCCAACAAAAAAAAATAACCAAAGACTTTTCTACCTTTTGCCTACTGAAATGACGATAGCGGGGATAGTAAATAGTTTTGAAGCGAAAATCAAGTTTGCCTCGAACTTGGCGATTAGTAATTCCTGTCTCTTCAAATAGTTCTCTGAGGGCGCACTGCAAATCTGTCTCTCCTGGTTCGATATGACCCTTTGGTAAATCATAACGATACGATCGCTTCATTAGCAAGAATGATGGTTGCTTAGTTTTCGTAAAGTAAATTACGCTACAGGATTTTACTTTTTCCATAAAAAGCGATCGCTAATTCTAGCGATCGCTTTACCATACAATCAATTGCAACATTAATTCTCACACAACTGTAACTGAAGCTATAGATAAGCCAAAACATTGTTGCGATACTCACTACTATCTTGACCTTTATTAGTGGGAACTTGGTTTTTAGTTGCTGCTTGAGAAATAGCCTTTACTCGATTCTCGCTGCTGGGATGAGTCCGAGTAAACTCAGGGGTACCGCCACCGCCTTTTAACTTAACCAAAAAGTTAGCGAAAGCTTCTCCAGGATAGCCAGCCTGCTGTAATATTTGAAGTCCACTGCTATCGGCTTCATACTCGAATGAGCGGCTTCTAGGTAAATCGACGGTTAGCTGATATGCCAACTGTGCTACGGCATCGCTGTCAACTCCTACAGTTGTAGCAATCCCCTGGGCGGCGGCTGCTTGCTTTAGTCCTCTGACACCATGTTTTTCATTGATGTGGGCAATTTCATGTGCTGTAACCGAAGCTAACTGCGCCCTATTTTCCGCAATCTTCATTAACCCTGTCGTTACATAAACATAGCCACCAGGAGTAGCAAAGGCGTTGACTTCTTCGCTATCAACTACCTGAAATACGAAGGGGATATCGCGGCTATCGCTATTGCGGATTAATTCTTTACCTAAACTACTAAAGTATTGCTGAATCTGCGAATTATTGTACAGTCGATACTGTGACAAAACCTGTTCGTTAGTTTGCTTGCCCAGAGCAATCTCCTGTTCATCAGAGATGTTAGCCACCTGGATATATTGAACAGCACCTCTGATAGCGTCTAAAAAGTCGATTGCTACTAATGTAGAAGAATTTTGAGCCGCAGCATGGGACAAATTGCTAATAATAAATATACTTGTAGCTATTATTAGCGATCGCCAATTGAACCATTTATTTCTCATTTTTCAATCTCCCTTGAGTAAATTATTAATGTTTTTATTATTAATTATGTCTTTTTGGTTATTGCACCATTGTGATGCAGCGCCCGAAAACTTATAGTAAAACACAAAAAAACTGAGATTTTATGAAGTCAACACAAACCCCACTCTAAACGCGAGGCGTACTGTTCACACATTAAAATAACCTATTTATTTTTATTACAATCGATTCGCTAATAAAGTATCTTGCTATGGAATGATAATTAATAAAAAAAGAGGATATTGTATATACAACATCCTCTTTAGCTAGAATTGAAACTGAAATTAGCTAATTACTTAACAGTAACTTTAGCTCCAGCTTCTTCCAACTTAGTTTTGGTTTCTTCAGCATCCTCTTTAGCAACACCTTCTTTAAGAGCTTTAGGTGTAGATTCAACCATTTCTTTGGCTTCTTTAAGACCTAAGCCAGTAATGGTACGTACCACCTTAAGAATGGCAATTTTCTTATCTTTGGGTACTTCTTCGAGGATTACGTCGAATTCAGTTTTCTCTTCCTCTGCTTCAGCAGCACCACCAGCACCAGGAGCAGCCATAACGACTCCAGCAGAAGCAGCAGCACTTACGCCAAATGTTTCTTCGATTTGAGAAACTAGTTCAGAAGCCTCTAAAAGACTCAGGGACTTCAACTTTTCGAGAATTTCATCAGTTGCAGCAGACATATTTTACTCCGATCTTGATAATTAATTGTTAGTTAGTTGTGCAAATAGTTGGAGAAAGTAGTTTATTCCTCTTTCTCCGAAACAGCTTTGATGCCTCTGGCAAGTCCACTGGGAACTTCTTTAACACCAACAGCAAGTTTGGTTGCCAAAGCATTGAGTGAACCAGCAATTTTGGCATATAGCTCGTCTTTGGTAGGCAGATCGCCTAAAGCTTCCACCTGTTCTTTAGTTAGAGCCTTTCCCTCTAATACGCCACCGCGTAATTCGGTCTTTTTGGTTTCCTTCTGGAATCCTTTATAGGCTTTGACGGCTGCGCCAATTTCTTCTCCTGTGAATAGAAAAGCAGCAGCATCGTTGAGAAATTCCTCCATCGGCTGCCAATCTTCATCGCCATCAATGGCAATGTTCATCAGGGTATTTTTGGTAATCTTGCAGCTAGCGCCGCTAGGACGCAACCGATTACGTAGCTCGGTAATTTCTGCTACCGACAACCCTTCGTAATTAATCACAAAAGTTAGTTGAGCCTCACTCAAACTTTCTTTTAATTCGCTGACTATTTCTTTTTTGTTGGCTAGGGTTCTCCCCATTCCATATCACCTCCTTTTTTTTTAGGATCTTTTGGGTCATCAACGACAAAACCTCCAGCTTCATGCCAGAGGTTGCCTAGGTTTGGTTTCCCTTCTCATCTAGAGAAGAGAGATTTAAACTTTTAGACATTGACCTCGGCAGGAAATTAAGCGAATCAACGCGCCCGCTGTCTTTGGTACTAGTCGTTTGATTAAGATATTTATTTGTAGTGGATTAATTACTAATTTTCGTTTAGGCTGCTTGAGTTAAACTTAAATCTTGTAAGGCACTGACATCAACCTGGATTGATGGACCCATCGAAGCAGAAACATAAACAGTGCGCCAGTAACGACCTTTGGCACCACTAGGGCGGTTGCGGTCAATGGTTTCCTGTAGAGCTTTGAGATTTTCTAATAAATCTTCTGCTGAAAAAGATGCCTTACCAAACATAACATGAACAATGCCTGTTTTGTCAGCTCTAAATTCTAACTTACCAGCTTTAAATGCACTCACTGCTGGTTCGAGGTCGGCTGTCACGGTACCACCTTTGGGAGAAGGCATCAAGCCTTTTGGTCCTAATACCCGTCCTAATTTAGCTACTTTCGGCATCATGTCAGGAGTAGCGATTAAGATATCAAAATCCATCATCCCTTTTTGAATATCTTCGATTAGCTCTTCTGAACCAAAAATTTCAGCCCCAGCTTCCTCAGCTTCTTTAACCTTCTCACCGCGAGCAATTACTGCAACTCTAACGGTTTGACCAGTCCCTTTGGGTAGACTCACGGTTGTTCTAAGCTGTTGGTCGGTGTATTTAGGATCGATCCCCAGTTTGATATGAGCTTCTGCTGTCTCATCAAACTTTGCCGTTGCCGTTTCTTTGAGCAGGTTTAGTGCTTCAATCGGCTCGTAAGCCTTATCTTCATCAACTTTCGTGACCAGTTCTCGCATCCGACGAGACATTTTCTTGACCATGTTTTACTCCTTGGGTAATTAGCGAAGCATTTGCCTCTCCCCATTAAAATATTAAAAAATGTTAAGTGAGCTTATTCAGCAATTGCCACGCCCATGTTCTTAGCTGTTCCCGCCACAATTTTCATTGCTGCCTCAATGTCATTGGCATTGAGGTCGGGGAGCTTGGTTTGAGCAATTTCCTTAAGCTGATCTTGAGTAATAGTAGCGACTTTTTGTTTGTTAGGCTCGCTTGCTCCTTTGTCAATTCCTGCCGCTTTTTTAATCAAAACGGAGGCAGGAGGAGTTTTGAGGATAAAAGTAAAACTTCTATCTTCAAAGACAGATATTTCTACAGGAATTACTAATCCTGCTTTATCTGCTGTTTTGGCATTGTATTCTTTACAAAATGCCATGATATTGACACCGTGCTGACCCAAGGCAGGACCAACAGGAGGTGCAGGGTTAGCTTTACCCGCAGGCAAGGCTAATTTGATTAAGGCTACAACTTTTCTAGGCATTATTTAGTTTTGTTTTTCCACTTGATTAAACTCCAACTCTACTGGAGTATCGCGCCCAAAGATAGACAATAAAGCTTTAAGCTTGCTTCTTTCTGGGCTAACTTCGATCACCTCTCCTTCAAATTCCTTGAACGGACCAGAGAGAACAGCAATTTTATCACCAATTTCCATGTCAATTTTAATGACTGGTTCTTGTTCTTCCGATTGCTTAAAGATTCGTTCTACTTCAGCACGAGATAAAGGTAATGGTTTGACATGACCTCTGCCTCGACCATAGCGACGCTTTTGTTCCGCACCCACAAAGTTGATTACATTGGGGGTGTTTTTAATTACCTGCCAAGCGTCATCATCCATCAACATCTTGACTAAAACGTAGCCAGGAAAAACCTTCTCATCACTAGTATAGCGAGAGCCATCTTTACGAATCTTGACGCTTGGGGTTTGCGGAATCTGAACTTGGATAATACGATCGCTAATATCTAGGGTCTGAATTCGCATATCAATGTCAGTCTTGACGCGCTTTTCACATCCTGAAGCCACCTGTACTGCATACCAGCGAGGGCTAGCTTTGGTTCTAACGTTTACCTTGACCTCTTCTGGTTGCTGATTATCATCTTCTGGTATGTCTGCGGTATTAGTCATGATTTAAAATACCTTTCCTGCTCCCCAGGCAAAGAATTTATCAATTAAATAAATAATTGTAGACACGAGAATAACCATCAAAATCACGGCTGCTGATTCGCTAATCAGTTGCTGACGAGAAGGCCAGACAACTTTGCCTAATTCTTCTTTGGTTTCAACCGCAAAATTAGCAGCACCGTTGCCGTCTGCTTCTTTAGCTGCGGGTTGTTCTTTTTTTACTATATCTTTTTTAGCCAAAACTTTTGCCTCGCCAGAGTATTCGCTCTTTATAATCTAAATTTTACTGTTGTCAGAAATGCCAACTACATATTAATCAGCTTAACTCTTAAGCAATTATTAAGTAAATATTAGCGGTTCTCAATCTAATTATTTTGGCAATATCCCCAGCATAACGGTCGCAATCATAAGTTATGCAAGTAAAGCTAATCTTCAGTCAAAACATTATCTGAAATAAGCTTAAGTTTGGTTACGCGCCTTGAAGGACTTGAACCCTCGACATCCGGTTTTGGAGACCGACGTTCTACCAACTGAACTAAAGACGCATGCTGACTTACTAACTAAATTATAAGTTAAAGCCTACCAATTGTATCTTATTTCGTAAGATTTTTGACAAATTAACTTTATCTCTCCATAACCGAGACTATTTAATTGGTCGATCAAAACGTTGTTTGATTCTAGTAGCTTTCCCAACGCGATCGCGTAAATAGTATAATTTGGCGCGACGTACCTTACCGCGACGCTCCACTTTGATCTTATCAATCATGGGAGAATGTAGTAAAAATACTCTTTCTACCCCTACTCCTTGGAAAATTTTACGTACAGTAATGGTTTCACTGATCCCGCCGTTTTGTTTGGCGATCACAGTCCCCTTGTAGGGCTGCACCCGTTCCTTATTCCCCTCGGTAATCCTAACCCCTACTTCTACAGTGTCTCCAACATAAATTGCGGGGATATCCGACTTTAGATGTTCGGACTCGACCGAACGTATAATTGCTTCAGCATTCATGGCTAGTATAAAAACTCACGATTTACCATAATAGCTTTTTTTATAGTTATGGGAAAGATTAATTTTGGGAATAACCAGTAAATAAAAATTTATCTGGCGCGAAATTCAACAGTATCGCTTTTAATCGTGATGTCATAGTTGCCGAAGAAGCTTTGCCCCAGTAATCCCATATCTAATGAAGGAGAAGTAATTACCCGAGGACTTTTTTGTTTGAGCTTACCTACTCCAATAGAATAAACATGACCCGTAGGCATTCTAAAATAATTGCTGCTAGGAGTAGACACCCAAACATAATCGGTATGATTAACTTGCAATTTATTTGCCATTTGTTGAGTAATAACTACGCCGCTAGCGCCAGTATCTAGCATCATCTCAAAGACATATTTCTCATTAAATTTGACATCGATTACAGGAATACCAGAACGTCTGCTTTTAATTTGAACAATCTGGACTCCAGTTTTTTGAGGATATTTATTGGTAGATTGAACAGAAGGAGAAAATCTTCTATTAGAACGCCTCGTGGAATTAGAATTTTGACAAAGATGACTTAGATCTATGGGATTGCCGTTACCATCTAACATAAAGCAAGACGAACCACTTTGAGCTTGAACAGAAATAGCTACGGCATTAAATATTATTGTCCATAGGGTGATAGTAAATAATTTTTTCATTTTATATAGATAAGACTAGTTATTATACTCAGTTAGATATACAGCTATTTTTATATTGAGATTTAATAACCAGCCTATCTTTTTTTATTAATGCTCTTGTAGATACAGATCACCTCAATTTCACAAAACTTAGTCGTTAAATCATTAAACAATTATCCGAAATGAAATACTTAGAAAAAAGCTAGTTTACTTTTGGGTTTATACAAAATACGATACGGCAGAGATTGATAGTACCTACAAAAAAAATCGCATAAATATCTGGCAAGCTGTAGCGATCAAACATTAACCCTCACTCTCCTGTGCAAAAACCCCTCAGCCACATTACTAGATACCGTTATCTATCAAAAATAGGCGATCGCCAAAAGCAAAATAAGGAATCAAGCCTGATGGACAAGCTACAGATAGAAGCTCAAGAAGGTACAAAACGGTTTACTATTGATTTGAGAGAATCAGCCCACCGCAAGTTATCTATTTTGTCTGTGAGGATTGGCAGGAGTAAGGCGGATATTATTCGGATGGTTTTAAATGATGCGTTGGCAGATGTAGAAGAGTAACAGAAACCCGAGCTTTTAAAAGCTTTCGTGTTTAATTAGTACAAAATAAAAAAATATTAAAGAGTAAATTTTCCAGACAAATCAATTATTTGTATAATAAAAAACAATGCAAAATAAAACTTTAAATTTATTGTCTTTTATAGGTACTGTTTTACTTACTATATTTATATTGCTCTTATTATATTACATTCATTATCCTGAAAGAGTTTTGCAAGTAGTTCCAAATGATTTTCATAGAATTGTATTTTTTTTATTATTCTTCATATTAATTTCATATATATTCTTTAATATTAATGTTCAAAGAAATGAAGATACAACAAGAAGGCAAACGAGTGCATCCCAATTTTG